>NZ_CP027762.1:2904582-3207022 GCF_003852315.1 Pseudomonas sp. LBUM920
AAGGGAGTCAATGTCATGCACGCTCTGATCGTTGTTGCTCATCACGACCCGCAATCGCTCACCCACAGCCTCGCCGCGCAAGTGGCGGCAGGCTTGACTGCCGCCGGCCACACGTTCGAGATCGCCGACCTCGCCGCCGAAGGTTTCGACCCGCGCTACACCGCTGCCGACCACCGTGTGCACCGCACCCGAGCCACGCCCCCGGCCGACATCCTCGCTGAACAAGCACGCATCGACCGCGCCGACGCGCTGGTTATCGCCTTCCCGATTTATTGGTGGTCGCTGCCAGCCTTGCTCAAAGGCTGGATCGACCGCGTGTTCGTCAACGGCTGGGCCATCGACTACGGTCCCGATACGCCGGTGGTGAAGAAACTGCGGCACTTGCAGGTGCACCTGCTGGCCCTCGGCGCGGCGGATCACAGTGCGTTCGACCGCCACGGGTACACCCAGGCGATGCGCACGCAAATTGACTACGGGATTTTTGATTATTGCGGTGCTCAGGTGGTGACGTCCGCGCTGCTGTTGGAATCCGAGAGCGGGGGGGCGCAAGCGCATTTACAGGCGGCGAAGGTCGTGGGGCAGGGCCTGTTTGAGGACGAAACCGTGGCCGGGTGATTCAGCCTTCGCGAAACAGGTCGTGGGCATCGAGCAAGCGGTAGGCAATCTCCGGGCGTTTTTCCATGCCGCGACGAATCGCTGCGGGAATTGATTGCCGGGTCTTGCGACACATGCCCGGCAGGTCGTCGATGACGATCTGAATCCCGCGCATGCTCTTGACCTCGGTGTGGCCCGGTGCGACGTGTACGCGGATGCCCAATTGCTCGTACATCCGCTGTTGCATGTGTTCCAGGTCTTGCAGGCTTTTGAGGTCTTCGAGGCGCTCGAGCAGGCGTTTTTCTTCCTGGCGTGTCAGGTGAAGAATGCGCACGTCGGCGTCGGGCGCTTGCAGCAGTTGCTCGCGGTCGCAGACGCAGGCGCCGGGTGGGCAGGGCGGGCGAATCGTCATGTGCATTCCCTCCCCATTCCGGCGCTGCTGCTTCAGTAGCTCAGTGCGACCCCAAGACTGCCCAAGGCCTTCCAGTACTCAGGGTAGGTCTTGGCCACGCAGTCCGGGTCTTGAATGCGGATTCCCGCGACCTTCAGCCCGGCCAGCGCAAAGCACATGGCAATGCGGTGGTCGGCATGGGTGTCGATCAGCGCGTTGCACGTGGTGCCGGCCAGTGCAGGGTCGCTGGCGACCAGCAGGTCGTCGCCTTCGATGGTGGCCAGGCCTGGGCGAATTTCGTTGAGGCCATCGTGCAGCGCCTGCACCCGGTCACATTCCTTCACGCGCAGGTTGGCCAGTTCAGTGAAGCGCACCGGGGTGTTATTGAACGCGGCCAAGACTGCCAGGGTCGGGATCGCGTCCTGCATCTGCGAGCCGACCACGTTGGCCTGCATGTTCGGGAACTGGGCGATCACGGCCTGGGCCTTGGCGTCCGGCTGGGTGAAGTCCTGCGCCGCCACGCCGATGTCGATGCGCCCGCCGGTCAACACTTCAGCGGCCCACAGGTACGTTGCAGCGGAGGCATCGGGTTCGATCAGGTAGTCATGGGCGGTGTAGCCGGTGGGGGCGACGCGCCAGGTGGTGTCGTCGACCACTTCGACCTGTGCGCCAAAGGCACGCATGCAGTCCAGGGTCAGGTCCACGTAGCCACGGGCGCCGATGTCCTTGCCGGTCAGCGCCACTTCAATCGGCGCTTCGCCGCAGGCGGCAAGCATGAGCAAGGCCGACACATACTGGCTGGACAAACCGCCGTCGATTTCAAAGCGTTTGGCCTGGACCTTGCCCACGCCGTGCACGGTCACCGGCGGGCAACCCGTGGGGCTGTCGACGCGGATGCCGTTCTGGCCAAGGGTGGCCAGCAGCGGGCCGATCGGGCGTTTTTGCATGTAGTCGTCGCCGTCCAGCACCACGGTGCCTTCGACCGTTGCCACGGCCGCCGTGAGAAACCGCATGGCGGTGCCGGCATTGCCGAGGAACAACGGCTGTGCGGGCAATTGCAGTTTGCCGGAGCCTGTGACCACGAAGGTGGTGTCATCCGGCTCATCGATGGTCACGCCCATCTGGCGCAGGGCCACCGACATGTGGCGGGTGTCATCGCTTTTCAGCGCGCCGCTCAAACGGCTGGTGCCCTTGGCCAGCGCCGCCAGCAACAGGGCGCGGTTGGTAATGGATTTGGAGCCGGGAGGAGCGACCTTGCCGTTCAGGGGGAAATTGGGCGGTGTCACGGTCACGGTTTTCTGCGAACTCAAGGTACAAGGCTCCTGATCAAGGCAAGGTGGTGTGGAGTGGCCGACGGGCGGACCCGAATAATCAGCCAAACACGCCACGCTTGTCGAGCAGGGATCGTTGTACGGCGCGTATTACGGCGTGATCAACTCGCGGACAGGGCGTGTAGCCTTACTGCCCTCAGCCGGGTAGGACAAACAACCCTTGCGTTGCAGGACAACGGCCTTTACGCCGCGAAACGGCGTCGCTGTACGAATGTTCCGAAAGAAGCATCGATTGGACAATAAAACCCACCACGGTAAGTTCGAGGCACGCCCCATGACGGGGCGCTTTCAATCAAGGAGTGAATGAAATGAACAAACCTCAGACGCAACTTAGGCACGGCCGTGTCGTGACCCCCGCCAGCCGAGGCTCGGTGGCGGTAGAACGTGGGCTGCTGGGCAACTGGCAGGTCAATGAAATGGAAGGCGGCAAGAACTTCCCGGCACTCACCGCCGGGCCTTTCCCTGCGCCTTATCAAACCGATGATCAAAGCGTCACGCCGCCGGCCGACGGGCACATCCTGAGCGGCGGCAAAACCGATGAGCGCGATTGCATCAACTTCACCGATGAGGAGATGAGCAAAAAGCTCAACACCCCGTTCACTTGGCCATTGCTCAATGTCGAGGCCGGCCAGGTGTTCAAGGTGCAGTGGCAATACACCGCTGCCCACGTCACCCGGGGTTATCGCTGGCTCATCACCAAGGATGGCTGGGACCCCAAGCAGCGCATCAGCCGCGCCCAGCTTGAGGCAAAACCATTCTTTGAAGACTTCTACACCCAGGTGCCGTATTACCAGCACGCCGACGAAATGAAAGCCAGGGTCGAGCACCAGGTGACCTTGCCCAAGGGCAAAAAAGGCCGCCACGTGGTGGTGTTGATGTGGATCGTGGCCAACACCGGCAACGCGTTCTATCAGGCGTTTGACCTGGACTTCAAATAAGCCCGGCTCAGCGTTTGCTCAACCAGTAATCATGTAGCGCCCGCGCAGCCGGTTCGATTGCGCTGACCCGCTGTTGATGGGCGTTTACATCCAGGTCCGCCGGCAATTCGAAGTTGTCCTGCTCGGCGCACCAAGAAATTTTCTCCAGTTGCCCGGCCAGTTCGGCGGGCAATTCGGGCCAGTGGCCGATCGCGGCGCCACGGATATAGCCAAAGCACCATTCCTCCGCCAGGGTGACGACGTGGCCCTGATGCTCCGTGTCATCAAAGCGAGCCTTGAAGCCTTGCGCGTCGGTTGCCAACTGCGCGGCCAGGGTATTCATATGGCGCACGCACAGTTCGAGAAAACGTTGGGCCTCCTCCACACTTTCCCAGTCCGGGTTCTGCCCACCCCAGATCGCCGGAAACCACTCAGCGACGTCCACTTGTGCCGGGCTTGAGACCAGCGCAGTGAAGTAGCCGTCGAGTTCGGCCAGGTTCAGCACCGAGTGATCGTCACCGTACTTGAGCAGGGTTTCGTCGATGAATTCGAAATCGGCGGGGGCGAGGGGTTGGGCGTGCATGGCAATTCCTTTGAGCGTCGAGCGCCGCTGCGGGGCGGCTTAAAGCGCGAAGGATGGCGCTTAGGCCGGCTTTTTTCCAGCGTTTTCCCAGCGCACAAGCAGTTTGCTCACGCACATCGAACCCACCACCGCCAGGATGATCGGCACCAGAAAGTCATGGTCGATCCGGGTAAATTCCGCCACCAGCACAATCGCCGTCAGCGGCATGCTCATGCTCGCCGCCAGGAACGCCGCTGCGCCGATGATCGCAAACGCGCCCAGCGGCACGCCGGGCCACGCCAGGCTCCAGGCGCCGCCGAGGATGATCGCCAGCAACGCGCCATTGGCCAGGGCCGGGGTCAGCAGCCCGCCTTCGGCCCCGGCGCGCAGGCTGCTGGTCGTGATCAGCACTTTGACCAGCAGCAGGATGGCGGCCAGGCCGATTGTCAGCTCATTGTCGAAACCCAGTTGCGCCGGGCCCTTGCCGTTGCCGAGGATCTGCGGCAGCAGCATGGCCAACCCACCGATGAGGGTAAAGTTGATCAACGCCAGCACCGGCAAACGCCAGCCGCGCGCGGCGTTCGCCCTGGCGGCGCCGGTAACGCGGCTGAAAGCGTAGGCCGCCACGCCAAACACCGGGCCACACACCACGGCCCAGGCGATCAACGCCGGGCTCAGCAGAAAATGCGGCACCACGTATTGCGACTCTGCGCCAAGGCCGATCCACGCCACCGCGGCCCCAATCGCCGACGTTGCCAGCGCAATCACCGCTGCTGGCCAGCTGAATGTGCCGACCAGCACTTCCAGCACAAACACCGCGCCGCCCAACGGCACGTTGTACACCGCCGCCAGGCCCGCACCCGCGCCGCAGGCTACGATCAGCCGATGCATCGACGGTTCCAGTCGCGCACGCTGCGATAACCATGTCGCCGCCAGTGCGCCGACTTCACGCGGCGCCACTTCACGCCCCAGCGGCGAGCCGAGGGCCACGGTGATGATTTGCAGGATGGCGTGGGCGAGGGTGGTCTTGGGCGGCATGATCGGCATCTTTTCGCCAACCGCTTGCTTGATGCTCACCAGCGGGCGGCCGTAGCGATAAATCGCCCACCAGCCCACACCCGCAACGAGGCCGCAAATGACCAAAACCAGTAACCGACGCTGTGGCGCGGCGGCGGTCACGCCCCACAGAAAGGTTTCATGGCTGACCAGGCTGTCGAGGCTGTACCCGTACGCCAGGTGCTGGATGCCGTGCAGCAGCAACGCCAGGAGCATCCCGCCAAGCCCGGCGCCGATGCCAGTCAGCACGACCACCAGGGCCAGAATCAACGATGAGCGAAACGTGGTCGGCATAGACGGCTCCAGGAAGTGGCCCAGATTGTATAGCCGATAAAGTCGCGTTCCCGGGTGAAATGTATCGGCAGGCCATGAACCGCGTCCTCACAACATTTCATTACGTTTGCCAGTCCCGTTTTTGGCCGATGCGCCGCCGCGCTCCCTTGTTATAGTTCGGCCCTTATCACTCGCCAGTCAGGGATCACTGCCATGTCCGAATACCAAGCTTTCGTCGTCGAACTCACCGGCAACGTTGCCCATGTGCAGATCAATCGCCCGGAAAAGATCAACGCGATGAACGCGGCGTTCTGGACCGAAATCATCGACATCTTCCAGTGGGTCGAGGACACCGACGCCGTGCGCGCCGTGGTACTCAGCGGCGCCGGCAAGCATTTTTCTTCCGGCATCGACCTGATGCTGCTGGCCTCGGTGGCCAACGAATTCGGCAAGGACGTGGGCCGCAATGCGCGCTTGTTGCGCCGCAAAATCCTCGAGCTGCAAGCCTCGTTCAACGCCGTCGACCATTGCCGCAAACCGGTGCTGGCGGCGATCCACGGCTACTGCATCGGCGGCGCCATCGACTTGATCAGTGCCTGCGACATGCGCTACGCCGCTGAAGACGCGCAGTTCTCGATCAAGGAAATCGACATCGGCATGGCCGCCGACGTGGGCACCTTGCAGCGCCTGCCACGCATTGTCGGCGACGGCATGCTGCGTGAACTGGCTTACACCGGCCGCCAGTTCGGTGCTGAGGAAGCGCGCAGCATCGGCCTGGTCAATCGCGTGTATGCGGACTATGCAAGCCTGTTGGCCGGCGTCATGGACATTGCCCAGCAAATCGCCGCCAAGTCGCCGATTGCCGTGACCGGCACCAAGGCGATGATCAGCTACATGCGTGACCACACGGTCAATGATGGTTTGGAATACGTTGCCACCTGGAACTCGGCTATGTTGCAATCCAACGACCTGCGCGTGGCCATCGCGGCCCATATGAGTAAGCAGAAACCCGAATTCGTGGATTGACCGACATGACCCCAGGCTGGATTACCACAACGCTGCTGGACAACGACGCCCCCGGTGGCTGGGCCGTCGCCCGCAGCCGCGAAGGCTTTTTGCATGACACCAACGGCCCGCTGTTCCCGCGCGAATGGCTCAAGCGCCAGGACCTGTCGGTGTTCGCCGAACACGGCATCGGCCACCTCGACGGTGAGCCGGTGTACTTGCTGGAACTGAACTCGGCGAGTGACGTGCCGGGCTGCAGCTGGCAAGGTTTGCGCGCTTTCATGCTGCAGGGCGATCACACGTTGTACAAAGTGCTCGGCTACGCCGCGCAGATCGGCACCTGGGCGCGCGAGCACCGGTTTTGCGGCAGCTGCGGCCAGGCCATGGTCCAGGTGCCGCGTGAGCGTGCGATGCATTGCCCGGCCTGCGACCTGCGCAGTTACCCGCGCATTTCGCCGAGCATGATTGTGCTGGTGACCCGAGGCGACGAGATTCTGCTGGCGCGTTCGCCGCGTTTTGTCACGGGCGTCTACAGCACCCTGGCCGGGTTCGCCGAGCCGGGTGAGTCGGCCGAAGACTGCCTGATCCGCGAGGTGCGCGAGGAAGTGCAGGTGGAGGTCAAGAATATCCAGTACATGGGCAGCCAATGCTGGCCGTTCCCGCATTCGATGATGCTCGGCTTCCATGCCGAATATGCCGGTGGCGACATCGTGCCCCAAGCTGACGAGATCGAGGACGCGCAATGGTTCAACATCCACGACCTGCCGCCGCTGCCGGCGTCACGTTCGATTGCGCGTTACCTGATCGACCTCTACCTGGCGCGTCGTTTAGGCCACGCTGAACCAGTGTTGCCAGGCTAGACGCACGGTCAGGCCGAGGACCACGGTGATAAACACCGGGCGAATGAATTTGGCGCCGCCGCTGATCGCGCTGCGTGCGCCAAAGAATGCGCCGCACATTACCGAAAAGCCCATCGCCAGGCCGACGATCCAGTCCACCGAGCCGTTGAAGATGAACACCGACAGCGCCGCCGCGTTGCTGACGAAGTTCATGCTGCGCGCGACGCCGCTGGCCTTTACCAGGTCGATGGGGTGCAGCAGCATCGTGCTGACCGTCCAGAACGCGCCGGTGCCGGGGCCGGCCACGCCGTCGTAGAAGCCCAGGCCAAAGCCCTGGGTGGATTGCCACTTCTTCTTGATCGGCGCGTCGGCATCCAGCGGCGCCTTGGGCGTACCGCCAAACAGCAGGTACACACCGCAGCCGAATACGATCACCGGGAGCATTTTGTTCAGGGTTTCGGCCGGCAGGTAGTGCGCGACGACCGCACCGGCCAGCGCGCCGATCAACGTGCCGACGATGGCATGCACCCACTGACGGGGATGAAAAAGTTTGCGCCGGTAGAAGGTGAAGCTGGCGGTGGCCGAGCCGAAGGTGGAACTGAGTTTATTGGTGCCCAGCACCAGGTGGGGCGGCATGCCGGCGGTCAGCAGGGCGGGCGTGGTGAGCAGCCCGCCGCCGCCGGCGATGGCATCGATGAAGCCGGCGATAAAGGCCACGATGGCCAGGATGGCGAGGGTGGTGAGGTCGACGCTGAGTTCGAAGGGCATGGGCAGGGCTTATTATTGGCAGGGCACAGCGAAGGGGCTGCACCAAAGGCCCGCATCTTACCTGTCAGATCAACAGAGAGCCAAATGTGGGAGCGGGCTTGCTCGCGAAGGCGGCATGGTCAGTCAATATATCTGTGACTGATCCACCGCTTTCGCGAGCAAGCCCGCTCCCACAGGTTTAACCGCGATCAACCGTGACGCTTGTCCAGCCACTCCAGCGCTGTGCGCCACACACAAATGCCGAGGAAATACGCCGACATCAGCGACCACAACCCGAACGTCCATGGGTTGGTATTCGGGTAGTCCACCACCATCAAAAAGCTGCACAGCAACCAGATCGTGGTCACGGCAATGTTGATCGGCATAAAGCGCTTGACCCGGAACGGGTGCAAAAACTTCATCGGCGTCACGGTCAGCAGCGCCAGGCCAATCACCGTCAGCAAGGTGACCCAGGCGTCCGGCTGGATGATGTACACGCACAGGGCAACCACGTTCCAGGCGGCGGGGAAGCCGACGAAGTAGTTGTCCTTGCTCTTCATGTTCACATTGCAGAAGCAGAACAGCGACGACACCAGAATCACCGACACCGTAAACAGGTGAGTGAAGTCGGGCAGGTCGATATAGCGGTAGATGAACAACGCCGGAATAAACACATACGTCAGGTAATCAATCACCAGGTCCAGCACCGAGCCATCGAAGCTTGGCAATACCGTGCTGACATTCACTCGTCGGGCCAGGGAGCCGTCTACGCCATCGACTACCAGTGCCAGGCCCAGCCAGAGCAGGCAAGCCTTGGGTGAGTTTTCCAGCAGCGCAAGCGTGGCCAGAAAGGCCAGCACGACGCCGGTGGCGGTAAAGCCGTGGGCGCCCCAGGCTTTGAGTCTGGCTACATGCAGGGTCGATATCACGGGCGTTTCTCCAAAAGGTCAAACAGGGCAGCCGACAACGTAACGCCGTCGAGTCTGGCCGGGGAATGCAGGTATCGACCGGGAAGGGGGGGATAAGGTTCACCACCCCGGTGTATCACTTAGCGTAGCAAGCGCAGCACGTTTCGGCATCAACCCTGACGGAACACCAGCGCCTTCAAGCCACTTTGGGGGTCGATATCCGGAAATTCAGGCGGGTTTTGCAGCCGCTCAACAAAGCGCAGGCCCGGTGCTTCGCGGGTGACGCCGTCGATCAGGAAGTCTTCGCCAAACGCCGGGTCGTTCATGCACGCCAGTACGCTGCCCTGGGGCGTGAGCAAATCCGGCAGCCGGCGCAGCACGCGTTGGTAGTCCTTGGTCAGCAGGAAGCTGCCTTTCTGAAAGGAGGGCGGATCGATGATGACCAAATCATAAGGCCCGCTGTGGGTGACCTTGGCCCAGGACTTGAACAGGTCGTGGCCCAAAAAGGTGACGTTGCTCAAGTCATGACCATTCAGGCGGTGGTTGTCGCGGCCACGGCTGAGGGCGCCACGGGCCATGTCCAGGTTCACCACATGGTCGGCGCCGCCTTCGATGGCCGCGACCGAGAACCCGCAGGTATACGCGAACAAGTTGAGTACGCGCTGGCCTTTGGCCTGCTCACGCACCCAGTTACGGCCGTAACGCATGTCGAGGAACAGCCCGCTGTTCTGTTTCTTTCCCAGGTCGATCAGGTAGCGCAGGCCGCCTTCGGTGATCGTCAGCTCATCAACAGCGTTACCCACCAGCCATTCTGTGGTGCTTTGCGGCAGGTAGCGGTGTTGCAGGGCCACGGTATAGGTGCTGAGCTGTTCCTTGAGCATCTGTTTCAACGCGTCCAGCTGTTCGGCCTCCGGCGCTTTGAACAACGCAACCAGAATCACCCCTTGCAACCAGTCCACCGTCAGTTGTTCCAGCCCCGGCCAGCAGCGGCCACGGCCGTGGAACAGTCGCCGGGTCTCGGCGGGCGGGCTGGCCAGGGCGGTGAGCAGGTGGGCGTGCAGGGTGGCAAGTGCGTCTGGGGTCATCGGTCAGCGTCGGTCATTGAGCGGGCGGCATTTTAAACACAGTTGCGGCGTTGCGTGTGGCTTGAGCACAACGTGCTGGCAAAAAGCGGATTGGCAGTGATTCATGCTCAAAATGCCCGAATCTGCGCCTGATAACAGGCAAAAAATCCTTCAGCGCCAGCATAAACTGGAAAAAAAGCCCGGAGGTGCGCATGAATGGTTTCGCCAGTGCAGTCAATCACACGGCGTTGGATCAAGTAGAGCAGGACGAGTGGCGTGACGCACTGGCTTCGCTGGTGGCCAACGCCGGTCCCGAACGGGCGCGGCAGATCCTCGACCTGTTGGCCCGCGAAGGCAGCGCCCCGCACATCAACTGGAAACCACGTCACGGCACGCCGTACATCAACAGCATCAGCGTTGAGCAGCAGCCGGTCTTTCCCGGTGACCTCGCCACCGAAGAGCGTCTGGCTTCCCTGGTGCGCTGGAACGCGCTGGCCATGGTGGTGCGCGCCAATCAGGCGTACGGCGAGCTCGGTGGCCATATCGCCAGCTACGCCAGTGCCGCCGATTTGTTCGAAGTCGGCTTCAACCATTTTTTCCGCGCCCGCAACCCAGACTTTGGCGGCGACCTGGTGTTCTACCAGCCGCATTCCGCGCCGGGCATTTATGCGCGCGCCTTCCTGGAGGGCCGCTTGAGCGAAGACGACCTCGCGCACTACCGCCAGGAGATCGGCGGGCAACAAGCGGGCGCACGGGGTCTGTCCAGCTATCCGCACCCGTGGTTGATGCCGGACTTCTGGCAGTTCCCCACCGGTTCCATGGGGATCGGCCCGATCAGCTCGATTTTCCAGGCGCGTTTCATGCGTTACCTGCAGCATCGTGGCCTGCTCGACACCACCGACCGTCACGTCTGGGGTGTGTTCGGCGACGGCGAAATGGACGAGCCGGAAAGCATGTCGGCACTGACCCTGGCCGCCCGCGAAGGCCTGGACAACCTGACCTGGGTGGTCAACTGCAACCTGCAACGCCTCGACGGCCCAGTGCGCGGCAATGGGCGCATCATCGATGAACTGGAGGCGTTGTTTGCCGGTGCCGGCTGGAATGTGATCAAGCTGGTCTGGGGTTCAGACTGGGACGCCTTGCTCGCCAAGGACAGTGACGGCTCGCTGGTAAGCACGCTGTCGCAGACCGTCGACGGGCAATTCCAGACCTTCGCCGCCAAAGACGGCGCCTACAACCGTGAGCACTTTTTCGGGCAGAGCGAGTCACTGGCCAAGTTGGTCGAGGGCATGAGTGACGAGCAAATCGACCGCCTTAAGCGTGGCGGCCACGACATGGTCAAGATCCACGCCGCCTACCACGCCGCGCGCCGGGTCAAGGGCCAGCCGACGGTGATCCTGGCGCAGACCAAAAAGGGCTTCGGCATGGGCGAAGCCGGGCAGGGCAGGATGACCACGCACCAACAGAAGAAGCTTGATCGGCAGGCGCTGATCGCCTTCCGCAATCGCTTCCAGTTGCCGCTGACGGACGAGCAGACCGAATCGCTGAACTTCTTCAAACCGGCCGACGACAGCCTTGAACTGCGCTACCTGCATCAACGCCGCCAGGCGCTCGGCGGTTACGTACCGAGCCGCAGTCAGGTCGCAGCGCCGGTGGCGGTGCCGCCAGTGAAGGATTACGCCGGTTTCGCCACGGCGGCTGACGGCAAGGAAATGTCCACCACCATGGCCTTCGTGCGCATGCTCACCCACCTGCTCAAGGACAAGGCCCTCGGCCCGCGCATCGTGCCGATTGTGGCCGATGAGGCGCGCACCTTTGGCATGGCCAACCTGTTCAAGCAGATCGGCATCTATTCCAGCGTTGGCCAGCGCTACGAGCCCGAAGACATCGGCTCGATCCTCAGCTACCGCGAGGCCACCGACGGGCAGATCCTCGAGGAAGGCATCAGCGAAGCCAGTGCCATCAGCTCGTGGGTGGCAGCGGCCACCAGCTACTCGGTGCACGGCCTGCGCATGTTGCCGTTCTACATCTATTACTCGATGTTCGGCTTCCAGCGCGTCGGCGACCTGATCTGGGCCGCCGCCGACCAGCGCGCCCGCGGCTTCCTGCTTGGCGCCACGGCCGGGCGCACCACCCTGGGCGGCGAAGGGTTGCAGCACCAGGACGGCAGCAGCCACCTCAGCGCCGCCACCGTGCCTAATTGCCACGCCTACGACCCGGCGTTTGCCGGCGAGTTTGCGGTGATCCTCGACCACGGCATGCGCCAGATGCTGGAACACGATGTGGACGCGTTCTACTACGTAACGCTGATGAACGAAAACTACCCGCAGCCAAGCCTGCCGCAGGGCGTGGAGTCAGCGATTATCAAAGGCATGTACCGCTTGCAAGGTGCGCCAGATGCCCAAGTGCGCTTGCTGGGTTCGGGCACGCTGCTGCGCGAGGCCCAGGCCGCCGCGCAGTTACTGGCCGAGGATTGGCAAGTGGCGAGCGAGGTGTTCAGCGTCACCAGTTACAGTGAGCTGGCGCGGGATGCGCGGGAAGTGGAGCGGTGGAATCGCTTGCATCCCCAGCACGCCAAGCGCGTCAGCCATGTGAGTGACTGCTTGCCCAACGGCGCGCCGGTGATTGCGGTGTCCGACTATGTGCGGGCGGTGCCGCAGATGATCACTTCTTACCTGAGCTGCAGCTACACCGTGCTCGGCACCGACGGTTTTGGTCGCAGTGATACACGGGCAGCGTTGCGTGATTTCTTTGAAGTGGATCGCCATCACCTGGTGCTGGCAGCGCTGACGGCGTTGGCGGAGCAGGGGAGTGTGGCGCGGGAGGTGTGTCAGCAGGCGATTGAGCGCTATGGCTTGCAGACGGAACGCCAAGCGTCCTGGGTTTGCTGACTGGCGAAAATCCAAATGTGGGAGTGGGCTTGCTCGCGAAGGCGGTGAATCAGTCAGCAGATTTATTAACTGACAGACTGCATTCGCGAGCAAGCCCGCTCCCACACTTTAGGGTTGCGGTGGTGTTAGCGCGTGGCAATCAGGGCTGGCCCAAATGCCTCCTTCAAAAAAACCGGCGCGATGTAGCGCTCGTAGTGCGCCTCGGACAACAGGAAAAATTCCCGATCAATCGCATCACGCAAATCCGCAAGGTTGCGCTCACGAAACTCCGGCAACAATGCCAAGCCATACGCATCCAGCTTGGAAATCACCCGCGCGCCCCGCGCAATCAACTGGTACGCCCAGCAATACGGCGACTGGTGCGGCATAAAGCGAATCTTGCGGTCTTCCAACTGCTGGCGCAGGCGTTGTGAGTCGAACACTTCCAGCTTGCTGGCCATCACCTGCACCAGCAACTGCTCCAGGCGCAGCCACACCGCCTGCTTCTCCTCGGCGTTGTAGCCATTCCACTGAATCACCTCATGGTGATAACGCTTGCAGCCCCGGCAGACCAGGTCACCGTAAACGGTAGAGCACAGGCCGACGCAGGGGGTCTTGATGGTGTGATTGGGCATAAAGGGCAATTTGCAAAGTCTATAGAGCACCGCAGACCCAATGTGGGAGCGGGCTTGCTCGCGAATGCGGTGAGTCAGTCACCGGATGCATCGACTGACACGCTGTATTCGTGAGCAAACCCGCTCCCACACGTTTAGATCTGTGTTGTTGATCAGTCCCAGCTCAACGCGCCGCCGGTCTGATACTCGATCACGCGGGTTTCGAAGAAGTTCTTCTCTTTCTTCAAGTCCATGATCTCGCTCATCCACGGGAACGGGTTGGTGGTGCCCGGATACTCTTCCTTCAAGCCGATCTGCGACAGACGACGGTTCGCGATGAACTTGAGGTAGTCCTCCATCATCGCCGCGTTCATGCCCAACACGCCGCGCGGCATGGTGTCACGCGCATATTCAATCTCCAGCTGAGTCCCTTGCAGGATCATCTGGGTCGCTTCTTCTTTCATCTCGGCATCCCACAAGTGTGGGTTTTCGATTTTGATCTGGTTGATCACGTCGATACCGAAGTTCAGGTGCATCGACTCGTCGCGCAGGATGTACTGGAACTGCTCGGCGACGCCGGTCATTTTGTTGCGACGGCCCATGGACAGGATCTGGGTGAAGCCGCAGTAGAAGAAGATGCCTTCCAGGACGCAGTAGTAGGCGACCAGGTTGCGCAGCAATTCTTTGTCGGTTTCGACGGTGCCGGTTTCGAACTTCGGATCGGAGATCGAGCGGGTGTACTTCAGGCCCCAGGCGGCTTTTTTAGCGACCGATGGAATCTCGTGGTACATGTTGAAGATCTCGCCTTCATCCATGGCCAGCGATTCGATGCAGTACTGGTAGGCGTGGGTGTGGATCGCTTCTTCGAAGGCCTGGCGCAGGATGTACTGGCGGCACTCCGGGTTGGTGATCAGGCGGTACACGGCCAGCACCAGGTTGTTGGCAACCAGGGAGTCGGCGGTGGAGAAGAAGCCGAGGTTGCGCATGACGATGCGACGCTCGTCGTCGGTCAGGCCTTCGGGGTTTTTCCACAGGGCGATGTCGGCGGTCATGTTGACCTCTTGCGGCATCCAGTGGTTGGCGCAGCCGTCGAGGTATTTCTGCCAGGCCCAGTCGTACTTGAAGGGCACGAGTTGGTTGAGGTCGGCGCGGCAGTTGATCATGCGCTTTTCGTCAACGGCGACGCGGGCGGCGGAACCTTCCAGCTCGGCGAGGCCTTCGGCGACGTCGAGTTTGTCCAGGGCGGCCTTGGCGCGCACGATGGCGGCGGAGTCGTTGGCAGTCACGTTGCGCGCTTCCAGTGCGGCCGCGGCGCCGGCACCGTCAAGGCGGTCCATGTTGGCTTCGCTGGCATGCCCGGCGTTGGCGCCCTTGATCACCGCTGCACCGGTGTCTTCGTTATCGACTTCATCCCAACTCAGCATTGAAATACTCCTTCCTGGTCTGTTCTGACGGTGTGTGAACCCGTCCAAAAATATGCGGTTTGCAGGCTACTCGGCATTGAAATACTGCGCGTAGTGTGGTCGGTAAATACCGATGCTGCACACTATGTAGTGGTCTGGTTTGTTTGTGGGCACACTATATGGTGTGTAACAAAGTAGGTCAACGCACAAGATGTGCGGTAATGGGTCGCTGCCCGGCGCTGGTTCAGCTATAAAGCCAGGGTTCACTGGCCACATAGGGATACTCAAGGGAATGAAAAAGATTCTGCTGCGCGCGGCCACCCAGCAGGACGCCGAAAGCATCTTCGCGGTGCATCAAAACTCGGTCGAAAACCTGTGCAATGCCGACTACGGCCCTGAGCAGATTGCAATGTGGCTCGATGGCCGCTCGCCTGAGACGTACCGCGCGGCCATCGCCGCGGGCACGCTGTGGCTGGCGTACACCGATACCCTGCAAGGTTTCGTCGAAATTGACGGCCATGAAATCAGCAAATTGTTTGTGCGCGGTGATGCGGCCGGACAGGGCATTGGTGCGCGTTTACTGAGTGAAGCCTTGCAGCACATCCAACACGCGGGCCATGCCAAGGCCTACCTGGAAGCGACCCTGACCGCCGAAAGATTCTATGCCGCCTTCGGGTTTCGCAAAATCGGCGAGGGCAGGTTCAGCCGTGGCAACAGTCCGGTTTCCATTGAGATCATCAAGATGGAGCGGGCTTTTCAGGAAACGTAATGCGCCGCCGACTCAAGCCACCTTCCGCGTTGAGCCAGCGGTGCTTGAACGGAGGGCTACCAGCCGCGCAAGCGCTCCCATACCTGCACATCAGCGTCATGCAAAACGGCGATGTAGCTACCAAACTGCGCGCCCGTCGCGCACGCATGGTTGGGCAAAATGCGCAGGCGCGTGCCGAGTGGGAAGTGCGTGACCACATCCACATGGCTATGCTCAAACCGCGCCACACCGTGTTCCTGATTGGCGCTGCTGAGCAGCAACCCGTCGATGGGCTCACCGTATTCATCACACACCTGGCCATACCCGAAATCACGTTTCTGCGACTGAGTGCCACGATCCCGACTCATGGCCATCCAGCCCGCATCGGTGATGACCCAGCCTTTTTCCGCTTGATGGCCAATCACCGTTGTCAGCACGCTCAAGGCCAGTTCATCGGCACGGCACACGCCGATGTTGTGCATCACCAGGTCGAAGAACGCATACACGCCAGCGCGCAGTTCGGTGACGCCGTGCAGGCTCAGCGCCGACAACGCGGTGGGCGTGGAGCCGACGCTGACCTGTTCGCATGACAAGCCCGCCGCACGAATGCGCTCGGCCGCCTCGACGCAACGTGCGCGTTCCTGTTCCGCTATCGCTTGCAAGGCTTCAGGCGTATCCAGGCCGTAGCTTTCTCCGGCATGGGTCAGCACGCCGGCGAGGCTGGCGCCCAGCAGCTGGGCGATCACCAGCAATTCAGGCGACTGCGGCTTGACCCCGCAGCGATGGCCGTCGCAATCGATCTCGATCATCACCGCAAAGGTCTCGCCGTGCTGCCGGCCAAAATCGACGATGGCCTGGGCACCGGCGGGGCTGTCGGTGATCAGCGTCAGCGCGCAACCCTGGCGCCGCAACGCCAAGGCCTGGGGCAGCTTATGGGGCGCCATGGCGACTGCGTAGAGAATGTCGTGGATGCCCCGCTCGAAAAAGTACTCGGCTTCCTTGAGCGTCGAGACGGTGATGCCGCGCGCACCCGCAGCGATCTGTGCGGCCACCACTTCGGCGCATTTATGGGTTTTGACATGCGGGCGCAAGTGCACGCCCAGGCTGTCAGCGCGCAGTTGCATGCGCTGGATATTGCGCTGCATCTTCAGCGTGTCAATCAATGCGGCAGGCGTGTCCATGGTTGAAACTCCACAATGAAGGACAGCGGCCAAATTGACGCCCTGTCCAGGACTGGATATGTTGTCTTGCATGAAAAAGACCTCTCCCGAACAAACCACCCTGATCAGCCAGCTCGAACAGATCGCCGAAGGCCTGAGCAAAACCTTCAGCCCGTTCTGCGAAGTGGTGCTGCACGACTTGCGCGACCCGCAGCACGCGATCCTGGCGATCCATAACAACCTTTCCGGACGCCAACCCGGTGACCCGGCCACCGAACTGGGACTGGCGCGGATTGCCGACCCGGACTACCCGCAGGTCATCGCCAACTACCAGAACCAGTTCGCCGATGGGCGTCAGGTCAAGAGCACGTCGATCGGCATCAAGGACGCCAGCGGCAAGTACGTCGCGGCCTTGTGCATGAACGTCGATCTCTCGTTGTTCCGGGGCTTGCAGGGCATGCTGGAGCAGTTTGGTTCAGTCAGTGGCGACAAGCCCAATGAGTCCCTCGACCCGTCCGGCGCCGATGTGATTCGTGCGCGTATCGACCAGTTCGCCGCACGCCTGGCTACCACGCCGCGGGCACTCAAGGCGGCGGATCGGCGGCTGCTTTTGCAAGAACTCAAAGACTCCGGCTGCATGGACGTTCGTCGGGCCATGGAAACCGTCGCCTCGCACCTGGGCGTGTCGCGCGCGGCGGTCTACACCTACGCCAAGTAACGCGCCAGCGCTTCAATCTCTACCAGGTACCCGTGATGCAACTCGGGCACCGGCACCACCGCGCGGGCAGGGCGGTGCTCGCCCAGCGCGGCGGCGTAAAGGCGGTCGAATTCCGGCCAGTGGTTGACCCCGGCCACGTACACCGTGACCTTGACCAGGTCCTGGGGCGAACCACCGGCGGCTTTCAAGATCGCCAACACATTGTCCAGCGCCACCTGCGCCTGTTCGGTAAACGACGCCTCAAGGTTGTGGCGACCCTGCGCGCTGACCGGCAATTGCCCGGAGATATACAGCGTGTCGCCATGGCGCACGGCCTGCGAATAATGCCCGGCAGGCGGCGCGGCAGTCGCGGTGTTGATGATGTTCATGGCGCCTCGCTGAGCAATGCGGCGTAGCGCTGGATATCGACGTTGCCGCCGGTGACGATAACCCCCACGCGTTGGCCCTTGAACCGCTCGCCCAGTTGGCGCAATGCCGCCAGGCCAAGGCAGCCGGTGGGTTCCACCACCATCTTCATGCGCTGCATGAAGAAGCGCATGGCTTGCACCAACTGCGCGTCGGAGACGGTGAAGATGTCGTTCACCTGATCACGGATGATCGGGAAGGTGTAGTTGCCCAAGTGTTGGGTTTGCGCACCGTCGGCGATGGTCGCCGGCGTGTCGATGTGCACAATGCTGCCGGCACGCAAGGAGCGTTGGCCGTCATTGCCGGCCTCCGGTTCGACGCCGAACAGTTGGCAATCCGGTGCCAGCGCGCGGGTCGAAAGTGCTGTGCCCGAGAGCATACCGCCGCCGCCCAGGCCGACGAAGAGCGCGTCCAGAGGACCGGTGAATTCCAGCAGTTCCTTGGCGGCAGTGCCTTGGCCGGCGAGGATGTGCGGGTGATCGTAAGGCGGGATCAGCGTCATCCCTTGCTCGATGGCCAGGGTACGGCCGATCTGCTCGCGGTCCTCGGTAAAACGGTCATACAGCACCACGCTGGCGCCATATTCACGGGTCGCGGCGACCTTGGCGGCCGGCGCGTCGGTGGGCATCACAATCGTCGCCGGCATGCCCAGCAAACGCGCCGCCAGCGCGATGCCTTGGGCGTGGTTGCCCGAAGAAAACGCCACCACACCGGCCTTGCGCTGCTGCGCATCAAACTGCGAGAGGGCGTTGAACGCGCCGCGAAACTTGAATGAGCCGGTGCGTTGCAGGTGTTCACATTTGATGAACACTTCGGCGCCGGTTTCGGCGTTGAGAGTGCGCGAGGTGAGCACCGGCGTGGCGTGCGCGAAGCCCGCCAGGCGCTGGGCAGCAGCGGTGACGTCTTGATAGGTAGGCAGTTGCATGCGACGGACCTCATGTGCGTGTCTGGATAAAATATCCATATCAAGACAAATAGTAAAGTTTCCTGTGTTCATGCTAGCGTTTCGAGCTTCTCTGAACGCCCGAGGGTTCGACGTTGATCCGACTCACCGACTACATCGCCAACCTTGCCCAGTCACCGCTGGCGCCGTGGGCCGACCTGGCACCCTGGGCGTTGGTGACCCAGGCGCCCGCCATCGTCCGCCACTTGCTCACCGAACTGGCGGTTGAGGATTACGCCATTCACGATGAAATCGCCGTGCACCGCACCGCCACGGTCGAACCCGGCGCCTTGCTCAAGGGCCCATTGATCATCGGCGCCGAGTGCTTTATCGCCAGCGGTTCGCTACTGCGTGGTGGTTGCTGGCTGGAGGCGCAGTGCATCATCGGGCCAGGCGCCGAACTGAAAACCTCATTTGTATTCAAGGGCAGCAAGCTGGCGCATTTCAATTTTGTCGGTGATTCGGTGCTTGGCCACGGGATCAACCTGGAGGCGGGCAGCATCGTCGCCAACTACCGCAATGAACGCGTGGACAAAGAGGTGCTGGTGCGCATTGACGGGCAGTTACAGCGCACCGGTTGCGACAAATTCGGCGCGTTGCTCGGCGATCAGTGCCGAATTGGCGCCAATGCGGTGCTGGCGCCGGGGGCCGTGTTAGCCCCTGCCAGTGTCATCGGGCGCGGGCAAGTGTTCGACGCAGAAGCCTCTGTATAAACGCAATGTTGAAAAGGGCATGGTGCACCGGCACGATATTAAATAGAATGAATCTCATTTGAGACTCACTCGCGCCGCGCAGGTCGCTTGCCATGAATGATGCAGTTGTCCCGACCCACGCCGCCGAACCCACCTTGTCGAGTTTGTACCGCGACCACCGCAGTTGGCTCGAAAGCTGGCTGCGGCGGCGCCTGGGCAATGCCTGGGATGCTGCGGACCTGAGCCAGGATACGTTCCTGCGCGTGCTCGCCAGTGCCCAGCCGATTGCGCAGATGCAGGAGCCGCGCGCGTACCTGGTCACGGTCGGCAAGCGCTTGCTGGTCAACTTTCATCAGCGGCGCAGCCTTGAGCAGGCTTACTTGACGGCCTTGGCAAGCCTTCCTCACACCTGTGTGCCGTCGCCGGAGCAACGCTGGCTGCTGCTGGAAACCCTGCAGGCGCTGGATGAGTTGCTCGACGGTTTGCCCGTGCTGGTGCGCCGCGCATTTTTGTGGAGCCAACTTGAAGGCCTGGGTTATCGCGAGATTGCCGAGCGGCTCGACGTTTCTGAGCGCACGGTGAAGCGCTACATGGCGCAAGCCTACGAACATTGTTTGCTGGCAGACCTGTGAGCCGCGAGGTCGCGCGCGCCGCCGCGCAGTGGCTGGCCTTGCTGGAATCCGGCGCGGCCACCGAACGTGATCACGCCGCGTTGCAGCAGTGGCGCGACAGCCACCCCCAGCACGAACAGACCTGGCAGAAAGCCCAAGCCCTGCGCCAGCGTTTCAGCGACGTGCCGCAGGCATTGGCAATGGCCAGCCTCGACCGGCCCCAGCCGTCGCGGCGGGCCATGCTCAAGCGTGCGCTGGGTGTGGCGGCGCTGGTGCCGACCGCCTGGCTGGTGAGTCGGCAGTTGCCCATCGAGGCATGGCGGGCCGACGTGCACACCGCCACCGGCGAGCGCAGGCGCCTGCCGTTGGCCGATGGCAGCAGCCTGCAACTCAACACTGCCACGGCGGCGGATGTTGATCTCCAGCAGCGGCGCATCACGTTGGTGGACGGTGAGCTGGCCGTGAATGTGCCAGGCGCGGCGTCGATGACCGTGAACACCCGCTACGGCGAGGTTCACGTCAGCCAGGCCGAAGTGTGTGTGCGGCAATTGGCGTCCGGTTGTTTGGTCTCGGTGCTCAAGGGCGCGGTGCAGGTGCGCGACGTGCAGGGGCACGTGGCGACATTGAGCAGCGGGCAGCAGGCGCCGTTGCAGGCCAAGGGGCTTGGCGCCTGGGTAGCGTTCGATGCGCTGCAACTGGGCTGGCGCGACGGCGTGTTGACCGCGCAGAACCAGGCGCTGGGGGATTTTTTGCGCGAACTGGCGCGTTATCGCCCAGGCGTGTTGCGCTGGGACCCGAGCCTGGAAAGCCTGCGCGTGACCGGCAGCTTCCGGCTGGACGACACCGACCGCATTCTCACGCTGCTGTCCCAGACGTTGGGGTTTGAAGTGCGCGCGCGGACGCGGTACTGGGTGACCTTGAGCCGCACACTGGTGTGACGCTTCACTGGGAGAGTGGGCTTGGCCTGCGTTGGCGTGCGAAGCGCTTCCAATTCGGACACTTAGGTAAAACTGATAGACCGCGTCGTGGGATTTTAGGGCCGCTTCGCAGCCCAACGCGGGCAAGCCCGCTCGCCACAGTAAGCCTGCTTGCCACAGGAAGTCTGGTTGCCACAGGGGCGTGCTTGCCACAGGAAGCCTGATTGCCACAGGGAGCGTGGTTGCCATAGGGCGCCCGCATGCCATGGGCGATCATCTGTCTTTAAATCACATGCGCCCGCTGTAACTCGGTCAAGGCCAGTGCCTTGAGCCGTGCCAGCAGCGGGTCGCGACGGTCGCGTGGGTGCGGCAGGTCCACCGCGAGTTCCTGGCGGATGCTGCTCGGCCGGTTGTCCATCACCAGCACCCGATCACTCAGGTACAGCGCTTCGTCCACATCATGAGTCACCAGCAATAACGCGATGGCATGGTGCTTGGCCAGTTGCAGTAGCAAGTCCTGCAGTTTCATGCGGGTGAAGGCGTCCACAGCGCTGAACGGCTCGTCCAGCAGCAACACCTGCGGGCGCGAATACAGGCCGCGTGCGATCGCCACCCGTTGCGCCATGCCGCCCGATAACGCTTTGGGCAGTGCCTGAGCGAAACCCTTGAGGCCGACTTCGTCGATCAATTGCGCGACCCAGGCTTTGTCATAGTGACTGTCATCACTGAAGCCGATGTTCTGCTCTACCGTCAGCCAGGGCATCAGGCGCGGTTCCTGGAACACAAACGCCACTTCGCCTTCGGGGCTGCGCAGTTGGCCTTGAAAGTCTTTTTCCAGGCCGGCAACGATGCGCAGCAACGTGCTTTTACCGCAACCACTGGGCCCCAGCAGGCTCACCGCTTCGCGTGGCTGCAAGGCCAGGTGCACGTTGGTCAGCACGGGGGTGCTGGCAAAGCTTTTACGCTCTACACGAATGTCCAATAAAGGCTGCATGCTCATTGCTCCGCACCCTGGCCGTTGAAGGTGTCACGCCAGGCCAGGCAGTGTTTCTCGAGCGCTGCGAGCAGGCCATCGCTGACTTTGCCGAGCAGCGCCAGCACGATGATTGCGGCCAGCACGATGTCCGGGCGCGAGGTTTCGCGCCCGTCACTGAGCAAGTAGCCCAAACCCTTGGTAGCCGCGATCAACTCGGCCGCCACCAGGAACATCCACGCCAGGCTCAGGCCACTGCGCAAGCCAGTAAACAGACCGGGCAGGGCGGCGGGCAACAGAATCCGCCGCACCAGACGGCGCCGGCTGAAGCCGTACATTTGCCCGACCTCCACCCATTTGCGGTCGATATCGCGGATCGCCGCGACGCCATTGAGGTACACCGGGAAGAACGCGCCAATCGCAATCAGCACAATCTTCGAGGTTTCATCGATGCCCAGCCACAGCAGCAACAGTGGCACCCAGGCCAGGCTCGGGATCGAGCGCAGCCCGGCAAACGTGGGTTCCAGGTACGCCTCGGCTTCGCGGCTGAGCCCTACCCAGGCGGCAAACACCAACGCCAGGCTCGCGCCGATGGTGAAGCCCGCCAGTACGCGCAACAGGCTGACGCCGATGTGCTTCCACAACGCGCCTTCGGCCAGGTCGGTCAGGGTTACGGCGATCTCGCTGGGCGCCGGCATCTGGTACGACGGCAGCCAGCCGATACGCACCACCCCCTCCAGTACCAGCAGGATCAGCACCGGCAACACCAGTCCTTTCAAACGCCGTGGCCAGGCACTGCGCTGCATGACGAGCGGCGCCGCGAGCGGCACGGTTTGGGTTTTGCTGGTCATCACGTGCCCCTTACGGCTTCGGCAAGGCTTGGCCGAACGAGGTGTCGATCAGTTGGTCGATCACCTGATCCACATTGACCCCGCGACGGACCAGTTCCTCGGACACCAGGATCGGCGCCGCGGCCTTGGACGACACCACATCCTGGCGGGTCAGCAACGGGCTGCCGAGGTCGGTACGCGAGAGTTGCAGCTTGGCCACTTCCAGCGGCAGCCCGGACTCATCGGCGAGCAATTTGGCGAACGCATCCGGATGCTTCACCGCCCAGTCGCGGGCCTTTTCATAGGCGCCGAGCACCTTGGTGATGGTCTGCGGATGCTCCTTGGCGTACGTCTCGGTGACGCTGACCACACCGTAGCTGTTGAAGTCTTTGTTGCGGTACAGCAGGCGCGAACCGGCCTGGATTTGACTGGCGGCCATGTGTGGGTCGAGGCCGGCCCAGGCGTCCACGTCACCTTTCTCCAGGGCGGTGCGGCCGTCCGGGTGTTGCAGGTGCACAAGCTCCACGTCATCTTTTTTCAGCCCGGCTTGTTGCAGGCTGCGCAGGGTGAACAGGTACGGGTCGGTGCCTTTGGTGGCGGCGATTTTCTTGCCCTTGAGGTCCGTCACGCTGGTGAACGGCGAGTCTTTGCGTACCACCAAAGCCGTCCATTCGGCGCGGCTGTATACATACACTGATTTGATCGGGCTGCCATTCGCACGGCTCAATACGGCAGACAAACTGGCGGAGGAGGCGAAGTCCACGCCGCCGCTGTTGAGGTACTCCAGTGAGCGGTTGCTGCCCTGGCTCAGTACCCAGCCGACTTTGGTGTGCGGCAACGCCTGCTCTAACCAACCGAAATGCTTGAGCACCAGGCTGACCGGCGAATAGTAGGCGTAATCCAGATTGACTTGCGCCGGGTCGGCCTCGGCGGCAAAGGCCTGGGGCTGCAGGCACAAGGCGAGGGCGCAGGCGCCCAGTAAACGTTGAGCAAAGGGTTTCATGGAACAGCTCCGGACAAGGCGATGAGAGAAGGCTTTTCTTATATTCAGAAAATTGAACTGGCATGTTCCATCATGCTTTATCGGAATATGCAGTCTCTGTGCCATCTACGCCGAAGGCGGATTTGCTCGGGTTTAAGCCGCCGTTGCTGTGATGTCAGCGGGCAGTTTGTTGATCAGCTGTTGCCAGGCGAACAGTTCATATATATCCATATCGAATAAATAAAGAGTTATATATTCCTTTTAATGTCCGATTGGATGGCGCATTTTGAGGGCCTGCGCATTCGTGCGGATTGACCCAACAGCCAAAAGGAAAGCCGACATGACCATTAAAGCGATCAACGTGCGCAACCAGTTCAAGGGCGTGATCAAGGAGATTCTGCTGGGGGAAGTGGTGTCCGAGATCGACGTGCAAACCGCGTCCGGCATCGTGACTTCAGTGATCACCACGCGCTCGGTGCGTGACCTGGAATTGAAAGTGGGCAGCGAAGTGATTGCCTTTGTGAAGTCGACCGAAGTTTCCATTGCCAAGCTGTAAACCAGTGGTTGTAGCAAAAGCAGATTAAGTGCAGATCTGCTTTTCTGTAGGGGCTGGCTTGCCTGCGATGCGGGCACCTCGGTGCGGCAGGCATACCCGGTCGATCCCTTCGCAGGCAAGCCAGCTCCCACATTTGGACCCGGTACGCTCTCACCTGATGCACTCAGATTTAAATGTGGGGCGGAGTTGCTTGGGTAGGTCACTCGGGAGACCGGGTGCCTATGCTTTGCGACAGCCACCGTGGTTGGCGGGATCTGTCAAATCAAGATCAGCATCGGATCAACAGCAGATCTGCTTTTCTGTAGGAGCTGGCTTGCCTGCGATGCGGGCACCTCGGTGCATCAGGCATACCCAGTCGATCCCTTCGCAGGCAAGCCAGCTCCCACATTTGAACCCGGTACGCTCACCTGATGCACTCAGATTTAAATGTGGGGCGGGGTTGCTTGGGTAGGTCACTCGGGAGACCGGTTGCCTATCCTTTGCGACAGCCATCGTGGTTGGCGGGACCTGTCAAATCAAGATCAGCATCGGATCAAAAGCAGGTCTGCTTCTCTGTGGGAGCTGGCTTGCCTGCGATGCGGGCACCTTGGTGCATCAGGCATACCCAGTCGATCCCTTCGCAGGCAAGCCAGCTCCCACATTTGGACCCGGTACACTCTTCACCTGATGCACTCAGATCCAAATGTGGGGCTGGGTTGTTTGGGTAGGTCACTCGGGAGACCGGGTGCCTATCCTTTGCGACAGCCATCGTGGTTGGCGGGACCTGTCAAATCAAGATCAGCATCAGATCAAAAGCAGGTCTGCTTCTCTGTGGGAGCTGGCTTGCCTGCGATGCGGGCACCTCGGTGCGTCAGGCATACCCAGTCGATCCCTTCGCAGGCAAGCCAGCTCCCACATTTGGACCAGTACTCCCACTACCCTGATGCACCCGGATCCAAATGTGGGAGCGGGCTTGCTCGCGAATGCGGTGGGGCATTCAGCTTTTCTGTCGCTGATGCACCGCCTTCTCAAGCAAGCCCATTCCACATTGATAGACGCCAGCCCAGTGAATCTCAGTTGATGCGCGGGCCGCCGCCGCCCGGTTGATGCGGTTGCGGTTTGTCCGGTGGGGCATCGCTGGGCAGGCTTTTGGGTGGGGTGTTCGGGTCTTCATAGTGCTTGTGCAAGTCCCCATCCAGCCGATTGCTCGACGACCCGCCTTTTTGCGGCGTCTCGTCGAAGTGCTCCCATTCCGATTGCTGGAAGCGAAAGATGCTGTCATCGGTCGGCGTGTCGCGGCCGTGGTAATGGTGGATTTCGTAGTGGGCGTACTCGACCTTGTCGGCCCAGTTGTCCTGCAATAGACCGTCGCCGGCCAGGTCGCGGTACCAGTCGTTTTCTTTCTCGGTGGCTTTCTGCTTTTTGTTGTGGTCGACGAAGTAGCCGATGATCCCGCCCACCACCGCCAGCACCACGCCCACCAGGAACAATGGCCCGGTCAATGCCGCCGCCGTGCCTGCGCCAAACAGCGCCGCCGCGCCGAGTACCCCGGCCGACGCACCGAACGCACCACCGGCCACCTGCAGGCCGCCAGCCGCCTGGGCCAGCGGGTCTTTGCTGTCCACGCCACTTTTGATCGCCAGCGCGCCCAATACAATATCGGCGAACCCGCCGACGATGTCCGTGGCCGGGCCGAGCACCTTGATGACCGAGCCGGCAATTTTCGCTGACTTGGACGCGCCGAGCTTGGCCGCGCCTGCAGCGGCGAGGCCGTCATCCAGGTGAGTCGCCAGGCCTTCGGTGGCCTCGGTGACGGCTTTGTCGCCTTCGCCAAACATCTTCGAAATGCCGTCGTACTGGCTGTCGGGCACGGCATCGAGTGCACTGGTGATCTTGGCTTTTACATCGGGGGGCAGGTCGTTGACGCGGAACTCGAAGTTCGGCTCCTGCAGGCCGGTCTTGCCCCAGATTTCCGGCAGCGTTTTGTCCAGACCAAGGAAGTCCACCAAGCCGCCTTTACCCAGGGTCTCGCCAATCTTGTCGCCCAGGCGCACGAAGTGGCTGGAACCGCCGGCAAAGCTCAAGAAGTCCTTGGCGATGGACATGCGCTGCGCGGGCGTTTCGCCGAGCTTGCCGCCTTTGCCGACCAATTGGTAAATCGCCGAAAACAGGGTCACGCCAGCACCGAGAGAACCCAGGATGCCCTTGCTGTTGAGGGTATGAAACACCTCGCCGAGCATGCCGCGGTCGGCGACCGGGATATAGGGTTTGCTCAGCGCGGTTTTCAGGTCGGCCTCGCTGATCGAACCATTGTTCTTGTAGACCTCGCCCAACTCCTCCAGGGCCTTGGTCACGCCAGCGGATTTTTCCTTGCCCTGCAGGCCTTCGTTGAGGAATTTCTCCAGGGTTTCCTGGGTGCGCCGTGGCAGGTCGAGCAGGCTGCCTTTCAAGACGCCTTTGAGCAGGCCGAACAGGTCCTTGGTGGCCAGCTCCTTGTTCTCGTCGGAGATCTTGCTCGGGTCCGAAAGGATCGCGTTGAGGTCGGTGGTCAAGCCGTCGGCCTGAATGTTCTGCGCCGCCTTGCTGGCCGCTTCCGGGTCGAACAACGACAGCGAGGTGAGGGTATCGCTCAGGTCCTTCTGCGCCTCCGAGGTCTTGCCCTGGTCTTGCAGGTCCTTGAGGTACAGCACGTAATCCGGGTTGGACGTCAGGTCCAGGAGCTTTTGCTTGATCTCGTCCTTGTTCGGCAGCTTGTTGATCGCGTCGTCCATTTTCGACTTGTAGTCGGCCTGCACGGTCGGGTCTTTGAACAGCTCGCCGATCTGCTCCTGCACTGCCTTGCCGTCGATGATGTCGTGCATATCGGCCGAGGTCAGCTCGGTCTGCTTGTCATCGAACTCGCGCCAGGTGGTGTTGAACGGGCGCTTGGCTTCTTCGTAGCCGGTAATGCCGTGGCCATTCTGGTAGGCGGCCTGGGCTTCCAGCGCGCGCACCAGCTTGGCGCGCGGGTCGTCCTTGGGAATCGAGCCATCCTTGACGCCGGCGCGGTAGGTGTCGATCAACTGGGTGGTGGCCAGCTCGCTGACGCTCAAGGTTGGCGACTTGTCGTCTTTGTCATCGGCATGGACGCCGGTGTCCATGTTCAGCACGTCGAGGTCACCGGCCTTGG
Source organism: Pseudomonas sp. LBUM920 (assembly GCF_003852315.1). Classification (NCBI taxonomy): domain Bacteria; kingdom Pseudomonadati; phylum Pseudomonadota; class Gammaproteobacteria; order Pseudomonadales; family Pseudomonadaceae; genus Pseudomonas; species Pseudomonas edsoni (SeqCode). The sequence continues at coordinate 2,931,840 of NZ_CP027762.1, forward strand.
GCAGGTTGTGCTGGGTGCGCGTGTCATCGACCGCGCCGGCACTGAAGGCGTCCCACTTGGCCTTGACGTCATCGTAGAGCTGCGGGCTGAGTTCCTTGGAGACGATGACCTTGCCTTCGCTGGTTTCATAGCGGATCAGGCCATCGCCCAGTTCGTCGGGCGAACCGAACGTGATGTCAGTGTTTTTCAGGAAGTCATTCGGCCCGGCCAACTTATAGCCTTCGGCTTCGCTGGTGTGGATTTTGTCCCAGGTGTCGTGGGCGGTGGCGACGCTCTTGAACAGCTCGGGGCTGACGTCGGAAGACACCACCACCTTGGTGCCATCATGCAGTTCGTAGGTGAGGATGCTGTCTTTCTGGTCGTTGTTCCAGCTGAACGTCTTGTAGTCATTGAGGCCCGGCACCGGCGTGTTGGCGTCGGCCAGGGCCGCCCCGTTATTCAGCTCGCCTTCCACCACGGCCTTCTTGCCAGGGTCGGTGTAGACCTCGTGCAAGCCCGCCAGGTAGTCGAACAGCTTGGGGTTGTCGTCACGGGCCACGACCATCTTCTGGCCGTTGCTCTCAAAGCGGATCAAGCCCGGGCCGACTTCATCCTCGGGGCCGACCGTGGTGCCGGTGTAGGGCGGCCACACTTCGTTGTCGCTGGCGCGTTTGTAGCCGGCGTCTTCGCTGCTGGCGAGGCCGGTGAAGCTCGCATAGTCATCCTTGGCTTTCTGGAAGGCTTCGGGGTTGTCACGCTGGCTGACCACGACCTTGGTGCCGTCCTGGGTTTCATAGCGGATCACGCCCGGACCGGTCTCGTCGGGCGGTCCGAGGGATTTGTAGTCGGCGAGCTTTTCCGGCGCTTTTGCATCCGCGCCAAGGCTCTGGTAACCCGCGTTCTGGCTGGCCACCACGCCCGTGAGCGATTTGAAATCGGCACTCACTTGCTTGAACAGCTCCGGGCTGTCCTGTTCGCTGACGATGACTTTCTTGCCGTCCTGGGTTTCATAACGAATCAACCCAGGCCCGACTTCATCCGGTGGACCGATGGCTTTGTAGTCGGCGAGGGCCGGCGGTGGCGTGGCGTCCTTGGCCGCCAGTGTATAGCCCTGTTGCTGGCTGGCATCGAGCCCCGATGGCGTCTTGTCCTGGGATTCGACTTTTTTGTTGGCGCTGTTTTTGAGCAGCACATGAAACGCGGTGCTCGACTTGGACGGCGTGCGGGGAAGGGTTTTGGAATCGGACGAGCGATCAAGGGGCTGGGTCGCCATACCATGAAACTCCTGCTGTTGCCGGTGGGACGGATGGCAAAAACAGTAACAGCAGGGGTTCGGCATTCGTTGCGAAACGTTGTGAATTAACGCCGGCGACCCGCGCCAACGGGCTCATCCGGCCGGGTTGTGCAAGTCAACAGACTGAACGTTGAGGCGGGCAAGCCCGAGGTTCGAGTGGGGCTGGCCCCGGTAATGGGGCCAGTCGCTCAGCGGTTTTTCAGGCTGCGCTCCATACGCTGCAAGCCCTCTTCGAGCATTGCGCGCGGGCAGCCGAAGTTCAGGCGCACAAACTGCTGGCTGTCATCGCCGAACTCAATGCCGGCGCTCAGGCCGACCTTGGCCTGTTCCAGGAAGAACTGCTGCGGATCGTCCAGGCCCAGGGCGCTGCAATCCAGCCACGCGAGGAAGGTGCCTTGCGGGGCATGCATCACCACGCCGGGCAAACGGGTTTGCACGGCGTTGAGCAGGTAGTCGCGGTTGGCTTGCAGGTAGTTCACCAGCGCCTCCAGCCATTCACCGCACTGGCTGTAGGCTGCGCGGGTGGCTTCCAGGCCAAGCGGACTGACGCTGTCGACCATGCCGCAACGCGCGTTATTAAAGCGCTCGCGCATCTCGGCGTTTTGCACCACGGCAAAGCAGGTCTTCAAACCGGCGACGTTGTAGGCCTTGCTCGCCGACATCAGGGTGATGGTGCGCTGGGCGATCTCGGGGCTGAGGCTGGCGGTAGGCGTATGGCGACGGCCATCGAAGCACAGCTCGGCGTGGATTTCGTCACTGATGATCAGCGCGCCGCTTTCCAGGCAAGCGTTGGCCACGGCCAGCAGTTCTTCACGCGGGAAGACTTTGCCGATGGGGTTGTGCGGGTTGCTCAACAGCAGCGCGCCGGCACCGCTCAGCGCCTGGCGCAGGGCAGGCAGTGGCGTGAGGTATTCGCCGTTGTGCAACGCGAATGGTACTTCGATACGCGGCAGGTTCCAGTTCGCCGGCGCCAGGCGAATCGGGCGATAGTTCGGGGTTTGCAGCACCACCGGCTGGCCCGGCTGCACGAACGCGTGCAGCGCCATGTTGAAGCCCGGTTCGACGCCGGGCAAAAACAGCAGTTCGTCTGGCAGTACGCGCCAGGCGTATTTGGCCCACAGGTCGGCAACGATGGCTTCGCGCACATCCGGCCCGGCCACGCTGTAGCCCAGGATGTGCTGGTCGAGACGCTGGTGCAGGGCTTGCAGTACGGCAGGTGGCGCGGCGATATCCATGTCGGCGATCCACATCGGCAAGACGTCTTGCGGGTAACGGTTCCACTTGGTGCTGCCGGTGCCGAGGCGGGGGTGGATCGTGTCGAAATCAAAGCTCATGGGAGGCTCATGTCAGGGAGGCAGGCGCAAGAATGGCGCTGATTCTAGCGCCATTATTTTTATAGGCCAGAGCTGATTGCCTCGCACAGTTGCCGGTGTGCCTGCTCCACGGCTCGGTTGACCGCTTCTTCACCGCGCACCATGGCGCCCAGATAAACGAAATCCACGCTGCGAATGCCCACCGTGGACAGGATGGCGGTCAGGTACGGCGTCAGAAAGTCCGGCTCATGCCCTTTGCGTGCATTGCCCGAACTGACCAGCACAAAGGTGCGCCGATCCTTGAGCAAGCCGACCTTTTCGAAGCTGGCGTTGACCGTAAAGCTGCGTTGAATGCGCACCACGTGATCGATCCAGCCTTTAAGCGCCGCCGGTACCGTGAAATTGTGCACCGGGGTGCAGAGGATCAGCAGGTCGCAGGCTTCCAGCTCCACAATCAACTGTTCCGACAGTGCCGTGGCGCTGCCGCTCAAGCCGCCGGCCGTGGTGAGGGCGTTGGCGTATTCGCGGGTCAATGGTGGCAACGCCTGGCCGCCGTAGTCACGCTCGGTGATGTGGGCATTCGGCACCAGGTCGCTGAGCAGGGCGCGCGCCAGCTTGAAGGTCTGCGCGGCCTTGCCATGGGGGCTGAAACTGAGCAGCAGGGCGCGGGTCATTGGCTCAGGTCCTGGGAAAAGTGCATCCCCAACGGCAGCAGGCCCTGGCGGAAGTAAAAGCGCTGAGCCAGGGCCATGTGCATGCCGGTATCCAGCACCAGGAAACGGTAGCCACGGGCACGGGTTTCTTCACGGACCCGATCAAGCAATTGCTCGCCCAGGCGCCGGCGTTGCAGCGCGGCGTCCACCACCAGGTCATCGACGTAGATAAAACGGCCGTACAGGGTGTTTTCCGTCAGTCGGTAACCGGCCAGGCCGATCACCTTACCGTGCTCGCGCGCGGCGAGCAGGTGGTAGCCATTCTCCCGTTGCCGCTGGATTTGCTCGGCGAATGCCACCGCGTCGGTCAGGTGCGGGCGCAGTTGCTGCATCACGGCGAAACTTTCGAGGTAGTCGGCGTGGGTGCGCATCGGCACGAATTCAACGAGTTCATTCATGGTTGAGGTTCTCCAGGTGGGCCTTGATCGCGGCCGGTACTTTGCGAAAGCTGATGGCGACGCGGTTCAAGGCGTTCATCAGGGAGATGGCCAGGGTCAGGTCGGCGATTTCCTTGGCGCTGAACATCGCTGCGGCCTCGGCGTAATCGGCATCCGGCACCTGGGTGTGCGCCACTTCGGTGACCACCTCGGCCCAGGCCAGTGCCGCGCTTTCGCGCGCGGTGAACAGTGGCAATGCCTCGCGCCAGGCGGCCAGCAGCATGATTTTTTCCAGGCTCACGCCTTGCTTGAGCAGGTCGCGGGAATGGGCATCCAGGCAATAGGCGCAGCTGTTGAGTTGCGAGACGCGCAAGTACACCAGGTCGATCAATTCTTTTTCCAGGCCGCAGCCGTGGATATAGCTGTGCACCGAGCCCAGGGCTTTGTAGCCGGCGGGCGCGGCCTGGGCGTAATCAAGACGGTGTTTCATCGGCGATCCTTGTGGTCGTTAAGGGATGCGCCATTTTCGACGGCGGGACGGGCGCTCAACAGGGGCATGAATGGACAAGCGGGTTGGGACATGATCAGACTTGGCCTTGTCTTTCTGCCGAGCCCGCCTGCGATGTCGTCACTGCCCAAATACCAGGAGATCTACCGGCGTTTTCGCCTGGCCATCGACCAGGGCCAACTGGGCCCGGGTGATCGTGTGCCGTCGGTGCGCAGCCTGGCGCTTGAGCTCAAGGTGGCGCGGGGCACGGTGGAGGCGGCTTACCAGTTGCTGGTCAGCGAGGGTTTTTTCGAGGCGCGTGGGCAGGCGGGCACCGTGATTGCCGGGGCTTTGCCACAGGTGTCAGTGAAGCCGCCACCTGTCGTGCTGTCAGCCACCAGCGGGCCTCGGCCGCTGCAAATGGGGCTGCCGGCGCTGGATGCGTTCCCGCGCAAGCTGTGGGCGCGGCTGGTCACCCGGCAAGTGCGCCGCACCGATGCAGATAGCCTGGCGATGGGCGATGTGCGGGGCGTTGAAGCGTTGCGCGTGGCGATTGCCAACTACCTTGCGCTGTACCGAGGCGTGGAGTGTGCGCCACGGCAGGTGTTCGTGTGCGCCGGGTATGCGGGGTGTTTGATGCTGTTGTGCGATGCGCTGCAGATGGCGGGGCAGCGTTGCTGGTTTGAAGATCCGGGGTATTTGCATGCGCGGCAGTTGTTGATCCATCAAGGTGTGGAAGTGGTGCCGGTGCCGGTGGACGCCGACGGCTTGGAGGTAGAGCGTGGGATGCAGCGTGATCGGCAGGCGCGGTTGGCGATCGTGACGCCGGCGCACCAGAGTCCGCTGGGCGTGGCGTTGAGCCCGGCGCGGCGCCTGGCTTTGCTGGAATGGGCGCGCGAGCAGGGGAGCTGGGTGGTCGAGGATGATTACGACAGTGAGTTTCGCTATCGCGGGCAGCCGTTGGCGGCGCTCAAGAGTCAGGATGTGGGGGATCGGGTGATCCATGCCGGGAGTTTCAGCAAGATGCTGTTTCCGGGATTGCGGTTGGGGTATCTGGTGGTGCCCGCTGCATTGGTGGAGGCGTTTGAGCGCAGTGCCGAGGCGTTGCAACAGCGCAGTGCGCAGTTGTTGCAGCTGACGGTGGCGGACTTTCTGGAGCAGGGGCATTTTACTCGGCACCTGAAGCAGATGCGGCAGCTGTATGCGCAGCGCAGGGGGTGGTTGGTGGAGGCTCTGAGGGTGCATTGCTCGGGGTTTTTGCGCGTGGATGAGCAGGCGGGTGGGGTTAATCTGCTGGCGCGGTTGTTGGTGGAAGTGCCCGATGATGTGGTGGCGGTGGCGGCTGACAACGCGGGGTTGGGGGTTCAGGCGTTGTCGGGGTGGATGATTGAGCCGGGGCGGGAGCGGGGGCTGTTGATGGGGTTTACGAATGTGGCTACAGCTGGGCAGGCGGTGGAGTTGGCTTTGGTTTTACATCGGGTTATTGCGGGGGGCATATCCGTTGCTGCGGTCACGGCCACTTAGGGTTCCGCTCTTACAGCGGGTCACTTTTGGCAAACGCCCCAAAAGTAACCAAAAGGTCTTTGCCCCACCACTCGGTGCCTCGCCTAGGCTCGGCATGCCCTCACTCCGGCTTGAATCCGTGGGCCGCCGCGACGGGCCATCCATGGCCCAACACGGCTAACCCGGCGTCCTGCCGGGTTACCCACGGATTCAAACCTGCGTTCGGCCAGCGTGGTTGACGGGGCGCCTAAGATCAAAGTCAAAAGCAGATCAAGATCAAAAGCAGAGCACGGCGGCCTAGTAGCCGACCTGAGTGGTTGAAGCAAAAGCAGGGCAACAGCACAGCAACACACTTCTATCTGATGCACTGAGATCCAAATGTGGGAGCGGGCTTGCTCGCGAATGCGGTGGTTCAGTCAGCTCATATGTCACTGACCCACCGCCTTCGCGAGCAAGCCCGCTCCCACAAGTTGACCGAGTTCAGCCGCCAGCACTGCACTGCTTTGCTTTTCTGTGGGAGCTGGCTTGCCTGCGATGCAGGCGCCTCGGTCTATCAGATACACCGGGTTGATGCCATCGCAGGCAAGCCAGCTCCCACATTGAATTGGGTTCAGCTTCCAAGAACAGGTCGGCTGTCAGGCCGCCTCGCTTTTGCTTTTGATCTAACCACTCAGGTCGGCTACTAGGCCGCCGTGCTCTGCTTTTGATCTTGATCTTGATCTGCTTTTGACTTTGATCTTAGGCGCCCCGTTAAACCACGCTGGCCGAACGCAGGTTTGAATCCGTGGGTAACCCGGCAGGACGCCGGGTTAGCCGTGTTGGGCCATGGATGGCCCGTCACGGCGGCCCACGGATTCAAGCCTTCGTTCGGGCACACCGAGCCTAGGCGAGGTGCCGAGTGGTGGGGCAAGAGCCCTTTGGTTACTTTGGGGCTTTTCCAAAGTGACCCGCTGTAAGAGCGGAACCCATAGCGGCCGTTACTCAAATAACGGATATACCCCACCCCAACCACTACAACCCCTGACTCCCCCGAATCAAATCATAAGCCTTACGCGCAATCGGATTCGCCGTATTCGGCCGAATCCACAAGTAGTACGTAACCTCAGGCAGGCGCGGCAACCCATCCGTCTCCCCCAGCACCCGCATGTCCGGCCCCAACATCTCCATGCTGCGCGGCGTCACCCCCAACCCCGCGCGGGTCGCCGCCTTGATCCCAATCAAATTCGACGCCAGATACGCCTGCCGCCACGCAATGTTCGCCCGCTCCAGCGCCTCCAGCGCATACCGCCGATAAATACTCGGCTCATCCACCAGAATCAACGGCAACGGTTCACTCGGCTGGTGAATGTACTGCGCCGAACATATCCACCACACCGGCGATGTACGCAACGCAAACCCCTCCAGATTCGGATCTGAACGCGTGGAAATCACCATGTCCACCTTGCCCCGATGCAAGTCATCCATCAAAAACGGACTACGCCCCACATCAATCTCCAAACGCAGGCGCGGTGCCGAGCGGGCGATGTGGCTGAGGATCGGCGGCAGGATCGTGTCAGCGATGTCATGCGGCGAACCAATGCGCAACACGCCACTCAAGCTGCTTTCACGCAGCGAATTCAACGCATCGTCATTGAGCGAGAGCATCTGCCGCGCATGCCGCAGCAGCTGCATACCCGGCTCGGTCAGCTGCTTCTGCCGCCCGCGCTTTTCAAACAGGCTCACGCCCACCTGCTGCTCCAGGCGCTGCATATGCTGAGTCACGGACGACTGGGTACGCGCCAGATACGTGCCGGCTCCGGCGAAGCTGTGGTGGTCAACCACGGCGATAAAGGTACGCAGCAACTCCAGGTCGAGTGTCGACATAGGCCATTTCCAAAGGCAGTTTTACATCAAGGGTATGAACTTAAACATTACAGATTTTAATGTGTTGTTGAAGCGGATTTTTCCAAGGGCCAACAAATCAGGGGTTATGCCTGAATCAAAGGTCGCCCATACACGGCAAGTTATAACGATATGAGATATTTGAATTTCCGTTGCTACCCCAGTCTCCCTAGCATGCCCCTCCATCAGGTCGGGGTACGCCGATCATTAGCCAGGGGGAAGTCCAATGATGTTCAAGAAGTGGTTGCCGGTGGCCCTGGGATCGATGATCGCCCTGGGCGCCAGTGTCGCGGCCCAGGCCGATGCCACGCTGGACAAAATCGAGCAGCGCCATGTGCTGGTGGTTGGCGTGCTGTTGTCCGGCGGGCCGTTTGGCAGCATTGATCCCGCCACGCAGCAGCCCAAGGGCCTGAACGTCGACCTGGCCAACGAATTGGGCCGTCAGCTCAACGCCCAGGTGCAACTGGTGCCGGTGCTGCCCGCCAACCGCGTGCAATTCCTGCAGCAAGGCAAGGTTGACCTGCTGATCGCCAACATGGAGTGGACCGCCGAGCGCGGTGAAATCCTGGGCTTTGTGCCGACGCCGTTCTACCGCATCGGCGGCACCGCGGCGGTGCTTAAAGACAGCGCGATCACCCGCTGGGAAGACCTCAAGGGCCAGCCGGTGTGCACCTCCCAAGGCAGCAGCTACGTCAAGCCGCTGACCGAGTTCGGGGCGCAGATCAAGGCGTTCAAGAGCTCGTCGGAATCGCTGCTGGCCCTGCGCGGCAACAACTGTGTGGCGGCGGTGCATGACTCCACGCTGATCAACCCGCTGATCAACGACAGCGCCGAATGGAAGGATTACCGCACCATCGGCCCTGAGCTTAACCCGGCGCCATCGGTGATCTGGACCCGTCGCGGCGAAGGCGACACCCAGGCCAAACTCGACCCGATCGTCAAGCAGCTGCACCGCAGCGGCTGGCTGATCGAGGCCCAGACCCGCAACCGCATCAGCCCGGCATCGCCGGCGCTGGTAGAACTTCAACAACAGTTCAAGGGCGCCTGAGCATGCGGTTTGAAACCCTCACAGCACTCGGCCTGGCCCTGTGCGCCGGCCTCGTCCACGCCGATGCCACCCTCGACAAAATCCAGCAACGCCATGCCATCAGCGTCGGCGTGATCCTCAGCGGCCCGCCGTTCGGCACCCTCGACCCCAAGACTGGCGAGCACCTGGGTTACAACGTCGAACTGGCCAAAGGCATCGGCCAGGCGCTGGGTGTCGAGACCAAGACCGTCTCGGTGCTGGCGCCCAACCGTGTGCAGTTCCTGCAACAAGGCAAGGTCGACATCCTGATCGCTAACATGCAGTTCACCGAAGAGCGCGCCGAGATCCTCGACTACGTACCCACCCCGTACGAAGAAGTCGGCGGCGCGGCGTTGATTCGCAAAGGTGCGGGCATCAAGCAATGGGCTGACCTGAAGGACAAGCCGGTGTGCGTGTCCCAGGGCAGCAACTTCATCAAGCCGCTGCAGGAGACCTACGGCGCGCAGATCAAGGCGTTCCGCAGCCAGTCCGAATCGCTGCTGTCGTTGCGCGGCAATGGTTGCGTGGCGGCGGTGCACGTCAGCCCGACCATGCATGCGCTGCTCAGCGATGCCGAGTGGGACGGCTATGAAATTCCGCTGCCGGGCGACCTGATTCCGTCCAAGTCGGTGATCTGGATTCGCAAGGGCGAACATGACACCCAGGCCAAGCTCGATGCCATCGTGCGCGACTGGCATAAAACCGGCTTCCTGATCGCCCTCGGCGAACGCACCGGCATGGCGCCGTCCCAGGCTCTGCGTGACCTGCACGAGCAGTACAGCCATGAGTGAAACGCTATTCGCCACCTTGCAACAACTGCTCGGCGCCGCCCATGTACAAACCAGTGCTGAAGCGGCCCAGTACCTGACCGACAAGCAGGGCCGCTACACCGGTCAGGTGGTCGCGGCGGTGCACCCGGCCAACACCGACGAGGTGGCCGCGGTGGTGCGCGCCTGCGTGGCATTGCACGTGCCTGTGGTGGTGCAAGGCGGCAACACCGGCCTGATGGCCGGCGCCACGCCGGACGCCAGCGGGCGTTCGGTGCTGCTGTTGCTCGACCGCATGAACCGCGTGCGCCATGTCGACACCGACAACGACACGCTCACCGTGGAAGCCGGCTGCATCCTGCAAAACATCCAGGCGGTGGCCCGCGAGGCCGATCGCCTGTTCCCGTTGAGCCTGGGCGCCGAGGGCAGTTGCACCATCGGCGGCAACCTGGGCACCAACGCCGGTGGTACCGCAGTGCTGCGTTACGGCAACACCCGCGAGCTGACCCTGGGCCTGGAAGTGGTGACCGCCGAAGGTGAGATCTGGCATGGCCTGCGCGGTTTGCGCAAGGACAACACCGGCTACGACCTGCGCGACTTGTACATCGGCAGCGAAGGCACGCTGGGAATTATCACCGCCGCGACCTTGAAGCTGTTCCCGCTGCCCAAGGCTCAGGCCACGGCGCTGTTGGCGTTTGACCAGTTGGCGCAGGCAGTGGCGTTCCTGTCCCATGCGCGTGCCGGGTTTGGCGCCAACCTGACGGCCTTCGAACTGCTGTCCGCCGATTGCCTGGCAGTGTTGCGCGAGCAGTTTCCGGACGGCCCGCAGCCGTTCAAAGCAGCACGCCAACCCTGGTTTGCATTGATTGAGCTTTCTGATAATCACGGCGAAGCGCACGCGCGGGAAGCCTTCGAGCACGTGCTGGGCGATGCCTTCGAACAGCAACTGATCAGTGATGCCCTGATCGCCGAAAGCCTGGCGCAAAGCGAGGCGCTGTGGCTGTTGCGCGAGAACATGAGCGAGGCGCAAAAGCGTGCCGGGCGCAACATGAAGCACGATATCTCGGTGCCGATTTCCCAAGTGGTGGCATTCGTCGCGCACACCGATGCGTTGCTGCAGCAGCATTTTCCGGGCGTGCGCAACTTCACCTTCGGCCACCTGGGCGATGGCAACCTGCATTACAACGTGGCGCATCCGCTGGGTTCGACGGTAGACGCACACATGGCGCATTACGCCCAATTGAGCGCGCTGGTGCATGACAGCGCCCACGCCCATGGCGGCTCGATCAGCGCCGAGCACGGCATCGGCCAGCGCAAGGTCGGCATGCTGGGGCGCTACAAAAGCCCGGTAGAGCTGGACCTGATGCGCCGCATCAAACAGGCGCTGGACCCGCATAACCTGCTCAACCCCGGCAAAGTCCTTGAGGTGCAGCCATGACCGTACGCTTGTCCAAACGCGTGCAGCGCGTGTCGCTGTCGGCCAACGCGGCCGCCAAATCCCGCGCCACCGAATTGCGTGATGCAGGCCGCGATATCCTCGATCTCACCACCGGCGAGCCGGATTTTGATACGCCTGAGCACATCAAGCAGGCCGCTTATGCCGCGATCGCCGCCGGCGCGACCAAGTACACGCCAACGCCAGGCGTGAAGGCCTTGCGCGTTGCGGTGCAGCGCAAGCTCGCCGAAGAAAACCACCTGGACTACCCGCTGGCGTCCATCGTGATCGCCAACGGCGCCAAGCAAATCATCTTCAATGCCTTCGCCGCCACCCTGGATGACGGCGATGAAGTGCTGGTGCCGACGCCGTATTGGCCGTCATTCCCGGACAGCGTGCGTTTCAACGGCGGCGTGCCGGTGTTCATCGAGTGCGGGCTGGAGCAGGGCTGCAAGTTGCTGCCGGCGCAGTTGCAACAGCACATCACTGAACGCACGCGCTGGCTGATTCTCAATGGCCCGGGCAACCCCAGCGGTGCGGTGTACAGCGAAACTGAATTACACGCGTTGGCCGCGGTGCTGCGTCGCCATCCCCACGTGCTGATCTTGCTGGATGAGCTGTACGAGCACATCCGCTTCGATGGTCGCCCGGCCCAGAGCTTGTTGAACCTCGCACCGGACTTGCAGGACCGCTGCCTGCTGGTGGGCGGTGTGTCCAAGACCTACGCCATGACTGGCTGGCGGATCGGCTTTGGCGCGGGGCCAACAACCCTGACTGACGCGATGGCGGTGGTGCAATCGCAATCCACTTCCGGCGCTTCATCGGTGGGGCAGGCGGCGGCATTGGCGGCCTATAACGGCGGGCTGGATTTCCTCGCCGAGCAGGTCGCGGCCTATCAATTGCGTCGGGATACGCTGGTTGCAGCGCTGAAAACCGTTGCAGGCCTGGACGTGCTCGAACCCCAGGGCGGCTTTTTCGTGTTCGTGCGCTGCGCCGGACTGCTGGGCCGTCATCGGCCGGACGGCCAGCGCATTGAAAACGACGGCGATGTGGTCGCCTGGCTGCTCGAAGAGGGCGTGGCCGGTGTGGCGGGCAGTGCCTACGGCTTGTCGCCGTGGTTTCGCTTGTCCATCGCCACCGCCACCGAGCATGTCGCAGAGGCGGGGCGGCGCATCGCGGCGGCCTGCAGGCAGTTGCGATGATGGAGGCGTTCGTCCATTGGGCTGCCGGCTTTGGCCTGAACTACAACTTCCTGCTGGACGCCTACCAGCGCGGCACGCTGGTTCAGGGCGCGTTGACCACCGGCTGGCTGTGCCTGTTCACGATCATCGGCAGCCTGCTGGCGGGCATCAGCCTGGCGGCCATGCTCACCTCGGGCAACCCTTGGCTGGCCAGGCCGGCGCGGGTGTTTGTCGAAGTCACGCGTAACACGCCAACGCTGGTGCAGTTGTACTGTGCGTTTCTGGTGTTGAACATGTTGCTGACCCAGGCGGTAGGCGCGGCCAACCCGCTGACGCCGTTCGCGTGGGTGGTGATTGTGATCTCCCTGCACAAGGGCGCGTTCCATGCCGAGGCCTTGCGCGCCGGCATCGAAGCAGTGCCCGCAGTCACCCTGGAAGCCGCCAGTTCGCTGGCCTTCAACAGACGCCAACTGTTGTGGAATGTGCAGTTGCCGCTGGCACTGCGCTTTGCCCTGCCGTCGCTGATCAACAACCTGATCGACCTGGTGAAGATGACCGCCGTGGCATCGGCCATTGCCGTGGGCGACATCACCTACGCCGCAATCATGATCTGGACCCAGAGCGACAACGTGCTGGAACTGATGATCCTGATCCTGAGCTTCTTCGGCCTGCTGAGTTTTACCGTCAATTGTGTGGGGCGCTGGCTGGAAGCGCGCCTGAGGATGCCCGGCTATGGCCATTGAATCATTTCCGGTGCTGTCGGCCTTGTGGCAGTGGTCACCGGCGCTGGTGGCAGGTTTTGGTCAGAACATCCTGATCAGCCTGTTGGCGATTGCCATCGGCTCGGTGCTTGGCCTGTTGATCGGCGCGTTGGCGTTATCGCCGCTGGGGTTTGTCGCGCGGCTGTGGGTGCAGGTGTTTCGCAATGCGCCCTGGCTGGTGCTGATCTACTTCACCACCTACGTGTTTCCGTTCGAGATTCATATCGGCAGCAGTTATGTGTCGTTCCCCGACTGGGTCAAGGTCACCATCGGCCTGGCTTTGCCGGCAAGTGCCAACGTGGCGGAGATCTTCCGGGGGGCCATCAGTTCGATCCCCAGCACGCAATGGGAAGCGGCGCGGTCGCTGGCGTTTACCCGTGGCCAGCTGTTTCGCTCGATCATCCTGCCGCAGTGTTTCAAGCGCATGTTGCCGCCCTGGATGAACCTCTACGCCGTGGTGACCATGGGCACTGCGCTGGCCTCACTGGTGGGCGTGCATGACGTGATCGACACCGCGCAGATCGCCAGCAACACCGTGAACCTGACCGGCTTTACCGTGGTGATCTACCTGAGCCTGCTGGTGCTGTTTTTTGCCTATTGCTACCCGATTTCCCGCCTGACCCAACACCTGGAGCGCCGTTATGCCTTCTATTGAACCCCTGGTGAGCCTGCGGGATATGCACCTGTCGTTCGGCAGTAATGCGGTGCTCAAGGGCATCGACCTGGAGGTGCATCGCGGCCAGGCCGTGTCGATCATCGGCCCGTCGGGCTCGGGCAAGTCGACGATCCTGCGTTGCATCACCGGGTTGTTGCAGCCGCAGCGTGGGACCATTCGCGTGGGTGAAACCCGCGTCGATACCTTGGCCCATGAAGCCCAGCGCATCGAGTTGCGCAAGCGCGTTGGCTTTGTGTTCCAGCAATACAACCTGTTCCCGCATTTATCGGTGCTGCAGAACCTGGTGATCGCCCCGCGCAAAGTGCTGGGCCGCAGCCGCGCCGACGCCGAAAAAGAGGCGCGAGCGTTGCTGGCCAAGGTGCGCATGGAACACAAGGCCGACGCCTATCCCGGCCAGTTGTCCGGCGGTCAACAGCAGCGCGTGGCGATTGCCCGCGCCCTGGCGATGCGCCCGGAGTTGATTCTGTTCGATGAAGTGACCTCGGCACTCGACCCGGAAACCGTCGGCGAAGTGTTGACGGTGATCCGCGAGCTGACCGAAGAGGGCATGACCTGTGTGCTTGTCACCCACGAAATGCGCTTCGCCGAAGAAATCAGCGACCACGTGTACTTCACCGAAAACGGCGTGATTGTCGAGCACGGCAGCGCTGCACAGATCTTCCAGAGCCCGGCCAGCGTACGCACCCAGACGTTCCTGCGCCATGCCCTGGGCGATTCGGGGCGCCGTGGCCCCATCGCCCACGACCCGTACCTGTTGACCAATTTGAGCCGTTACAGCCTGTCCGTCTGATAAGAGGAAATCCGTCATGAGTAGCGAAAACCGTGCTGGCGTTATCGAAGCGTTCTTGCAGCACATCCGCGTCATCAATCAGCGCGGCGTAGACCGTGCGGCCCTGGTGGAAATCGTCGGCCTGCTGGAAACCCTGGCCGAGCGCCGCGACCTGTTCAACTTTGACGAATTCCCCGCGCCGGTGCCAGGGCAGGGCAGCACCGCGTTTCGCTATCGCCTGAATGACGACGGTGACACCCCGACGCTGTACCTCAACTCGCTGTTGCCGGGCAAAAGCACGATCCCTCACAACCATGAGACCTGGGCGATCATCAGCGCCATCGAGGGCCAGGAAATCAACTACGTCTACGCGCGCAATGACGAGGGCCGCGAGCCGGGTTTCACCACGTTGACACTGGAAAAAGAAGTGCTCGTGCAGCCCGGTACGTCGATCTCGTTCCTGGGTGAAGACCTGCATGGCATCAAGGTTGAAGGCGAGCAGGCGACGTTGCACTTCCACCTCTACGGCTTGCCGCTGGAGTCGCTGAACGGCCGTTACGGCGTGGAAGCGGACGGGCGCATTCTCAATTACAACGCCTCGCAGATGGCGCCGTCGATCAAGGCTTATTCCTAAGCACGCCCCCGATCAACTGTTCGGTGTTCATCCAGAGGTTTTCATGATTGACCTGTATTACTGGCCAACCGGCAACGGCCTGAAAGTCGGCATCCTGCTCGAAGAACTGGGTCTCGACTACCGCCTGCTGCCGGTGAACATCCGCGAAGGCGAGCAAAAGACGGCGAGCTTCCAGCGCATCAGCGCCAACGGGCGGATCCCGGCGATTGTCGATCATCGCCCTGAAGCGCCGCTGAGCCTGTTCGAATCCGGTGCGATCCTCAATTACCTGGCCGACGGCGCCGGGCAATTCCTGCCGGCGGCCGGTACTGCCGAGCGGCAAAAGGTGCAGGAATGGCTGTTCTGGCAAGTCGGGCATATCACCCCGTACCTGAGCCAGTTGCAGGTGTTCAAGGAAAAGGCGCCGGCGCCGATTCCGTTCGCCCTGGACCTGCTGAATGCCGAAGCCACGCGCCTGTACCGCGTGCTGGAACAGCGCCTGGCCGAGGTGCCGTTCGTGGCCGGTGAATACTCGGTGGCCGACATGGCGATCTTCCCGTGGATTCAACCATTGCGCCAGGGCCAGGACCTGGCGGACTACCCGCATATCCAGGCCTGGCGCCTGCGTATCAAGGCCCGGCCGGCGGTGCAGCGTGCCTATGCCAAGGGGCGCGAAGTAGCACCGGGCGAGCGTTCGCTGGCGTTGCAGTAACTCTTTTCTTACTTTGTTGGGACTTCCATGAGCCAGACCATCACCCCTAGTCAACTGCAGCAATGGCTGTTCGACGGGCAGGAAATCGCCGTGTTCGACGTGCGCGAGCACGGGCAATACGGCGAAGCCCACCTGTTCCACGGGGTGAATTTGCCCTATAGCCGCCTGGAGCTGGAGGTCCGTCGCCTGGCGCCCAATCCTCAGGTGCGCCTGGTCATTTACGATCAGGACGGCGGCGAGGTGGCGGCGCGCACGGCGGCGCGGTTGCATGCGCTTGGCTACAGCCGCGTGCAGGTGCTGGAAGGCGGCGCCCAGGGGTGGCAAGCAGCGGGCTTGCAGCTGTTTGCCGGGGTGCACGTGCCGTCCAAAGCCTTTGGCGAATTGGTCGAAGAGGCCAGCCACACGCCCCACGTCACCGCCCAGCAATTGGCCGAATGGCAGGCGCGTGGCGAGCCGTTGGTGGTGCTTGATGGGCGGCCGTTCGAGGAATACCGCAAGATGACCATTCCCGGTTCCATCTGCTGCCCGAATGGCGAGCTGGGGTATCGCGTGCATGATCTGGTGCCGGATGAGAGCACGCCGATTGTGGTCAACTGCGCCGGACGCACGCGCAGCATTATCGGCGCGCAGACGCTGATCAACCTCGGCTTGAAAAACCCGATCTATGCCCTGGAAAACGGCACCCAGGGCTGGTACCTGGAAGACTTTCAGCTGGAGCACGGCAGCACCCGGCGCTATGCCGAGCAGGTCAGCGGCGACTTGACCCGCCAGCGCCTGGCCGCGCGGCAGTTGGCCGAGCGGGCCGGCGTGGTGGATGTCTCGGCGGATCAGGTTCGAGGCTGGGCGGACGATGCGCAACGCAGCCTGTTCCTGTGCGACGTGCGCACCGCCCAAGAGTTTGCCGTCGGCAGCTTGCCGGGTTCCCAGCACACGCCGGGCGGGCAGTTGATCCAATCCACCGACCTGTACATCGGCGTGCGTCAGGCGCGCGTTGTGCTGGTGGACAGCGACGGCGTGCGTGCGCCGATTGTGGCCAGCTGGCTGCGCCAGCTGGGGCATGAGGCCTATGTGTTGAGCGGCGGTATCCACAGCGGCCTGGCCTTGCCGGTGCTGCAGCCGGTGGCGTATGAGCCACTGCCGTTGATCAGTGTTCAGGCACTGGCGCTGGCATTGAACGACGTCAACCTGATCGACCTGCGCCCGAGCATGGTGTATCGCAAAGGGCATATTGCCGGCTCGCAGTGGTCGATTCGCTCGTTGCTCAAAACCGATCACCGGCCCTTGGTGCTGGTCGCGGATGATCCGGCGGTGGCGGCCTTTGCTGCCGAAGGCTTGTCGGCAAGGCTGCTGGACGGCGGCTTCGCGGCCTGGGCCGCCGCCGGTTTACCGGTCAATGAGGGCCCGCAAACTTTGCCCGACGCACAGTGCATCGATTTCCTGTTTTTCACCCATGACCGTCACAGCGGCAACAAGGATGCCGCGCGCCAGTACCTGGCCTGGGAAATCGGCCTGTTGGCGCAGATGAGCGATGCCGAGATCGCCAGCCTCAAACCGCTGACGCCCGCCTCGCGGGTGCGCACGCGCTTGATCCACGCCGCGCGCACTGAAAAAGGCCACGGCGGCCGTGCCGTGAATGTACCGATCACGCGGTTGAGCACGGTGCTGTTCGATAACCTGGCGCAAATGCGCGACGCCCGTGCCCGGCGCGACAGCGAACGTGTGCTGAGCTACGGTGCGCGCGGCAATCCCACGGCCCATGCCCTGGAGGATCTGGTCACCGAGCTGGAAGGCGGCTATCGCACGCGGCTCTACGGCACTGGCCTGGCGGCAGCGGCTCAGGTTTTTTTGGCCTACCTGCGCCCCGGCGATCATGTCTTGATCACCGACGCCGTGTATTCGCCCGTGCGCAAACTGGCCCGCGAGTTTCTCCAGCCGTTTGGCATCGACGTCAGCTATTTCTCACCCGATGGCAAGGGATTGGAAGCGCAGCTGCAAGCCAACACCAAGCTGGTGTACGCCGAGGTGCCCGGTTCTTTGCTGTATGAATTGTGCGATTTGCCTGCGATTGCGGCGCTGTGTAAGCCGCGCAATATCCTCTTGGCCGTCGACAATACGTGGGGCTCGGGCTACCTGTACCGACCGCTGGCACTGGGCGCGGACATCTCGATCATGGCCCTGACCAAATACCTGGGCGGCCACAGCGACGTGATGATGGGCAGCGTCTGCACGACCGCTGCTGCCTGGCCGGCGTTGGGCAAAATGAGCGACACCTTCGGCAATGCGGTCAGCGCCGACGATGCCTACTTGATCCTGCGTGGCGCGCGCACCCTGGCTTCGCGCCTGGATGTGCACGAGCGCCAGGGCGTCGAAATTGCCCAGTGGTTGCAGGCGCAACCGCAGGTCAGGCGCGTGTTCCATCCGGCGTTGGCGGAGCATCCAGGGCATGCGTTGTGGCGTCGGGATTTCAGCGGCAGCAATGGTCTGCTGTCGTTCGAACTGGCGAATGCGCACGCGGCTTACCTTGAGCGCTTTATCGATGGCCTGCAGTTGTTCGGCCTGGGCGCGTCGTGGGGCGGCTATGAAAGCCTGGTCACCGTGGCAGACACGCGCGACCGTGAAAGCGCGACCGACCGGGCCTTGAACCCTGTGGTGCGCTTGCATATCGGCTTGGAAGACGTGGCGGCGCTGATCGAGGATCTGCAGCGCGGCTTTGCCCTGGCAGGCTGAGTGAAGATCGCTCCCACGCAAGGTGGGAGCGATGCCTTTTATCAGTGCTTGACCGGCGTCGGCAGCGTCACCAGGCCGACGTAGCTGTCCCAGAACTTTTGCTGATCGACGCCAAATACCACCTTGGCTTTCTGCGTGCCAACCGGTGCACCTTTCTGGTAGCCCAGCGCACGGCCGTAGTCGGCGCCGAACGTTGCGTCCACATCCACCCACAAATCGCGGGACTCGGTGACGATGTCCGGGCTGACCAGGAACAGCGCCGGCAAGCTGTCCCAGGTGAAGCTGTGGTAGCTGGGGTCTTTATCGAACAGCGGGCCGAACTCGTGCTTGTACAGGTCGGCAATCGCGCCTTTTTGCGCAACCACGCGCTGGTACACCGACTTGTCGAAGGTGACTTTCTCGCACACGTCATTCGGGAAAATCACGTGCTCAATGGGTGAGCGCAGGACGATCTTCGCCGCCTCCGGGTCGAACCACCAGTTGAATTCCGCCGCCGGTGTGGTGTTGCCCGGGATCTGGAACGCACCGCCCATGTACACGATGCGCTTGATCAGCGGCACGATGTCCGGCGCCGAGCGAATCGCCAGGGCGATATTGGTCAAGGGGCCGACGGCGAGGATCGTCACTTGATGGGGATTGGCGCGCACGCTTTGCACAATGAACTGCGCGGCGGTCTCGCTGCGCAGTTGGGTGTGCGTCGCCAGGCCATCCGGTGGCGCGATCAACTGCGAGGGCGAGGCAGGGCGCGGGTTTTTGAACGCGCCCGGCCAACCCGCGCCAAACAGCGCTTTCTCTGCCTCGTAAGTGGCGTAGTCATGCAGCAGCGGGTAGGCGGCGCCGGAGTAGACGCCGACCTCTTTTTCCACGCCCATGCGTTCCACGGCCTTGAGGGCATCGACCTGTTCCTGGTCGACCCAGGCGTTGCCGCTGACCAGGGTCATGCCCAGCAGCTCGATGCGTTTTTGCGCCTGCAGCTGGGCGAGCATGATAAAGGCCTGGCCGTCATCGTTGAGCACGTTGAAGTCGGTGTCGAAGATGACTTTTTCCGCCGCGTGCGCGGTGCCGGCACACAGGCCGACCGCAACAAGCAGCGCACAGCTTTTAAACAAACCTTGCATGGTGATTCATCCGCAGAAATTGTTGTTGTTAACGGTTCACCAGTTTCGCCGGCAAGGCGATGACCAGGAAGCTGCTGAGGATCAGGCAGCCGGCGAAAAACCACAAGGCGCCCGCGCTGCTGCCGGTGACGTCGATGGCCACGCCCATCAGCGAGTTGCTCACCAGGCCGGCGATGTTCGCCACCGAGCAGGCGAGGGCAAAGCCGGTGGCTGCTGCGGTGCCTTTGAGAAAGGTTGCCGGCAGGCTGAAAAACACCGGCACGGCGCCGATGATCGCGGCCGAGGCGATGGCGAACAGCACCACCGTGGCCACCACGTTATGGGTAAAGAATGTGCTGGTGGCCATGGCGGCCGCACCGACCAGGAACGGCACAATAATGTGCCAGCGGCGTTCGCGATGTTTGTCGGAGCTGGCGCCGATCAACAGCATGCCGAGCAAGGCCGCCACGCTGGGTAATGCAGTCAGCATGCCGATATGGAACGTGTCGGTAATCCCGGCGTTGCGGATGAACGTCGGCATCCAGAACCCCATGGCGTAGGCGCTGAGCAGGATCGAGAAGTCGATACCGCCGAGCATCCACACTTTGAGGTTGAAGAAGCCGTCGCGGAAGCTGTGCTTGCTGCCTGTGGCATCGGCTTCGTCCTTGCGCAGCTCACTTTCGAGCAGGGCCTTGTCGTCGTCCGACAACCATTTGGCTTGCTGGAAAGTATTGGGCAGCGCCCAGAAAGTCAGCACGCCGAGCAAAACGCTGGGCACTGCTTCGATCAGGAACAGCCACTGCCAGCCGCGCAGGCCACCCAGGTTGTCGAAGTGGCTCATGACCCAGCCGGACAACGGACCGCCGATCACGCTGGACAGCGGCAGCCCGATCATGAACAGCGCGATGATGCGTCCGCGCCGATGCGTCGGGAACCAGGTGGTCAGGTAATACAACACACCCGGCAAAAACCCGGCTTCGGCGGCGCCGAGCAGAAAGCGCAGGATGTAGAACTGCGTGGTAGAGGTGACCAGCATGGTGCAGGCCGAGAGCAGGCCCCAGGTGATCATGATGCGCGCGATCCAGATTTTCGCGCCGACCCGTTCCAGCACCAGGTTGCTCGGCACTTCAAAGATGATGTAGCCGACAAAAAACAAGCCGGCGCCAAGGCCGAACGCGGTTTCGCTGAAGTGCAGCTGGTCGAGCATCTGCAGTTTGGCGAAGCCGATGTTGATGCGGTCCAGGTAAGCGGCCAGGTAGCAGAAACACAGAAACGGAATCAGCTTCCAGGTGATCTTGTGGTAGAGCGTGGTGACGGGGTCGGCGACGGTGGTCGCGGGCGCTGCATTCGCAATGGGCATTGGGGTGTCTCCTGGCGGTGACTTATGGTTTTTATACAGCCGCTTTTGTTCCAGCACTTCGGAGTGCTGTAAAAGCGACTTCCAAAGGCAGTGTCAGAAGACTGAGATTTCCCTGTTAGAGGAGATCAAGTGTGGGAGCGGGCTTGCTCGCGAAAGCGGTGGATCAGTCAGTGCATTTTTGCCTGACAGACCGCCTTCGCGAGCAAGCCCGCTCCCACATTCGATTGCATTCCAAAGTGGGAGACGCTCAGTTTTTTCCGGACCACGCTCTTTGTCGTGGTTCCTGGTGAATCGTTATTGCTCCCTGAACTTGCTCATTGCCTCCTGCTTGCTCACCACGTCGCCATACTTGCTGTCGATGTCGAACAGATTGGCTTCGTGGGGCGCCGGGTGTCGGTCGCCGACGCATTCGCGCACGACGATGGTGCGAAACCCGTGTTGCACCGCATCCACCGCCGTGGCGCGAATGCAGCCGCTGGTGGAGCAGCCGGCCAGTACCACGGTGTCGATGCCTTGAGCGTGCAGCATCGGGGCCAGGCTGCTGCCGAAAAAGGCGCTGGCGTACTGCTTGGTGATCACCACCTCATCGTCCTGGGGCAGCACCTCGGCGCAGAACGCCGCCAGTGGGTTGCCCTCGACCATGTCTTTCATCACCGGGGCTTTCTTGACCCAGATGCCGCCATCGGCGAAATGGCCGCGATGGTAGCGGATATTGGTGTGCACCACCGCAATCCCATGCTGGCGCGCAGTGGCCAGCAACTCGACGCTTTCGGCCACGGCCGTGACCACGCCCGGTGCGAACAATGGCGCGCCTTCGGTGGTGTAGCCCTGCATGAAGTCGATCATCAGCAGCGCGGCCTTTTTGCCGAAGCCGATGCGATTGCCCCAGACGCCTTGGTAGTTGGCGTCGGCAGATTGTTCGCTCATTGGTTTTTCACCTCATTCTCTGCGTCGTGGCGCGCGGGTTAACTGTGGCTAGCGGGTTTACTGTGCCAAGCGGGTTTACTGTGGCGAGCGGGCTTGTCGTGGCGAGCGGGCTTGCCCCGCGTTGGGCTGCGAAGCGGCCCCAAAACCTGCCATGCGGTTTGCCTGACGAAACCCATTGCCTGGACGAGGGGCCGCTTCGCGCCCCAACGCGGGGCAAGCCCGCTCGCCACGACAAGCCCTCCAGCCACGACAGGCCCGCTTGGCACAGCAAGCCCGCCAGCCACGACAGCATGTTCAGTACGCACCGGAGAGCAGGGCGCCGGCACCGGGCACGATAGGC
This sequence comes from Pseudomonas sp. LBUM920, assembly GCF_003852315.1. Lineage (NCBI taxonomy): Bacteria > Pseudomonadati > Pseudomonadota > Gammaproteobacteria > Pseudomonadales > Pseudomonadaceae > Pseudomonas > Pseudomonas edsoni (SeqCode). The sequence goes on from NZ_CP027762.1 coordinate 2,953,818, forward strand.
TCCAAATCCAGGGCCTTGAGCATCGCGTAAGTAGTGGCGATGGCGGCAGTGAGCACCGGCTTGCCGGTTTGCGCCTCGACCTTGGCGACCACTGGCAACGACTGCATCTGCACGCAGGCCGAGAGCACGATCACATCGACGCCTTCCAGGTTCATGCCCGCGACGATGGCCGGCAGGTTGGCCGGGTCGTGGCGCGCAACCTGGAGGTTGTCGGGGATTTCCAGCGCCCGCCAGTCCACCACCTCAAAGCCCTCTTCGCGGATGTAATTCACCACCAGTTCGGTCAGCGGCTTCATGTACGGCGCGACGATGGCGATACGTTTAGCCCCCATGACCTTGAGGCCTTCGATCAGTGCGCCGGCGCTGGTGATCACCGGGGCGTTGGCGTCGTTATCGGCAGTGGCCTGACGCAGGCGCTGCTCGGATTTGCGGTGATAACCCAAGCCCATGGCCATGATCGCCACCAGGCAGGCGTACCCCAGCACATCCACTTTGGCGTCGGACAGCTCAATGGCGCAGCGGTCGGACTCGCCGTCCATTGCCGCCAGTTCTTCCTTGCGCACCTGCTTCATGCGCATGCGGCTGGAGTGGAAAGTAAAACGCTCCGGGCGGATGGCCTGGCGCGCGTTGAGCATCGCCGGGATCTCGGTTTCCATGGTGGTGTTGGAACTCGGCACGATCTGGCCGATGCGGTAAAGCTTCTGCATGGTGGTCTCCGTTCTTAGTGGGTGAGGAAGTCGCCGAGGGCGTCGAAGAAGCCCTCGAGGTCATCCCACGGAATCATGTGCCCGGCGTTGGGTACGCGCACGACCTGGAGGGCCGGTTGCAGGTTCTGGATTTCGGCGATGTCTTCATCGAGGATCACGCCGCCGCGCCCGGCTACCATCAACAGGGCAGGGGCCTTGAGGTGAGGCAGGTCCTGATGAAAGTCCACCGTATGAAAGTCATTGAAGGCGCGCACGATGGCGGGCTCAAAGCAGGTGTGCAGCCATTCGGCGCGCAGTTGCAGTTGCTCGGGTGTCCAGGTGGCGCAGAAGGCGCGCATGGCCTGTGCATCCATCCCAACCAGGGATTGGCGGATCGAATCGACGTACCACGGCAATTTGCTCGGGTATTCACGACGACCGGGGCCGGACACTGGCGGGTCGATCAGCACCACACGGTTCACGCCTTGCGGATGCTTGACCGCACTGCGCACGGCAAAGCGCGCGCCCATGGAGTGGCCGACCAGGTGGTAACGGTCCAGCTTCAGTGCATCGGCGAATGCGCCGATGTCATCGCTGCAGGTCTCGGCGCTGTAATCCAGCTCGGGTCCGGTGGACGACAAGCCGCGCCCGCGTACATCCAGCACGTACGTGTCGAAGTGCGCGCCGAGGCGTTCGGCCACAAACCCCCAGGTAATCGCCGGGCTGGTGATGCCCGGAATCAAAATCAGCGCCGGGCCGCTGCCGCCGTAGCGCAGGTAGTGCTGGCGAATGCCGTTGGCCTGGACATTGCCGCCATAGAGAAAGGTGCTCACGCGGCCACCCCCGATTTCAGTGGCTGCGCGTACAGGTCATAGCCGTACACCCAGTCCGGGTCTTCCTGGGTGCGCAGCCACGTGTTGGCGTTGGACACTGCCTGCACGCGGGAGGCGCGTTCCTTGCGGTTGGCTTCGTAGAGCTGGAACGCGGTGCGGTAATCGCCGATGCCGGTTTCCTGCAGGCAGCGGGTGAGCATGGCGGCGTCTTCGATGGCCATGCCGGCGCCCTGGGCCATGTGCGGCTTCATTGGGTGGCAGGCGTCACCGAGCAGCACCAGGCGACCTCGGCTCCACAGTGGCAGCGGGTTGCGATTGCGCAGCGGCCATTTGGTTACGCTTTCGGTGGACTCGATCAGGGCCTGCACGGTGGGGTGGTAGCCCTGGAACGCCTCGAACATCTCTTCGCGGCTGCTGTCGACGAACGCGCCCTGGAAGTCCCATTCGGCATGCGGCACGCCAGTCACGTAGTAGTACTCGTCGCGTTTGCCGGTGGTGTAATACACCATCATGTGGCGGTCTTCGGTCCACCATTTGATGCAGTCTTCGAACGTGAGGTCGTACTTGGCCAACTGGTCGCCACGGATCAATGCGCGGTGCGCGACCCAGCCGCTGTACAGCGGTTTTTCCACGCCGAGCAGTTCTTCACGAATCTTCGAGTTGATGCCGTCGGCGCCGATCACGATGTCGGCATAAGTCACTTCGCCATCGGCGAAAGTCAGGCGCACCTGGGTGTCGGTTTCTTCGAGGGTTTCCAGGCGCTTGTTGAAGTGCAGGGTGCCGGGCTTGAGGGTGGACATCTGCAAGGCGTGCAAGTCGCCGCGGTGCACGGTGACATACGAGGCGCCGTAGCCGGTGAGCGGGATGCGCGAGAGGTAGTCGCCGGTTTCGCCGCAACGGCTGAACCAATGCTCGGGGTGCGAGCCCATCAGGTCCAGCTGCTGTTCGATGCCCATGCGGCGGAAGATTTTCATGATGTTGGGGCCCATGTGGATCCCTGCGCCCAACCGGGAAAACTCCGGCGCTTGTTCGTAGATATCTACGTCAAAACCGGCTTGCTGCAACAGGGTGGCGGCGGCGGCACCGCCCAGGCCGGCACCGACGATGGCGATTTTTTGAGTGCTTCCCATGGGGCGTAATCCTCTTTCTTTGTGATTGTCGGCAGCGTCTGTCTGCGAGGTTTTTAAAGTGTATACGCTAATTTTTTGAAATGGGAAGCCTACTTTCGCAAATTTATTTTTTGGCCATATTTATCCTGTTTAACGCGTTTTGGTCCGTAAATGCTCGGTATGTTTCGATTGGTAACGAATTGGCGCGCCGCTTGCAGTCCGCCTGCAATTCAGGTCTTATCGTTATTAATTGGCGTATACGCTATAAAAGTGCACTAGAGTGAAGCGCAGTGCTTGAACTTGGTGCAGCCCCACAGGAGACAGGAAATGCCGGTAAGCGATTGCGAACTGACCCAGATGTTTGAACACGTGCTGAAGCTGTCGAAGGTCGACCCGACGCAGAGCGTTGCCGTGCTCAAGAGCCATTACTCCGACGCACGCACCGTGCGCGCGGCAATGGACGCGGCGCAGCGCCTGGGGGCCAAGGTGTATGCGGTGGAGCTGCCGTCGTTCAATCACCCGCGTGCGATGGGCAATGACATGACCGCCTACTGCGGCGACACCGCGCTCACCGGCAACATTGCCGCCCAGCGTGCGCTGGAAGCCGCCGACCTGGTGGTTGACACGATGATGCTGCTGCATTCGCCGGAACAGGAGCAGATCCTCAAGACCGGCACGCGCATCCTGCTGGCCGTGGAGCCGCCGGAAGTGCTGGCGCGCATGCTGCCCACCGAAGAAGACAAGGTGCGTGTGCTGGCGGCCGAGCAATTGCTGAAAAAGGCGCGTTCGATTCAGGTCAAATCCCGCGCGGGCAGTGATTTTCGCGCCGCCTTGGGGCAGTACCCGTCGGTGACCGAATACGGTTTTGCCGATGAGCCTGGGCGCTGGGACCACTGGCCCAGCGGTTTCCTGTTCTCCTGGCCCAACGAGGAAACCGCCGAGGGCGTGCTGGTGCTGGACGTCGGCGACATCCTCCTGCCATTCAAGACCTACACCCGCGAGAAGATCACGCTGGAAATCGAGAAGGGCTTTATCACCAGGATCCACGGTGGTTTCGAGGCTGAGTACCTGCGTGATTACATGAAGTACTTCAACGATCCGGAGGTGTACGGCATCTCCCATATCGGCTGGGGCTTGCAGCCAAAAGCGCAGTGGACCGCCATGGGTTTGCATGACAAGAACGACGGCATGTGCATGGACGCGCGGGCGTTCTATGGCAATTTCCTGTTCTCCACCGGGCCGAATACCGAAGTGGGCGGCACGCGCAAGACGCCGTGCCACATGGACATCCCGCTGCGTCATTGCGATGTGTACCTGGATGACGAGGCGGTGGTTATCGCCGGTGACGTAGTCGCCCCGGCAGCCTCTCTGGCCCGCTGAAGATCCCAATGTGGGAGCGGGCTTGTGTGGGAGCGGGCTTGCTCGCGAATGCGGTGTGCCAGTCAATACATCTTTAGCTGATACGCCGCCTTCGCGAGCAAGCCCCCTCCCACCGTTCTAACCGTGTTTCCTCGATGAGAAACTTGAGTCGATCCGGTAAGCCAGCCATCATGCCTCCCCATCGCCAATCACCACCGAGCCCGCCGTGCCTGATTCCTACGTTTTCTCTGAACAAGTTGGCCACCTGCTGCGCAAGGCCTACCAGCGCCACCTGGCGATCTTTCAGCAGAATGTCGGCGACTCCCAGCTCACCGCCGTGCAGTTCGTTACCCTGTGTGCCCTGCGCGATCACGGAGCAAGTTCTCTCACCGAACTGGTCAAGGCCACGGCCGTTGACCAGGCGACCATTCGCGGCATTGTCGAGCGGCTCAAGGCCAAGGAACTGATCACGCTGGAGCCGGACCCGCAGGACAAGCGCAAGGTGGTGGTGGATTTGTCTGCCGCAGGCGCCGACCTCGTCGCGCAAACCGCGCCGCGCGCCGCGCAGATCAGCGAACTGACCCTGAGCAACCTCAACCCGGCCGAGCGCGTGGCGGTGTTGTTCCTGCTGCGCAAGATGATCGACGACCCGCAGCAATAGTGGGCGCCCCGTAGCCAGCCGGCTTGTAACGACCAACGGCTTGATATGGCGAGCAGGCTTGATATGGCTAGCGGGCTTGATGTGGCGACCAGGCTTGTAGTGGCGAGCGGGCTTGCCCCGCGTTGGGCTGCGAAGCAGCCCCAAACCCTGCCATAAGGTTCACCTGAATAAACCCATTGCCTGAGCAAGGTGCCGCTTCGCGCCCCAACGCGGGGCAAGCCCGCTGGCCACAACCATCACAAACCTGCGTACGTCAGAGTAAGCCCAACCCCTTGGCATCGTTTTTGCTCGGTGTTGATGTAGTAGCCACTTCACGATTCAAGTGTGTCGCGAGACCCCAGGTCCGCGATGCTTTTTTTTGACTGTTTCGTGTAGTAGCCACTTCACCAACTGACACAGGCGAAGCGAATGATCAGTCCCTCCATCACGGTTGCACTAGAGGTCAATGGCCGCACCCACGAAGTCAGCGCCATGGCGGACACGCCGCTGTTGCTGGTGCTGCGCAATGACCTGGCACTCAACGGCCCCAAGTACGGCTGCGGCCTGGGTGAGTGCGGCGCCTGCACGGTGATCATCGACGGTGTCGCGGCACGCTCATGTGTGTTCCCGCTGGCGGGCGCGGCAGGGCGTGAAATCGTCACCCTCGAAGGCCTCGGCACACGCCAGGCGCCGCACCCGGTGCAGCAGGCGTTTATCGACGAGCAAGCCGCGCAATGCGGCTACTGCCTCAACGGCATGATCATGACGGCCAAAGCCTTGCTCGACCGTAATCCCAATCCCAGCGAAGCCCAGATCCGCAACGAACTCTCGGGCAACCTCTGCCGCTGCGGCACCCATATCGAAATCCTGCGCGCCGTATTGCGTGCTGCTCACCTCTTGACCGTGGATGGCCGACCATGACCGATATCCCACTTTCCCGTGACCAGTGGCTGGCCAAGACGGGCGTCTTGTTGATCGTCGACGATGTGCTGCCGCCCTCCGGCCCGGTGGCCAAGGGCGGCACGCCGACTGTGAAACCCAAAGAGCTGGGGCTGTTTATCGCGGTCAACGATGACGGCCTGGTCTATGCGTTCAACGGCCATGTGGACCTGGGCACCGGCATTCGCACCTCGCTGGCGCAGATCGTCGCCGAAGAACTGGACCTGACGATGGACCAGGTAACCATGGTGCTGGGCGACACCGAGCGCGCGCCGAACCAGGGCGCGACGATTGCCAGCGCGACCCTGCAGATTTCGGCGATCCCGCTGCGCAACGCGGCTGCCGAAGCACGACGTTTTTTGCTGGCGCGGGCGGCGGGGCGCTGGGGCGTGAGCACCGCCAGCCTCAAGGTCGAAGCGGGCGTTATCCAGGCGGCAGACGGGCGCGCCACCCCTTACGGTGAGTTGGTCAGCGGCCAGCATGACCAGTTGCGTATCAGCGGCGACGCCCCCTTGAAAGCCATCGAGGATTACCGCCTGGTGGGCAAGGGCGCCGCGCGCGTGGATATTCCCGGCAAGGCCACGGGCGAGCTGACCTACGTGCACGACATGCGCGTGCCGGGCATGCTGCACGGCCGCGTCGTGCGCCCGCCGTATGCCGGTCTGGACTGCGGGGATTTTGTCGGCAATAGCCTGCTGCGTGTGGATGAAGCGTCCATCGCGCATATCCCCGGCATTGTTGCCGTGGTGGTGATCCGCGATTTTGTGGGCGTGGTCGCGTTGCGCGAAGAGCAGGCGATCAAGGCCGCCCATGAGTTGCAGGTGCAGTGGAAGCCCTGGAATAACGCCCTGCCGGACATGAGCGATGTCGAGCAGGCGATCCGTGACAACCCGCGCGTACGCCGCACGGTGCTCGATCAGGGCGATGTCGATACAGCCCTGGCGGGCGCCAGCCAACGGATGCCGCGCAGCTACCTGTGGCCCTATCAAATGCACGGCTCAATCGGCCCGTCCTGCGCCGTGGCCGACTATCAGGCCGCGGGCAGTCGCGTGTGGTCGGGCAGCCAGAACCCGCATCTGCTGCGCGCCGACCTGGCCTGGTTGCTGAACTGTGATGAAGCCCTGATCGACGTGATTCGCATGGAAGCCGCCGGTTGCTATGGGCGCAATTGCGCCGATGACGTCTGCGCCGATGCGTTGCTGTTGTCGCGCGCGGTGGGCAAGCCGGTGCGCGTGCAACTGACCCGCGAACAGGAACACCTGTGGGAGCCCAAGGGCACGGCGCAGTTGATGGACGTGGACGGCGGCCTCAACGCCGACGGCAGCATTGCCGCGTACGATTTTGAAACCAGCTACCCCTCCAATGGCGCGCCGACCCTGGCGCTGTTGCTGACCGGCCGCGTTGAGCCCGTGGCGGCGATGTTCGAAATGGGCGACCGCACCTCGATCCCGCCGTATGACATCGACAACATGCGGGTGACTATCAACGACATGGCGCCCATCGTGCGCGCCTCGTGGATGCGCGGCGTGTCGGCGTTGCCCAATACCTTTGCCCACGAATCGTATATCGACGAGCTGGCATTTGCCGCCGGCGTCGATCCGGTGGAGTACCGCCTGCGCTACCTCAAGGACGAGCGCGCCATCGACCTGGTCAAATCCACCGCCGAACGCGCCAACTGGTCACCGCGCACCGCGCCCATGCAAACCTCCAGTGAAGACCATTTGTTGCGCGGCCGTGGCTTTGCTTACGCGCGCTACATCCACAGTAAGTTCCCGGGTTTTGGCGCGGCGTGGGCCGCCTGGGTGGCGGATGTGGCCATCGACAAACACACCGGCGACGTCTCGGTGACGCGGGTGGTGATCGGCCATGACTCGGGGATGATGATCAACCCGGCGGGTGTGCAGCATCAGATCCACGGCAATGTGATCCAGTCCACCAGCCGCGTATTGAAGGAGCGGGTGACCTTTGAGGAATCGACGGTGGCCAGCAAGGAGTGGGGCGGTTACCCGATCCTGACCTTCCCTGAAGTGCCGCAGATTGACGTGCTGATGATGCCGCGCCAGGACCAGCCGCCGATGGGCGCCGGTGAGTCGGCCTCGGTGCCCAGCGCGGCGGCGATTGCCAATGCGATCTATGACGCCACCGGCATTCGTTTTCGTGAGTTGCCGATCACGCCCGAGCGGGTGTTGGCAGCGCTGAATGCCGGCACCCTCGGCGAGCCTGCCACGTCGCCACAGAAACGCAAAAAATGGTGGTTCGGCGCGCTGTTTGCGACGCTGGGCGCTTTGATGGCCACGGCCTGGCCGTTTCACAGCGCGATCGCACCGATTGCCCCGCCCAGCGCCGGCACCTGGTCCAAGGCCACCCTGGAGCGCGGGCGTTTGCTGGCGGCGGTGGGCGATTGCGCGGTGTGCCATACGGCACCGGGCGGCGCGACCAATGCCGGTGGGTTGGCGATGGAAACGCCGTTCGGCACCCTGTACAGCAGCAATATCACCCCGGATGTGAACACCGGCATCGGTGCCTGGTCGTACCCGGCATTCGAGCGGGCGATGCGTGAGGGCATTGGCCGTGACGGGCGCAATTTGTACCCGGCGTTTCCCTATACGGCGTTTCGCAATATCAATGAGGCGGACATGCAGGCGCTGTATGCCTACTTGATGTCGCAAGCGCCGGTGAGCCAGGCGCCGACGCCGAATGCCATGCGCTTCCCGTTCAATATCCGGCCGTTGATGGCGGGGTGGAATGCATTGAACCTGAGGCGCGGTGAAATCACCCTGCAACCGGAGCGCGGCGAGCAGTGGAATCGCGGTAATTATCTGGTCAATGGTTTGGGGCACTGCGCGGCGTGCCATTCGCCGCGTAACCTGATGGGCGCGCAGAAGGGCGGTAAATCCTTCCTGGCCGGTGGCATGGTTGATGGGTGGGAAGCGCCGGCGTTGACGGGTTTGTCCAAGGCGCCAACGCCATGGACTGAGGACCAGTTATTCACCTATTTGAGCACCGGCTATTCCGATGCCCATGGCGTGGCGGCGGGGCCGATGGGGCCGGTAGTGAGTGAACTGGCGAAATTGCCCAAGGCGGACATCCGCGCAATGGCGGTGTACCTGGCGTCGCTCAATGGCGAGGCGACGGCTGAGGCGCAAACCGTGGCGGCAGCGACGGTACCCAATCCCAATGGTCGGCGTGTATTTGAAGGCTCGTGCAAGGCCTGCCACGCCGAGGGTCTGGGGCCAAAGCTGTTTGGCGTCAGCCCGTCACTGGCGACCAATACCAATGTGTACAGTGATCAGCCGGACAATTTGATCAAGGTGATTTTGCAAGGCATCAGCAACCCGGCGACCAAGGACCTGGGGTATATGCCGGGGTTCAAAGACAGTTTGTCGAACACTCAGGTTGCCGACTTGGTCGAGTACCTGCGCGGGCAATTTGCGCCGAATGCGGCGCAGTGGAAAGGGGTGGAGCAGAAGGTCGCACACCTGCGGGCCAACCCGGGCACCCACTGATATTCCACAACCGGTGAAGATCAAATGTGGGGGCTGGCTTGCCTGCGACAGCGGTGTGTCTGCACCGAAAATACTACCTGACACATCGCCATCGCAGGCAAGCCAGCTCCCACAGGGATCAGAGCCGGTTTCTATAATGAGTCAGGGGAGACGCCCCTCAGCACCAAGTCAGTGATAAACCCCAGCCAATCCTGCTGCTGCCCCTTATCCGCCAGGTCTTCACCCAGAAACGAACTGAGGGTATGGCGGTTGGAGTTATAGAAGTAGCACAGCGAAGCGATCATCAAGTACACGTGCTTGAGGTCGACATCCTGGCGAAACACACCCTGGGCCTGGCCTGCCTCAATGATTGGTTTCAGCACGCCAACCGCTTCGCCCGACAATCGGCGCATCTCCCCGGACTGTTGAGCGTGTTTGCCTTGGTGCAGGTTCTCGATGCTCAGAATCGCCACGAATTCCGGATGCTTGACGTAGTAATTCCAGATAAACGCAACCAGCTCCTGCAGCGCCTGCACGGGCGCCTCCAGGTTGAGCTTGAGTTTGCTTTCGGCTTTGTTGAACTGCTCGTAGATGTGTTCCAGCACGCAGATGAACAGGTGTTCCTTGCTGCCGAAATAGTAATAAAGCATGCGGTCGTTGGAGTCGGCCTCCTTGGAAATGGCGTCGACGCGCCCGCCGGAGTAACCGTCGCGGGTGAACACCTTGACCGCCGCCTGCAAGATGCGCGCGCGTGTCTGGTCGGCCTGCTGAGCCCGAATACCGGTCTTCTTGATCACCATCTCAACGCGCCTTGCAGCCAGTCTGGGCGCGAAATATAGCATGGGCTTTTTCGCGGCCGTTCTGTGACCGACAAGTTCTGTAATAAAAACGCCACTGCGCTGGGGATTGGATCCGAGTCGGGCTATTTTGGTGCATCCCAATAACTAGAGTAGCCATGGATGAAATACCAACCCTTCAGCCGCACCTTAATCGCCACCGCTCTGGTACTGACGGTCAGCGGTGTGCACGCCGCTTCCCAGGCCCCGGTGGCCGGTGAAAACGGCATGGTAGTCACCGCCCAGCATTTGGCCACTCATGTGGGGGTGGATGTGCTCAAGGCCGGCGGCAACGCAGTCGATGCGGCCGTGGCCGTGGGCTATGCGCTGGCGGTGGTGTACCCGGCGGCGGGTAACCTCGGTGGCGGCGGCTTCATGACCGTGCAACTGGCGGATGGGCGCAAGACTTTCCTCGACTTCCGCGAAAAAGCCCCCCTGGCGGCCACCGCCGACATGTACCTGGACAAAGACGGCAAGGTGGTCGAAGGCCTCAGCGCCAAGGGCCACCTGGCGGTCGGCGTGCCCGGCACCGTGTCCGGCATGGAAACCGCGCTGAGCAAGTACGGCACGCTCAAGCGCGCCCAAGTGATTGCCCCGGCGATCAAGCTGGCGGAAAACGGCTTTGAACTGGAGCAGGGCGATATCGACCTGCTGCACACCGCCACCGGTGAGTTCGAGAAAGACAAAGACCTGCGCGGGATCTTCCTGCACAACGGCCAACCGATGCAGGTCGGCCAGAAACTGGTGCAGAAAGACCTGGCCAAGACCCTCAAGGAAATCTCCGCCAAGGGCACCGACGGCTTCTATAAAGGTTGGGTCGCCAAGGCTCTGGTGGACTCCAGCCAGGCCGGCAAGGGCATCATCACCCAGGCCGACCTCGACAAATACAAGACCCGCGAACTGGCGCCCATCGAGTGCGATTACCGTGGCTACCACGTGGTCTCGGCACCGCCGCCGAGCTCGGGCGGCGTGGTGATCTGCCAGATCATGAACATCCTCGAAGGCTACCCGATGGCGGACCTGGGCTATCACTCGGCCCAAGGCCTGCACTATCAGATCGAAGCGATGCGCCACGCCTACGTGGACCGTAACAGCTACCTCGGCGACCCGGACTTCGTGAAGAACCCGATCGCCCACCTGCTGGACAAGGACTACGCCGCCAAGCTGCGCGCGGCCATCGAACCGCAGAAGGCCGGGGATTCCCAGGCGATCAAGCCGGGCGTGTCGCCGCATGAAGGCAACAACACCACGCACTATTCCATCGTCGACAAGTGGGGCAACGCAGTGTCGGTGACCTACACCCTCAACGACTGGTTCGGTGCCGGTGTGATGGCGAGCAAGACCGGCGTGATCCTCAACGATGAAATGGATGACTTCACCGTCAAGGTCGGCGTGCCGAATATGTACGGGCTGGTCCAGGGTGAAGCCAACGCCATCGCACCCGGCAAGGCGCCGCTGTCGTCGATGAGCCCGACCATCGTGACCAAGGACGGCAAGGCCGTGATGGTGGTCGGTACGCCAGGGGGCAGCCGGATTATCACCGCGACCTTGCTGACCATCCTGAATGTCATCGACTACAAGATGAACATCCAGGAAGCCGTCGATGCGCCGCGTTTCCACCAGCAGTGGATGCCTGAAACCACCAACCTGGAGACCTTCGCGGTGAGCCCGGACACCCAGAAAATCCTCGAGAGCTGGGGCCACAAGTTTGCCGGGCCTCAGGATGCCAACCACCTGGCCGCAATCCTGGTGGGCGCGCCGTCCCTGGGTGGCAAGCCGGTGGGCAACAACCGTTTCTACGGGGCCAACGACCCGCGCCGCAATACCGGCCTGTCCCTGGGCTACTGAGGCATGAGGTGGTGATGCAGGTGAGCCAGGGACAGCGCCAGGCTGTCATGGGATAACTGGGTGGCGGCGCCTTCGGCGCTGTCTCTGGCGGCCGGCATCACACGCTCGAACATGTGGTTTTCATAAGCCTGCACTGCGGCCGAGCAGTCAGGCGTCCGGAGCAGATGCTGCGCCAGTTCGGCCGCATCGAGCATCGCTGCATTGACGCCTTCGCCACCAAATGGCGACATCAGGTGCGCTGCATCCCCAATCAACGTCAACCCCTGGCGGTGGCTCCAGCGATGGCCCACGGGCAGGGCGTAGATGTGCCGCGTCAGCACGGTTTCGTTGGCCGCTTCAAATAACGCCAGGATGTCCGCGTGCCAGCCTTCGAACTGGGCTTTGAGCGCAGACACACTGCGGGGCGCGGCGGCCCAGTCGGTGGGCACGCGGAAGATCGCGTAGCCGCGCAAGTGCGCGTTGGCATTGCGTTGCACGATGATCGCCTTGGCGCCGCCTTCGACTTCCAGCTTGCCGCGACCGACCAGCCTGGCGATGTGCGGGTGTTGGCGGTCGACATCATCGATGCCGAACTCGATAAACGTCAGCCCGCTGTACTGCGGCACGTAAGGCGACAGCAGCGGCCGGATTTTGGACCAGGCGCCATCGGCACCGACGACCAGATCGAATGGGCCGTGGCTGATCTCGCCCTGGTGCAGCGTCCAGCGCGCGTGCTCGACCGGGCGAATGGCGCTGATGCCGACGCCCCAGTTCACACAGCCTGCGGGCAGCGCCTCCAGCAGGATCTGGCGCAAGGCCGTGCGGTCGACCTCCGGGCGGTCTCCGGCATCAGGGTTGGGGGCTTCGAACAGCAGGCGAGCGTGTTGATCCATCAACCGTGAGCCTTGGTCTTCGTAGCGCGCGATCCGGTTGAAGGCGTCTTCCAGGCCGGCACGTTGCAGCGCCAGTTGGCCGGAGTCGACATGCAGGTCGAGCGTCCCGCCTTGCGGGCGTTCCAGCGGCCCGCGTTCGCGCTCGAACACGCTGACGGCAACGCCATGACGTGTGAGGATTTGCGCCAGGGTCAATCCGCCAGGACCGGCGCCGACAATCGCAATACGCGTTGGAATGATCATTGAAATGGCCCTTGGCGATGTTTATAGGATCCTATATATTTGATGCATAGGCTCCTATGGAAAGTCAACGACCCCATGAATGTTCAAACCCCGTCACCCAATCCCATGCAACAGATCGGTCTCGCCAACCGCGGTTTTATCCGCCTTTACGAGGGCCAGCTACGCGCGTTGGGGTTTGCCGTGGCGCAAATTCCGGTGCTGGTGGCGCTCAAGCAGAGCGAGGGTCTGCCCCAGGCTGAATTGGTGCGCATCGCCCGTGTCGAGCAGTCGAGCATGGCGCAGCTGCTGGGGCGCATGGAGCGTGATGGAATGATCCAGCGCATGGTCGACCCCGCAGACAAACGCAGCCGCCTGATCACCCTCACCGATGCGGTGCGTGAACGCATGCCTGCGGCCTACGCCGTGATGGTGCAGGGCACGGCGCAGGCGCTGCAGGGCTTCAGCGCTGAGGAAGAGGCGACGCTGCTGGCGTTATTGCTGCGCGTGAATGCCAACCTGGAGCGTGGTTTGGATTGAACATCCGCGCCGCTTTCAGGTTCTACCCCAAGAGCCCTGAAAGGACCGGACCGATGAAAGCGCTGAAAATCGCCACCTTCAATATCAACGGCATCCGTGCCCGTCTGCCCAACCTGCTGCAATGGCTTGAGCGCGAGCAGCCCGATATTGTCTGCCTGCAAGAGCTCAAGGCGCCGCAAAGCCTGTTTCCCTATGCCGACTTCGAAGCAGCCGGCTACGGTGCGATCTGCCTGGGCCAGGCCTCGTGGAACGGCGTGGCCATTTTGGCGCGCGATGCCCAGCCGCTGGAAAGCCGGCGCGGATTGCCGGGCGATGACAGCGACACGCAAAGCCGTTACCTGGAAGCCGCGGTGCATGGCGTGTTGGTCGGTTGCCTGTATCTGCCCAATGGCAACCCGCAGCCTGGGCCGAAATTTGAGTACAAACTGGCCTGGTTCGAACGGCTCATCGACTACGCCCAGGCGCTGCAAGCCAGCGAACACCCGGTGCTGATGGCCGGGGATTTCAATGTGGTGCCCACCGACCTCGACATCTACAACCCGCGCTCCTGGCTCAAGGACGCTTTGCTGCAACCCGAGAGCCGCGCGTGTTATCAGCGCCTGCTGGAGCAGGGTTGGACCGATTCGCTGCGCCATCTGTACCCCGAAGAGCGCGTCTACACCTTCTGGGATTACTTCCGTCAGCACTGGCAGACCAATTCCGGGCTGCGTATCGATCACCTGCTGCTCAATCCCGCGCTCAAGCCTTACCTCAAAGACGCCGGCGTGGACGCCTGGGTGCGCAACGAGCCGCACGCCAGCGACCATGCACCGACATGGATTCAACTGAGCACCCGCAAAAAGCGCTAATCAGCGCGAATAATGGCCAAGGCCTCGGCTTTGCCCAAGGGGTGCTGCATGCGTTGTGACAGGCGCGCCATGGCTTGCTGATGTTCGCAGGCAATCACGGCTTCCACTTGATCATCACGGCACAGCAAGGCAATGAAGTCGTGACGATTCACATCACCTTCTACGTGCAGGCGGTTCCAGTGCTGCGGGTGGCCAAGCACTTCAAAGGTTTTGTCGAAGTGGTAGGTCCAGAAGAATGGGACGTCGGCGTACACCTGCGTGTCTCCAAGCATATTGCGCGCGGCCAGCACGGCCAGTTGCTGGGCCACGCGCCAGTGCTCGATGCGTGTCGGCTGCTGACGCCAGGCAAAAGTTACGTTGTCGCCGGCCGCCCATAACCCAGGCGCCACCTGTAAATGGCTGTCTGCGTTCAGCGACTGATCCTCGGCTTTGTCGACGCCCTGGATAAAGCCCGTGGCGGGTGTGACGCCAACGCCCATTACGACCAGGTCTGCCGCCAGGCGCTTGCCGTTTTTAAGCAGCACGGTACTTACCGCGCCGTGACCGTCGAAGCGTTCGGGCTCGGTGTTGCAGTGAAAGATCACGCCATTGTCTTCATGCAATTGGCGAATGGCCGCACCGATGCGCTTGCCCAATTGCGCAGCGAGAGGAATGTCATGGCGGCTGACCACCTGCACCACCAGGCCCCGTTGGCGCAAGGCGGACGCGGCTTCCAGGCCAATAAAACTGTCGCCGACAATCACCGCGCACGCTGCCGACTGCGCTGCTTCATCGATTCGCGCTGCATCCTCGCGGCTGCGCAGCACAAACACGTGGCTCAAGACGGCGCCGGGGATGTCCAGTGGTTGCGCTTCGCCTCCGGTTGCGACCAGGGCCGCGTCATAGTCGAAGTGACGACCGTCGGCGAGTTCGATGCGTTTGGCGTGGGCGTCCAGGCGCTGAACTTCGCCGTGAATGCCAATGGGCTGCTTATCCAGCAGTGGCGGCGTGTCTTCGGGCGTCATTTGGCCCGCGATCACGAATTTACTCAGGGCGGTGCGGTCGTAGGCCGGAGCTTGTTCGCGGTCGATCCACAGCAATCGTCCGCTGAAGCCCTGCTGATGCAACGTCGCCACGGCGGCAGTGCCTGCCGCGCCAGCGCCGATGACCGCAAAACAGCGGTGTTCATCCCGCGCCGGCGCGGCTTCGGCGGCGATGGGCTCGTCGCCAACACTGACCACGCCATCGTGCACCTGCACCGGGTATTGCGTGAGCCCGACCAGTGCCGGAGGTTCGATGACGGCGCCACTGTCCACGGCAAACGCCGCTTTGTGCCAGGGGCAGATGATCCGCCCGTTACAGATCACACCTTCTTCCAGCGGAGCGCCGGCGTGCGGGCAGTCGGCCTGGAAGGCGCGCACCCGGTCGCCGACACGCACCAGCAAGACAGGATGCTTTGCCGCGGTGACGCGAACGCCACGGTTTTCCGGCAAGTTAATCAGGCGAGCAACAATGCGCATGTTCATAGGCCAATCTCCTTTAGAAGATTGACTGGCGCCGAAGGAAAGGGACTGCGTTGACCCGATGGTCGGTACTCAGGATCGGGCCTTACGCCAGCAGTTGCGCCACCGCTTCAAATGCCTTGTCACGCCGCGCTTGCCAATCGCCGCCAATCACCACGGCGGGCTGCTGGTGCTGTTCGATCCACGCCAGGCTGCCCTGGAAAAACGCCCGACGATCAGCCAGTTCCGGTTGGCAGCGCTGGCCGTCGGCGGTCCACTCCACATCCTCGGGAGACAGCAGCAGATGCAGGTCGTAATGCCGGGCCAGGAGTTCGTCGTCCAGCCAGGCCGGGTAGTCGCCGAACAGCGTCTGGCTCCACAGTTTGTTGGTCAACAGGTGAGTATCGAGCACCAGCAGGTTGGGCTGTTCGGCGCGGGCAGCGTCTTCCCAGGCCAGCTGGCCGCGGGCGATCGCCGGAATATCCGCCAGGGTGGTGTCGCGTTGGTGATGGTCGATGAAATACCGCACGTATTCGCCAACCATCAGCCCGCCAAAGTGTGCATGCAGTTCAGCCGCCAGCCAGCTTTTGCCGCTGGATTCGGGGCCTGCCAGTACCACCACTTTCATGCGTGCAACGCCGCGTCGCTGCGCCATTCACGCCAGCCTTGCACGGCAATCGCGGTGAACAGGGCATAAAGCGCGGCGGTGAGGTACAGGCCTTTGTAGAGGAACAGGCCGACGAAGATCATGTCCACGGCGATCCACAGTGGCCAGCATTGCACGCGTTTTTGCGCCATCCACATTTGCGCCACCAGGCTGAAGCCGGTGAGGGCGGCGTCGAGCCACGGCTGGGCGGCGTCGGTCCAGTGGGCCATGGCCGAGCCAAGCAGCAGGCTGAAGACGGCGCCGACGGCCAGGCTGCTCATGATCGCGGGCACGCCGAGGCTCGTGACCTGGCGGCCTTGCTTGACCTCGCCGGCGCGGGTCCATTGCCACCAGCCGTAAAGTTGCAGGGCGGCGTAGACCACTTGCAGGAGCATGTCGGAATAGAGCTTTACGTCGAAGAACACCCAGGTGTAGAGCAACACCATGACCAGGCCGATGGGCCAGCACCAGGGGTTTTGTTTGACCGTCAGCCAGACAGCGATCACCCCCAGGGCGGCGGCGAACAATTCAAGCCCGGACATGGCGGTTCCTTGGGAGAGTGGGAGAGGGCGCTAATTGTAACCAGAGGTGAGGAATGTTTAAACGCGGATGTGGAGGTATACACATTGCTGCGGTCATGGCGGCTGGCGTGGTTTGACGAGGCGCTTGAGATCAAAATCAAAAGCAGAGCACGGCGTGCGTGGCAGAAGCCGAGCAACACCCCATCACCAGATGTACTGAGCATCAACTGTGGGAGCGGGCTTGCTCGCGAAGGCGGTGTGCCAGTGACCCATGAGCTGACTGAACCACCGCCTTCGCGAGCAAGCCCGCTCCCACAAGTTGACTGCGTTCAGCAGCCAGCACCGCACTGCTTTGCTTTTCTGTGGGAGCTGGCTTGCCTGCGATGCAGGCACCTCGGTGTATCAGGCACAACCAGTTGATGCCATCGCAGGCAAGCCAGCTCCCACATTGAATTGGGTTGAGCTCTCAAGATCAGGTCGGCTGTCAGGCCGCCTCGGCTTTGCTTTTGCTTCTACCACTCGAGCACCAACTGTGGGAGCGGGCTTGCTCGCGAAGGCGGTGTGCCAGCGACCCATGAGCTGACTGAACCACCTCATTCGCGAGCAAGCCCGCTCCCACAAGTTGACTGCGTTCAGCAGCCAGCACCGCACTGCTTTGCTTTTCTGTGGGAGCTGGCTTGCCTGAGATGCAGGCACCTCGGTGTATCAGGCACAACCAGTTGATGCCATCGCAGGCAAGCCAGCTCCCACATTGAATTGGGTTCAGCTCTCAAGATCAGGTCGGCTGTCAGGCCGCCTCGGTTTTGCTTTTGCTTCTACCACTCGAGCATCAACTGTGGGAGCGGGCTTGCTCGCGAAGGCGGTGTGCCAGTGACCTATGAGCTGACTGAACCACCGCATTCGCGAGCAAGCCCGCTCCCACAGTTTGACCGGGTACAGACCGCCAGCACCGTGCTGCTTTGCCTTTCTGTGGGAGCTGGCTTGCCTGCGATGCAGGCACCTCGGTGTATCAGGCACAACCAGTTGATGCCATCGCAGGCAAGCCAGCTCCCACCTTTGATTGAGTTCAGCTTCAAGGATCAGGTCGGCTGTCAGGCCGCCTCGCTTTCGCTTTTGATCTAACCACTCAGGTCGGCTACTAGGCCGCCGTGCTTTGCTTTTGATTTTGATCTCAGGCGCCCCGTTAAACCACGCTGGCCGAACGCAGGCTTGAATCCGTGGGTAACCCGGCAGGACGCCGGGTTAGCCGTGTTGGGCCATGGATGGCCCGTCACGGCGGCCCACGGATTCAAGCCTTCGTTCGGGCACACCGAGCCCAAGCGAGGTGCCGAGTGGTGGGGCAAGAGCCCTTTGGTTACTTTGGGGCTTTTCCAAAGTGACCCGCCGTAAGGGCGGAACCCAAAGCGGCCATCACCCAAACAACGGATATGTACACCCACCCCCCGCCAAAAAAAAGCTAAACCTTGAACTGCCGCAGCAACCCGTCCAACTCCTCACTCAACCCACGCAAATGCGCACTCGCCACGCTGGATTGCTCCGCCGCCAGCGCAGTGCTGTGAGACAACCCGGCCGCCTGGGTGACGTTCTGGTTGATATCCTCCACCACATGCGCCTGTTGCAAGGTCGCGCTGGCAATCGAGGCATTCAGCCCGTTGAGGTTACGCAACGCCTGACCAATGGCGTTAAGACTGGCACCGGCCTGCCCAGCCTGTTCAATCGTCAGCTGCGAAGCGCTATGGCTGTCACTGATCACCTTGACCGCCGCTTCCGAGTGCCCCTGCAGACGCTCAATCATCACTTGGATTTCAGCAGTGGATTTTTGTGTACGCTGAGCCAGCAGCCGCACTTCATCGGCGACCACCGCAAACCCACGGCCCTGCTCCCCGGCGCGTGCGGCCTCAATGGCCGCGTTAAGCGCCAGCAGGTTGGTCTGGTCAGCGATGGAGCGGATCACTTCCAGCACACCACCAATCTGCGTGCTCTCGCTGGACAAGGTGCGAATCACCTCCACAGCCTGGCTGATGGTGCCGGAAAGCTGGTCGATCTGCTGCAAACTACCGTCAATATTCACCTGGCCCTGCTGCGCCTGGGCCTGGGCATCGCGCATCTCACTGGCGGCATGTTCGGCGTTTTTCGCCACGTCCTGCACGCCGTAGGTGACTTCATTGATCGCCGTCGCCACCAGCTCCATCTGCTGCGACTGCTGCTGGCTGCGGTCATGCGCCTGGCTGGCGTTGTTGCCCAATTCCGTGGACGACTGGCCCAACGCATTGGCGCACACCTGCAACTGGCCAACCACCTGGCGCAGCTTGGCGGTAAAGCTGTTGAAGTGCCGAGACAACTGGGTGACTTCGTCGCGCCCGTGGGTGTCGAGGCTGCGCGTCAGGTCGCTTTCGCCACTGGCGATATTGGCCATGGCGTTCACCGCCGCCTGCAACGGCGTCACGATGCTGCGCGCAATCAGGGTGACCAACACGGCCATCAGCAGGGCGATGCCCAGGCCAATCAGCGAGGCCTTCCACACCTGGCCCGTGAACTCGGCCTGCACATCATCCACGTACACGCCGGAGCCGATAATCCAGCCCCAGGGTTCGAACAGCTGGATGTACGAGGTTTTCTCCACGGGCGCTTCGGCGCCAGGTTTGGGCCAGCGATAGTTGACGATGCCGGCGCCCTTGGCCTTGGCCAGGATCACGAATTCGTTGAACACCGCAAAACCGTCCGGGTCGCGGATCGCCGAGAGGTTCTGGCCATCCAGCTTGGGGTTGGCCGCGTGCATGATCATCACGGGCGTCAGGTCATTGATCCAGAAGTAATCGTCGTGGTCGTAGCGCAGGCCACGCACCGCGCTCAGGGCCTGCTGCTGCGCGGCTTCACGGCTGAGCACGCCGGTTTTCTCAAGGTTCTGGTAATAGGCCAGCACCCCGCTGGCGGTCTGCACCACGTGCTGGGTCTGCTGACGTTTGGCCTGGTAAAGGTCGCCATGGATCTGCTTGAGCATCAACAGCCCCAACGTCAGCAGCATCAACACGGCGACTATCAGGATCAGCCAGAGGCGGCGGCTGATCGACATGCTGCGCAAACTGTTCATCGTCCTGTCACTCCATGCTTTTTATAATTGTGGGCGCTGCATCGACATTTCCGGCTTGTCTGATAGGCTTTCGGCCTGTAATTGAAAAACCTGAGTACTCCCTGATTTTTCACGAAATTTTTGCAGACCGATGTTGAAAATCAGCACCGGAACTTGAGTGCGCTTGTCGTCAGTGAACTATTAAAAAGACAGTCAAGGCATGCCGACAGGCATGACCTTTGGGGGATACATGGATTTTTGGACCGCCATACAGGCATTGATTCTTGGCGTGGTGGAGGGGCTGACAGAGTTCCTGCCCATTTCCAGCACCGGGCACCAGATCATCGTCGCCGACTTGATCGGCTTCGGCGGCGAACGCTTTGAGGCGTTCAACATCATCATTCAATTGGGCGCGATCCTGGCAGTGGTCTGGGAGTTTCGGCGCAAGATTCTCGACGTGGTCATCGGCTTGCCGACCCAGCCCAGTGCCCGGCGGTTTACGGCTAACCTGATCATCGCGGTGGCGCCGGCCATCGTGCTGGGGGTGATTTTTGCCGACCTGATCAAGCACTACCTGTTCAACCCGATCACCGTGGCCACCGCCCTGGTCGTGGGCGGCGTGATCATGTTGTGGGCCGAGCGCCGCCAGCATGCGGTCCATGCTGAAACCGTGGATCAGATCACCTGGAAAGACGCGCTCAAGGTCGGTGTGGCCCAGTGCCTGGCGATGATTCCGGGCACCTCACGCTCCGGCGCCACCATCATTGGCGGCCTGTTGTTCGGCCTGTCGCGCAAGACCGCCACCGAGTTTTCGTTTTTTCTGGCGATGCCAACCATGGTCGGCGCGGCCCTGTATTCGGGCTACAAGTACCGTCACTTGTTCCAGCCCGATGACCTGCCGGTGTTTGCCATCGGGTTTGTCACCTCGTTCATCTTTGCGATGATCGCGGTCAAGGCCTTGCTCAAGTTCATCGCCAGCCACAGCTATGCGGCCTTTGCCTGGTATCGCATCGCGTTCGGTGTGCTGATCCTGGCGACCTGGCAGTTCGGCTGGATCGACTGGTCGGCGGTCAAGCCATGAACATTCAGCATCCGCGCCTCAAGGCGCTGATCTTTGTGCTGCTGTGCGCCGCGCCGCTGCTGGGGGCGGCGCTGGTGTGGCATCGCGGTGAGACAGTGATCCCGCTGGCCGCTTATGGCGTGGTCAGCGTGGTGGCGTTTTTTCTTTACTGGGGTGACAAGCGCAAGGCTGAGACAGCAGGCCCGCGCGTTCGCGAAAACATCCTGCACGCCGTGGAACTGGCCGGCGGGTGGCCCGGGGCGTTGATCGCCCAGCAGGTGTTCCGCCACAAGACGCGCAAGGTGTCGTACCAGGTGCTGTTCTGGGTCATCGTGTTGCTGCACGAGGTGTTCTGGCTCGACCAGTTATTCCTGGGCGGCACGCTGCTTTCAATCTTCTAGCAACAGCCCGATCTGCGTGCGCTTGGGCAGTTTGCTCACCACCAATTGGTGAGAACGCCGCAACAGGCCACGCAGTTCCTCGGCGCCCAGCGGGTAGGGCGTGTTCATGATGATCCACTGTGCCCGCGCCAGGTAAGGCGCCGGGTGGATGCCGGGGCGGTCGACATGGCCGAGGAACAGGTCCTTGTCGACCTTGAACGCCAGCGATTCGCCCCGCAGGTTCTGCAGGGCGAACATCTTGTTGCCGGCGATCGAGAACACCCGCACGCCGCCCCATTTATAGTCTTCCCGCGCGCCGGGCAGGCTCAGGCAGAAGGCGGCGACGTGTGCTTCAGTCATTTTCATAGCAAGCGGTCTCCGCAGCCCTTGAAGGCTTCTTCCAGGTAGTCGATCCAGGCACGAATGGCCGGCAGTACGCCACGGCGATGCGGGTACACCGCCTGCAACCAGCCGCCCGGCGACGACCATTGCGGCAGCAGCTGCACCAACTGGCCGCTGGCCAATTCCTCTTCGCAGTACATCATCGGCAAGACGGTGAAACCCAGGCCTTTGAGGGCACAGGCCTTGCGCACGATGAAGTCGTCGATGCCCAGGCGGGCCTCCAGCGCGAGGTCCTGAGCGTTGCCTTGCGGGTCGATCAGGCGCAGGTGGACCAGGCGGTCGGCCTCCAGCGCGCCGAGCACCGGCAGTTGTTTGAGGTCTTCGAGGCTGTCGATGTGCCGACCCTGGATGAATTCAGGGCTGGCCACCAGCAGGGTCTGGGCCTGGCGCAGGCGCTTGGTCACCAGCAGCGGGTCTTCATCGCCCGACTCGCGCACGCGCAGGGCCACGTCGATGCCCTCAGCCACCAGGTCGACACGGCGGTTCACCAGCGTCATCTCCAGCTGCACCAGCGGGTGGGCGGCGAGAAAACCGGCAACCATGTCCGGCAACATGTGCTGGGCCATGCCCACCGGGCAACTGACCCGCAGGCGCCCGCGCGGTTCGCTGGACATACTGGCCACGGCCTCGTCGGCCATTTCCGCTTCCAGCAGCATCGCCTGGCAATGGCGCAAATAACGCTCGCCGACCGCAGTGAGGGTCAATTGGCGGGTGGTGCGCTGCAACAGGCGCGCGCCGAGGCGTTCTTCCAGCTCGGCAATACGCCGTGACAGCCGTGACTTGGGAATCCCCAGCAGCCGGCCGGCCGCCGCAAAGCCGCCGGCCTCGACGACTTTGGCGAAATAGTAGAGGTCGTTGAGGTCTTGCATGGTCAACCTATTGTCCTGTCAGTGGGACGAACTATCCGCGTCTGGCGAGGGCAAATCCACTACAAAAAAGCGAGCGCCGTGTGGCGACTCGCTGTGGACGCGATTAAACGCTTAGAACTGCGCGCCCGCCATCAGCACATACTTCACATGCACGTACTCTTCGATCCCGTAATAGCTGCCCTCACGGCCGTAGCCGGATTGCTTGATACCGCCAAATGGAATCGACGCGGTGCCGACCGAACCGGAATTGAGGATGACCATCCCAGCCTCCAGTTGGCGCGACAGCCTTAGCGAACGCCCCAGCGCGCGGGTGTAGGCATACGCCACCAGGCCAAACTCGGTCTGGTTGGCGCGCGCGATGACTTCCTCTTCATCCTTGAATGAATAGAAGGCGAACACCGGCCCGAAGATTTCCTCAGTGGCCAGCGGCGAGTCGTCGCGCAAACCGATCAACACGGTGGGTTCGTAGAACAACCCGCCCCTGGCATGGGGCTTGCCGCCCATCAGCACGCTGGCGCCGGCGGCCTTGGCGTCTTCCACCAGGCGGACGACTTTGTCAAAACCCAGTTGATTGACCAGCGGCCCGACCACAAAGTCTTCGCGCAGGCCTTGATCCACGTCGATTTTGGCAACGGCCGCCTGCACCCGTTGGACGAACTCGTCGAGGATGCTGTGCTGCACAAAAATCCGGTTTGGCGAGATGCAAACCTGCCCGCTGTTGCGCAGTTTGGCGCTGACCAGGCCCTTGACGGCCTCATCCAGGTTGGCGTCCTCGAACACGATAAACGGCGCGTTGCCGCCCAGTTCCAGGGTCATTTTCTTGAGGGTGGCCGCGCATTGCGCCGCAAGCAATTTGCCGACAGCGGTGGAGCCGGTAAAGGTGATTTTGCGAATACGCGGGTCGCCGGTGAAGATCAGGCCGATCTCCCTGGGATCGCCGACCACCACTTCCAGCACGCCGGGTTCGATACCGGCCTTGCGCGCGTATTCCAGCAGCTTGAAGGCGGTGAGCGGCGTGTCTTCGGCAGGTTTGATGACCATGGTGCAACCCGCCGCCAAGGCTGTGGCGACTTTGCGCGTGATCATCATGAACGGGAAATTCCACGGGGTGATTGCCGCGACAGGGCCAATGGCTTCCTTGGTCACCAGCACGTTGGCGTTGCGGTCGTGGGTGGGCAGGGTGTCGCCGTACACGCGCTTGGCTTCTTCGGCGTACCACTCGATAAAACCCAGGCCGTAATCGATCTCGCCCCGGGCTTCGGTGAGGCACTTGCCATTTTCGCGGCACAGCAGTTCGGCAAAGGCTTCCTTGTCAGCCTTAACGGCGTCGTGCCAGCGGCGCAGGATCTCGCTGCGCTCCCTGGCGAGCGTGGAAGACCATTCAGGGAACGCCGCGCAGGTGCGGTCGACCGCCGCTTTGACCTCAGCCGAGGTGTTCTTGGCAACGCGGCCGATTTCTTCACCGGTGGCGGGGTTGTAGACGATAAGCATGAGGGCATCTCCGAGGGCTGAACGTGGTGTTTCAGGCTACGGAAACGGGCGGTTTGAGCGAATATCCAAACCAATCTGCTGATTGCCTATTCCTATGAGTGCATAGCCACGGCGACGATTGCGCAGTAACGTGCGGTTTTCGCCAGGAGCCTTGCACCATGGGCCGTGCCCAACGAATTATCGAACTGATGGGCACCCTGGCGCCTGTCGAAGGCTATAACCTGACCGCGTTGGATGATGTGCGCTTTCTGCGTTCCAACCGGCCTTTGCATCGGGTGCCAGTGCTCTACGATCCCGGCATTGTGATTGTCTGCCAGGGGTGCAAGCGCGGCTTTCTGGGGGAAGACATTTACCTGTATGACGCACAGCATTACCTGGTGGTCTCGGTACCTGTGCCGTTCACCATGGAAACCGAGGCCAGCGAAGAGGAGCCCATGCTGGCGGTGTACCTGCGGCTGGATTTTACCCTCGCCGCCGAATGGATGGTGGCGCTGGATGACTTCCCTGACCTGATTGAGGCCAAGCCCCGCGGCATGTATTCATCGCCCATGGATGAGCCGCTCAGCGAGTCGTTGCTGCGTTTTCTCGAAGTGATGCGCGTGCCGATGGACGCGCAACTCCTCGGCCCGTCGCTGGTGCGCGAAATCTACTACCGCATCCTCACGGGCGCGCAGGGCGGCTCGATGCGCGCCGCGCTGAACCAGCAGGGCCAGTTCGGTAAGGTCGCGCGGGCGATCCTCAAGATTCACGGCTGCTACCACCAGCACCTGGACGTGGAAGCCCTGGCGGCGGAAGCCGTGATGAGCGTGCCGAGTTTTCATGCGCACTTTCGCACGGTCACGGGCACCTCACCGATGCAATACCTCAAGTCCACGCGCCTGCACCAGGCGCGCTTATTGATGTTGCGCAACGACATCACCGCCGCCACGGCGTGTGCCAGGGTCGGCTATGAGAGCGCTTCGCAGTTCAGCCGCGAGTTCAAACGCTTTTTCGGGCGCACGCCGCAGGCAGAGATCCAGTGGATGAAGCGCACCTATGCGTTGCCGGCGCCTACGTCGGCGTCGATTTATGTGTCGTCCCACTGAACAGGGTCATCAGCAAGGCCAGCCCGGCGAAGGCCGCGCCGGTGAGGGCCTGACCCTGCCAGCCGTAGTGCTGCGAGGCGAAAGCGCCCGCCGCCGAGCCCAGGGCGCCGCCGATAAAGTAGACCACCATGAACACGGTGTTCAGGCGGCTGGTGGCTGAGGGTTCCAGCGCCAATACGCGGGTCTGGTTGGCCAGTTGGTTGGTCCGGTTACCCAGGTCGAGGAAGGTGGCCGCGATCAGGATGGGCCACCACCAGCCGCTCAGCCCAAGGCTGTAGATCAGGATAAACGCCACCAGCACCGTGGTGATGCCGGCGCGTTCGAGCAAGCGCCCATGGCGCCGGGTTTGTTGGCCGATGGTCGAGGCGCAGAGGATGCCGACAATGGCCGAGAGCCCCACCAGGCCTGCCTGGGCACTCGAAAAGCCATACGGCGGCAAGGCCAGCAAGGCGGCCATCGAGCCCCAGAACACATTCAATGCACCAAATACCAGGGCGCCCTTTAGCGCCGACTGGCGCAGGGTCGGATATTGCCTGGCCAAACCCCAGAGGGATTTGAGCAAGGCGCCATACGCGAGTTTGCTGGTGGAGATCGACACCGGCATGCGCGTCAGGATTGCCATAAACAGCAGTACATCCAGCGCCGCGGCCACGGCAAACATGCCGCGCCAGCCCAGCCAGCCGCTGACCACGCCGCTGACGGTCCTGGCCAGCAAGCCACCGGCCGACAAGCCGCTGACCATCAGGCCCAGCACCGCGCCTTTCTGTTCGAGGGTACTGAGGTCGGAAGCGGCGGGAATGATCACCTGCGCGCTGATTCCCGACAGCCCCAGCAGCCCGCTCGCCACCAGCAGCCAGGCGTAAGACGGCGCCGTGGCCGAGGCCAGCAGGCTGATGAAGTTCAGGCACAGCACGGCCAGGATCAGGGTGCGTCGGCTGATCCGGTCGCCCAGCGGCACGAACAGCAGCAGGCCACAGGCATAACCGAGCTGCGTGAGCATCGCGATCTGCCCGACGTGCGCGGTCGACACCGCAAAGGTGTCGGCAATCAGCGGCAGCATGGCCTGGTTGTAGTAAATCGTGGCGACCGAAAACCCGCAGCAGATGGCTAGGATCAGGGTCAGGCTCTTGGTCAGTACGGGAGAGGGTGGGTGCATGGCGTGGCCGCTGGCTGTCGGATCTGCCGGCGAGAATGAAGCCAAGCGCGGGCGAAATCCAGTGCGTCAGCGCATCAGGCAATAACCTTGTTGGATTGAATGTTGGCGTTTAATCGATTGTCCTGCTGGCAGGACGAACAATCGCATTTAAGCTGTCTAATCGTTTATTGGGTTCATGTGTAGGATCAACCTCATTCGATCGCCTAGCCGCGATCCTCACTTGGAGATCCCGCATGAAACTGTTGCATATCGATTCCAGCATCCTCGGCGACAACTCGGCTTCGCGTCAGCTCAGCGCTGGTGTGGTCAAGGCCTGGCAAGCGGCTGAGCCGGGTGTGGAAGTGACTTACCGTGACCTGGCAAGCGAAGGCATCAGCCACTTTTCGGGCCTGACCCTGGGCGCCCTGGGCACCGCGGCTGAACTGCGCGACGCGGTACAACAGCACGAGGCTGAGCTGAGCGCGTCGTCCCTGGCTGAATTCATCGCTGCCGACGCTGTGGTGATCGGCGCGCCGATGTACAACTTCTCGGTGCCGTCCCAGCTCAAGGCCTGGATCGACCGCATCGCCGTTGCCGGCCAGACGTTCCGTTACACCGAAGCCGGCCCTGAAGGCCTGTGCGGTGGCAAGAAGCTGATCATCGTCTCGACTGCGGGCGGTCTGCACGCCGGTCAGGCAAGCAACGTCGGCCACGAAGACTATTTGAAACTGGTGTTTGGCTTCCTTGGCATCACCGACATCGAGTTCGTCCGCGCCCAAGGCCTGGCCTACGGTGAAGAAGTACGCAGCAAAGCCCTGAGCGACGCCAACGCTGTCATCAACGAACAATTGTTCGCCGCCGCGTAAGGCTTGTGTAAATTTCGCGTCTGCTCGGTTCCAATCTGAAGCCGGGCGCCTAAACTCTGTATTCTGATCGCCTCAAACGACCGGAATACGGAGTTTTTTCGTTTACCCGCTGTCACTACTTTGGCCCAGGTTATGCACGCATGGGTTTATCACCCGGTGTGAGCGCCTTGAACCATGGACTTTTCATATAGATCTGCCGCGGGTGTTGAACGTGGTCGCGCAGCAAAGGTGGACATCCCCATGATGCGTCTTTGTGCTGTTTTGGTTCTCTCCCTGCTCGGTGGCCTGATTTCAGTGCACGCCGCCCCAGCGCCGCACCCGCATTGGAGTGTGGGCTTCCATCGCATGACCTTTCTCGACCCGCTGGACCTGCAGCCGATGAAAGCCATCGCGTTTTATCCGTCGACCGACGATGAGCACAGCACTGCGTTGGGCGCCTATCACGTCGCCGCCACCGAAGACTCCAAGGTCGCCATCGGCCGCTTTCCGATGCTGATGCTGTCCCACGGCAACACCGGTACGCCACTGGCCCTGCACGACCTGGCCACGTCTTTGGCACGCAAGGGGTTTGTCGTGGTGGCCGTGTTGCACCCTGGCGACAACTACAAGGATCACAGCCGCCTGGGCACCGTGAGTAACCTGTACGGCCGGCCGATTCAGATCTCCGAAGCGATCACCGCCACCCTCGGCGACCCGATGCTGTCGCCGTTCGTGAACGTCGATCAGGTGGGCGTAATCGGTTACTCCGCCGGCGGCGAAACCGCGTTGATCCTGGCCGGCGCCAAGCCGGATTTCGACCGCCTGCGCCGTTATTGCCAGGAGCGCCCGGAAGACCGCGACGCATGCACCACCAAAGGCGAACTGGTGGTCGACCGCGACGACTTGCAGCCACAGGCCGACCCGCGCATTCATGCCTTGATGCTGATGGCGCCGTTGAGCCTGATGTTTGGCCGCCATACCCTGGCGGATGTGCATGTGCCCGTGCTGCTTTACAGCGGCGACGGCGACAAACTGGTGGCGGTGGACAAGAACGCCGCTGCGCTGGCGCGCAAACTGCCGGAGCCGCCGGATTTCAAACTGTTGGCGGGCGCCGGGCATTTCGTGTTCATGGCGCCGTGTGACAGCGACCAGTTGGTGGCGATGCCGGCGATCTGCACCGATGCCGATGGCGTCGACCGCGAAGGCATCCACCGCGACCTGATTTCAGAAGCGGGGCGCTTCTTCTCCCACACGCTGGGCCAAGCGACCCGCGCCGGTATGCAGACCGCTGATCAGTAAGCGCGGCGTTTGAGCAGCACGGTCAGCCCCAGCGCCGTGACCGATAGCAGCGCGGCGCAAAAGAAGATCCAGCCGTAGCCCAGGTTCAGGGCCACGGCGCCCATCAATGGCCCGGCAATCGCCAGGGCCAGATCAAAAAACACCGCATACGCACTCAAGCCGGCGCCACGGCTGCTATTGGGCACTTGCTTGATGGCTTCGACGCCAAGCGCCGGGTACACCAGCGACAGGCCAAAACCCGTGAGCCCGGCACCGATCAACGCAACCCCGGTTGAGGGCGCCAGCCACAGCAGCGTCAGGCCCAGGGTTTCAATGGTCATGCAGGCAATCGCTGCACTGAACCCGCCAAAACGGCTGATGGCAGAGATGAACACCAGGCGCGACAGGATAAAACACACGCCAAATACCGTCAGGCAATACGCTGCCCCGGCCCAGCCGCGATTGAGGTAATACAGGGTAATAAAGGTGGTCAGCGTGCCATAGCCAATCGACGCCAGGCACAGGCTGGTGCCAAACGGCGCAATGCGCCCGAACACCGCCCAAAAGGGCAGCCGTTCGCCGCGTACCACGGGCACCGAAGGCTTATTGCGGATCAGCACCAGACCCAACGCCGCCAGCACCGTCAAGGCGATGCCGAGGCTGGTGTAGCCATAATCCGCCACCATCACCACGCCCAGCGGCGCGCCAATCGCAATGGCGCCGTAGGAGGCAATGCCATTCCACGAAATCGAGCGCGCGGTGTGTTCAGCGCCCACCGCGCCCATGCACCAACTGATGGTGCCCACGCCAATCAGCCCTTGAGCTACGCCAAGCAACAGCCGGCCGACGATCAGGATGCCCAGGCTCAGCGCGGGCAGGCTCTCGACCAGCGTCGCGAAAAACGTCAGCACACCGCTGACCAGAATACCGGCCAGGCCCAGCACAATTGCCCGCTTGGTGCCGACGTTATCGGACATGCGCCCAGCCATGGGCCGGCTGAGCAGGGTGGCCAGGTACTGCGAACCGATGGTGATCCCGGCCACCACCGCGCTGAAACCCAGGTTTTCATGCACATAGCCCGGGATTACCGCGATCGGCAGGCCGATGCAGATAAAGGCGATGAAGGTGTAGAAGACGATGGAGACGATCTGCAGGGTGATCGACAGTGAAGTGGGGGCAGTGGCAGGCATGGTCACTCGTTCGCGGGCGGGCGGTGACGGCATGATGGCAAGGGCGTGGGGGAAAAGGAAGCAGGCTAACTAGTTTGTTTGATGGCTGGGTTTATTATGGTGAGCGGGCTGCTTGTGGCGAGCAGGCTTGCCCTGCGTTGGGCTGCGCAGCAGCCCCAATAAAAAACACCGCGTTCTGCCAGGCAGAACGCGGTGTCTGATTTTAGGGCCGCTTCGCAGCCCAACGCAGGGCAAGCCTGCTCGCCACAACAAGCCAGCTCACAGGGCAAGCCAGCTCACTACAGTGGCGTTACTTAGAACACCACGCCCTGGCTGCGCAGGTAATCGTCGTAGGTGCCGCTGAAGTCGATCACGCCGTTGGCGCTCAACTCGATGATGCGGGTGGCCAGCGACGATACGAACTCACGGTCGTGGCTGACGAAGATCAGCGTGCCCGGGTAGTTTTCCAGCGCCAGGTTCAGCGCTTCGATGGATTCCATGTCCAAGTGGTTGGTCGGTTCGTCCATGATCAGCACGTTCGGCTTTTGCAGGATCAGCTTGCCGAACAACATGCGGCCTTGCTCACCACCGGAAATCACCTTGACCGACTTGAGGATCTCGTCGTTGGAGAACAGCATGCGGCCCAAAGTGCCGCGAATCATTTGTTCGCCTTGCGTCCACTGACCCATCCAGTCGAACAGGGTGACGTCGTCTTCGAAGTCGTGCGCGTGGTCCTGAGCGTAGTAGCCCAGTTCGGCAGCGTCGGTCCACTTGATGCTGCCGGCGTCCGGGGTCAATTCATTGACCAGGGTGCGCAGCAGGGTGGTCTTGCCGATACCGTTCGGGCCGATGATCGCAACACGCTCGCCTGCTTCAACCTGGAAGCTGAAGTCTTTGAACAACGGCTTGCCGTCGAAACCCTTGGCCATTTTTTCGACCATCACGGCCTGGCGGTGCAGCTTCTTGTTCTGATCGAAACGGATGAACGGGCTCACGCGGCTCGAAGGCTTGACCTCGGCCAGCTGGATCTTGTCGATCGCCTTGGCACGGGAAGTGGCCTGCTTGGCTTTGGAGGCGTTGGCCGAGAAGCGGCTGACGAACGATTGCAGCTCGGAAATCTGGGCTTTCTTCTTGGCGTTGTCCGACAGCAGTTGCTCGCGGGACTGGGTCGCCACGGTCATGTACTCGTCGTAGTTGCCCGGGAACAGGCGCAGCTCGCCGTAGTCCAGGTCAGCCATGTGGGTGCACACGCTGTTCAGGAAGTGACGGTCGTGAGAGATGATGATCATCAGGCTGGAGCGCTGGGTCAGGATGTTTTCCAGCCAGCGGATGGTGTTGATGTCCAGGTGGTTGGTCGGTTCGTCGAGCAACAGCACTTCAGGGTCGGAGAACAGCGCCTGGGCCAGCAATACGCGCAGTTTCCAGCCTGGGGACACTTCGCTCATCGGGCCGAAGTGTTGCTCCAGCGGAATACCCAGGCCCAGCAGCAGCTCGCCGGCGCGGGATTCGGCGGTGTAGCCGTCCATTTCGGCGAATTCGGTTTCCAGCTCGGCCACGGCCATGCCGTCGTCTTCGCTCATTTCCGGCAGCGAGTAGATGCGGTCGCGCTCAGCCTTGACCTTCCACAGCTCTTCGTGGCCCATGATCACGGTGTCGAGCACGGTGAATTCTTCGTAGGCGAACTGGTCCTGACGCAGTTTACCCAGGCGTACGTTCGGCTCGAGCATGACCTGGCCGCCGGACGGATCAAGGTCGCCGCCAAGGATTTTCATGAAGGTCGACTTGCCGCAACCGTTGGCACCGATCAAACCATAACGGTTGCCGGCGCCGAATTTGACCGAGACATTCTCGAAGAGCGGCTTGGCGCCGAACTGCATGGTGATGTTAGCTGTGGAGATCAATTACTTTACCTATCAATAGCTTAGGGTGCGCTTATTTGAGCTGGGACCAATTTGGGACCAATCTGGAGCTTTTCCATTTCGCTCCAGTCCGAGCTTGAGTTGATCCAACGCGCATAAGTCGAGAGCAGCATCTGCACACTATGGCCGAGCTGCTGGGAGATGAAGGCGGGGTTCATGCCAGACATAATGCATATTGTCGCATAGGTGTGACGACAGTTGTATGGCGGCCGACGACGGATATTCAGAGCGTTCAAAGTCGGAATCCACTGCTTGTGCAGGTCAGATGTCTGTTTCACGTACTCCGAGT
The DNA here is from genome assembly GCF_003852315.1 of Pseudomonas sp. LBUM920. Taxonomy (NCBI): domain Bacteria; kingdom Pseudomonadati; phylum Pseudomonadota; class Gammaproteobacteria; order Pseudomonadales; family Pseudomonadaceae; genus Pseudomonas; species Pseudomonas edsoni (SeqCode). The sequence goes on from NZ_CP027762.1 coordinate 2,985,672, forward strand.
TCTTTGACGGCGGGAAAATGAAGGGCGTTTCCAGCACTTTCCCTTTGCCTTTTTTCCGACGCTCCGCGTACTCCCTGGCAAATTGCAGGGCGTGCATGGCCCGGTCATTCAACAAAACGAATCGGTCTCCGCCGGTTTTCGTGCGTTCCACCACTTCCCCCAAGGCGATCCCGCGACATACGTGGGCCGTCCTCTTCTCTTCGTCAACCGCATCCCAGCGCGTCGCCAGGGCTTCGGATAGGCGCATCCCCGTAAAAAAAACAAACTCAAAAAATGCCGCATAGATCGTACTGGGCCAGTGACTGTGCTCGTACATTTTGGCGATGATCTGGTTTGCCTCGTCTAGGGTGAACGGGTCGATTTCCTTCTTAATACGCTTGGGCAGCTCCAGGATCGCCGCCGGGTTCTTTGGGATCAACTCCTCAGACACAGCGGAGTTCAGTATTGTCGACAGCTTCGAGATCGCGTTGCGCTTCACCCCTGGCGACTTCCACTCCCTGGAAGCCATAACCCGGCGGAGCAGCGTGGTGGTGATCAGGTCGATCCGCACCAGGGCCAGCCCAGGCATCCAGTACCTGTTTAGCGCTCCCTTGTAATTCCCCTTCGTGCCGGCCACTACCTCGCGGCTATCCAGCCAGAGCTGAGCGTACTCGCCGAAGTTGATCTTCCCGCCGGCGACGTTGCTGGAACTGGGGAATAGCTCGGCGTACTTGTCGTCGTCGAGCAACCCCAGCTTGATCAGCCCCTTTACCTGATCAACAACCTGTGAGGCTGATTTGATTCCTTTCTGTGTCGCGGGATAGGGGAGCGTTTCACTGCGCCGGCTGCCGTTCCACATAAATCGGATGCGGATCGATCCGTGGTGGAGGTCCATTCCTGCGGGCAGACCCACTGACTTTCGAGCCATTCGTAATATCTCCTGATGCTGTAGATGATTCTGCTGCCATGCTTATTCCAGACGCCAAGAGGTATCTGGTTCCTGGCTCGCTTTGAGCGCAGCGCCGCAATAGTGGTGCCGAGGATTTCGGCCATTTGCGCCTCGGGAACCTTGTCACCGGTGACGCCATCGTTCAGTTGTTCTGCCGCTGACATATCTACCTCCCGCCGGCCGCAGTGGGCCGCACCGTCTTGATGATGTGAACGATGAAACCGAAGGTGATCAGCAGCCAGGCGCAGGTGCCGGCGATGGCGTAGAGGATGTCGGCCTTTTCACCGTCCTCCAGAAGGCATGGGCCGATCCAGAAGAGCCAGCAGCCGCTGCCGACCAGGTACAGCAAAGCGCCCAGCAGGATCAGGGTGAGTTTGAATGCGAACATGTAGTGTCCTTGCCGCGCTGGGCGGCTTAGTAAAATTTTTATATGGCGGAGTGGGTGCGTCGTGCTACTTTTTTGGTTGTTCGCTCAACCAGTGTTTACAAACTGCAGCCTTACCGGGGGACTTGCATCTGGCTTGAGCGAGCTCTTATTCAAAGCTGTAGTGCGCCGCGCTGGGCGGTAGAAGGTGGGTTAGTCGGTTCGGAAGACTTCGGCGCGAATGGCTTGCCAGTCTTGCTTGGTGGTCACCGGCTCATGCCCAAACCACCGTTCCGCCTGTTTCGCCAAGTCCTCGCGGGCCTGCCTCCAACCGCCGCCACGACGAAGCGCGCACACTCGCACTTGGTCGCCGAGCGATTTGCACTTCCCGATCTTCGTTTCTGCGCAAATAAACATGCGTGCATACCTCGCCCGCCGCTCACCGGCAGGCATGTAGGGGGTTTGGGTTAGGGCGATGTGGTCTGAGCCGCCCATACAGCTTTCCCTTGCTCGGTCGCTTGGAAAAGAGATCCATATGCCGATGTTCCAGCCGATCCGCACCATTTCAGCAAGCCAAGGTCTTCAAGCTTTCCGGTAGTGCGCGTGTGCGACGATTTGTAGAAATTCGGAAGACTGCTCACTGCGACACCGAGCACTTTCAATTGCGCGGGCGACAATCGCGGCGCGCGTTTCATGGCCTCGGCCCCTTGTAGATGAAGACGTAGGCGAACCAGAGGGTGGCGATCACGACTTCCTGCTCCGGGTGACATCCTCTTCGGTGACGATGTGCGGCGTAACGTCCTTGATCGTGAAGAACACCGGCTGGCAATGCTTGCGAGCCCACGCCATAAGTGGCCGCATCGCCCGTTCCAGATCCGCCTTCGCCTTTGCGTCGAGTGTTGGGTAGTTGTCCGCCCACTCGCCCGCGTCGCTGTCGTAAGCGCGCTCGCTCATGTGGTCGAGCAATTCACTTTGGTCTGGCAGAAAGGCCGCCGGATCGTCCTTGCATTCAGTTCCGCGATAGACCGTGCCGCCTTCGTACAAGCCCAAGCTGAAGCTGGCCGGGTGTCCATCTCCATCACTGTCATGGCCATAGTGGTCCTTCAGCAATTCATCAAGGCTATCGTAATCCCAAGAACCATTCTCACCTGTGAGCGACCACTTCTCGCCGGTTGCGGGCGCTTCATAGTCAGGAATCGCGTTCGCAGCGGCAAAAGGCAGGGCAGCCCGGAACTGTTCCAGGTACTCGCTCGGCTTCGATCCCCAGCGATTAACCAGGCACTCAGCATCAACCGCTGAACCTTCGCCTTCAGGCTCTCCAGACGGTTCACCCGGCACCATGAAGAACTCGCGCTCGACATCGTGCAGAAGATCGGAGAAACGTTTGGTGTTTTCGATGTTGGCCAACAGTGTCGACAGTTCGTGGTTTGAGCTGAGGCCGAACACGTTGTAGATGGCGGTCAACTCTGGCTTATGCTTGGGCATGACTTCGTCCTCGCCGCTATAGCGGCTGACTTTCGATAGATTGGGAGTGATTAAAAAATCTTTTTGAATGGGTATATCGCTGAGATTCGCCTCGGTCGCATAATCGCCGCCTTAACATCAGGGCGACGCAGATGAGAAACAGAGGCAAGGTTTTCTGGAATTGGGCGGACCCCGCGATTCACACTCGATCCGTGGATGAACGGCAGCCAGATGGCACATTGCTGAATGTCCAAGTGCGAATGTCACTGCTCGGCAGAACCGAACTGTTTATAGGTGTTTACGGGCCGGATGAAAGGATGCTTTTTGAAGAAGCTCCAGAGTCAGCACCAGGAGAATCTATGACAGCGGCTCTGGCGAGGGGGCTTGATCAAGCGCGCCGAAAAGCCCCAGGCGCTCTTCGATCAGTTTCGAGCCGCAACCCAGAGAAGCTTCCTAGAGCTGGTTCCAAACAAGCGAAGCAGTAGACCGTCGATTGCGGGGAACGATTACCATTACGCTTTGTCATCCGTTTGATGGGTACGACACGGAGTCTCCGGCTAGGCCTGTCGCAAGGCGAATCCATGAGCGGTTTAGATGACTTCAGATTCAAATCTCACCACCTCTTGATCGAACTCGATGCGGCCACCAGCAAAATGATGATGATGGTTTCAGCAAAGGAAGTGGCCGGCGTTGATTGGGATGCTGCTACGCTTCGCCATCACCACGCGTTTGAGGCGTGGAACTCATTTCTCAATTCGTCAGACGTTACTCCAAGTGATCAAGGCTGATTTGATCGCTAGGGGATTTTTGGCTGCTGGATTTGAAGGGGAAGGGGTTACAGGTTTGCAGTGGAGTACGGATGTACTCCTATCGGGATTTGGCAGATTCTTCCTGCTTTGCCTGGCGCGCCTTGAAGCGTTCGTAAGGCCCGCCTGGCAGAGAGGCGATGGCGTTAGCTGCTTTGATAAGCAGATTGCCCTGCTGCTCCAGAGCCTTCGGTATGAAGTGTTTGAAGCGGCTGCCGGTCGGGTAATAGGTGTCGTAGGCTAAGCGGCTACAAAGCGTGGAAGCCTCATCAAGTCCGCAGCTGCGGCCATACGCGTGCAGCCTATCGCGCTCCTGAGTCAATTCATCGATCCGCTCATCCGCTGCGGTCAGGCGCTGTTGCAGCTCTTTCTCTCTGCGTTCTGAGGCGGCGCACCGCTCGGCAGCATCCAGAAATAGGCGGGTGGCGTTATCAAAGTCTTCCGCCTGGACAACCCAAGGCTGGAACAGCGCTTTCGAAACGCCCTCGACTCCTGGAATGAAGCCTTTTAGCTTCCATCGCATTACTTCGGACACAGTAATTTCCTTGCCGGGCCATGCCCGGGCGGTGGAGTGGGGGAGTTACGCGGCGAGGCGATGGTAAAGCTCGATGATGTCGGCGGCGTTAGCCCTGACCAGGGCTTCAGCTTCGTCCGGACAAACGCTGTTGCCTATGAGTCTGACCTGATTCGTCTTGTTGATCGGCAGCCACTGCTCGGCACCGGTGGCTGGATCAACGAACAGGCCTCGGTCGATGATGTAGTTCTTGTCGAACCCTTGGGCGGCCTTCAGTTCTGGCGGCTGCAGCATGCGCAAGGTGATGTCCACCAGCACGTAGCCGCCGATCATGATCATCTCGGCCGGCTCTTTGAAATGCTCCGGCAGATGCTCGTGCATGAAGGCGGCGCAGCGCCGGGCGCCATCCATCTGTTCGGGCGTCAGCGTATCCGGCACCTGAACCACTTCGACGAGGGCAACGCGGTCTTTTGTGGGCAGCGTGTGCATCGGCTCCGTCAGCGAAACGCCGCCCTTGTCGCACCCGTAGTACTTCACCAGGTACGCAGTGGCCAGTCGCTGGTTGGCCCCTGACTGGCAGATCGTCGACGTTGGCTGGTATGCCGATCGGCCGTCGCCTTTGTAAAATCCGCCGTTGGCCTGCTCGAAGAATGCCGCCGTCACCGCGTGGTGCCCGGTGCTGGTGGCGACCACGGCCAGAGGCCCGTCAACATCGGCCCCCACAGATCCCTTGCGCAGCGTGACCATGTTCGCCGCCACGATGCCGTGACGCGCTGCACCGGCTAGCACAGTCTGCGCAGGATCATCAGGCGAGCTTCCAACGGCGTTCTGTCCGAATGCTGTCATGTGCCCACAGACAATGGCCTGCTCGCCGCGATTCGCGCCGGTGACCGTGCGTGCCGACTCGTCCGGTGAGTATCCGCTGCGTTCCCCGTGGTGCGTGAGGTGGGTCAGGTGACACGCTGCCATCGCGAAATGACCACCTTTCACCTGGGCAACCTGAGTGCGCAGTGCTTCCTGCACGTCGAAGTTACGTTGCGATGACCCATTGGCGCATTCGGTGAGGAACGGCGCCGCCACGGGCTGCACCAGGCCGTGATGGGTTCCGCCGGCGCTGATGGTTGAAATCGAGTCATCCACGCTGTGTGTGCTGGTGTGCGCTTCCGACGTCCCGCGCATCGGCACAATGAATGGCTTCTCACTGGTGATGACGTGGCGCCACATGCCCTTGGCCACCCGGCGGCGCGTATTCAGTGCCATGGGCTTGTCCCGGAAGATCGTCTTACCCAGGTTGCTCCAGTCAATGCACTCGGCGGCCGTGCGCCAGGGCAGTTGTTTCGCTGTCGGTTTCTTGTGCCGAACTGGCTCAGGCCAAACAATCGGTAGGCCATCGCTACGCGCCACCAGGTAGAGGCGCTTGCGGATAGTTGGTGCGCCGGCGTTCGCCGCGATCCGCTCCCGCCATTCGACGTTGTATCCCAGGCCCCGGACCAGGTTTTCCACCGGCACGAAATCACCGATCGACTGCAGAACCTCCGGCATGTCCGGGTGATCGGCTGGCAGGCCGGTGCTGAGCGCCGCAATGAATGACTTGAAGGTGCGCCCGCGCTCAGCCTTGATCGGCTGACCGTCTTCATCGATTGGGCCCCAGTCGCAAAACTCTTCGACGTTCTCCAGGAACATCAGGCGAGGCCGGGTGGCATGCGCCCAGCGAACAACGACCCAGGCCAACCCGCGCACGCCACGGTCGCGCGGTGCACCGCCTTTGGCTTTGCTGTGATGGCGGCAGTCCGGCGACGCCCAGAGAATGCCAACGGGCTGCCCGCCGGTGGCCATGACCGGATCAACCTCAAACACGTCGGCGACGTAGTGCGCGGTTTTGGGGTGATTGGCGCGGTGCACGGCCAGGGCAATCGGGTTGTGGTTTACTGCCACGTCCGGCTCTCGGTACGCCCGGGCAATACCGGTGCTTGCACCGCCGCCGCCGGCGAACAGGTCCACCACCAGTTCTTTCTGGAATGGCAGGCCCATGCTCGGCTGTCCATGGATGAATTGGGGTTTCTTCTGTTGTGCGGACATAGGGGATCCTCGCCGGCTGGCGTGATTGCTCAATTTGGTTTATTTGTGTTCTGCCCGGCATTTCGCCGGAAAGGAGATAGTGATGGCGACAAATCGGGAAGGTGCGCTTGAGATTGCGCTGATTGGTGTTCTTGCGGCTGCCGATCAGCAGGGCCTTGATCTGAAAGGTCTCGGACTGCACGCGAAAGAGCTGATCTCCTTGTATCCGAGTGAGTCCTTAAATAGCGACGAGCGCGTGGCCCGTGCGGTTAATGAGATCGACAAAGCATATGCCAAGGTTGCCGAGGGGAAGCGGTTGTCTGGTATTTCTGAGTAATCTGATCAAGCCGCCTGGCTTTCCAGCTTCGGCGGCCACTCCGAAAACCCCACGCGTGGTGCCTTCGTCTTCGGGTTGATGATCGGTTCGCCCTGGGCGTCGACCAGCGTACGCTTGGCCTTTATTCGCATGTCGCGGCACTTACTGCCCTTGCGTGCCAGCTCAATGAAGTGCTCTGCATACTGGGGTGCGTCGAAGAGCGGGCTGAGCTGCTTTACCCTGACCCCCCCCATGATCTGTTCGGCCTTCTGGGTGACCTTGATCAGCCAGTCATCAACCGATAACTCAATCTTGTGTCCGGGCCGCTTCGGGTCGGGCCGCGTCGTTTTGACAGTCTTCCGGGCCTCAGCCATGGCGACATCGAGGGTCATTCCAAACACTGCAAAGGTGCTCATGGGTCATCTCCAAGCGTGCGCCCGCCTCGCCGGCTGGCGTGATTCGTTGATATGGGGTATTTGTGTATTTCAAATACAGCGAGGGACCGCAGATGGCGCCGATTACTAAAAAATTCGAAATGACTTTAGACGAGTCAATTCAGAAGTTTCCGTGCAAGAAGTGCTGTCTTGAGTCGAACCACAAGGTGGTGGCGAACTACACTGAAAGAGGCTCTGAAGATTACGGCGGCGGCCATACTTTTGACTGGACCGCTTTCAATCAGATTATCCAGTGCCTGGGGTGTGAAGAAATCTCTTTCAGAGTTGAGTCATCAAACTCTGAAGATTGGGATCATGATAACGAAGGTGATATCTATTGGATTTCGGCGGTTACCTATTATCCAGGTCGAGTAGTGGGTTCCAAAATTATAGATCATGCTTCTCTGCCATTGGACATAGGCGAGATCTACCAAGAGGCGCGAAGCGCACTAGATAGTGACCTTCTGATAATTAGCGGGATCGGTATTAGAGCTATATTGGACACGATCTGTTCTGATGTGAAAGCCAAAGGCCGCAACCTAGAGCAAAAGATCGACGATCTACACGAGCGATCTCTAGTAACTAAAGAGGGAGTCCAAACGCTCCACCAAATTCGGGTTTTGGGAAACAACGCGGCGCATCGGGGTACAGCGCACTCCAAAAGCCAGCTTCTCTTAGCCCTTGAGGTCATTGAGCATATACTGATCGGAACATACATAATTCCTTATCGCGCAAAGAAGGTTTTCAAGCATATTGAACCTAAAAAGATAGCTGCCCCAGTCGCTTCGGATGACGAAACAGCTGCATGAAATCATTCTGGAATGGCGATTTCGTCTTCATGCTCGGGCGGGTCATCGGCGAGCGACTTCAGGCCGGCTGCCCGAATTAGTTGCGACACCTTTTCGCTAACTACAAAAGGTGTCGTGACACACTTGAGCATCTGCGCCTGAGTTTCGAAGTCGGCACCGATCAGGTTTATAAGGAGCCTCTGGTGGATGTCCTGCTGATTGTTGATGCTGTGGGCCTTCATCACATTGCGAAGATCGCTCTTGAAAACCCGACCACCTCAACCGTAAACTTCTCGACGCCCAATGCAGCGTCCTTCGCTGCTGCCTTCTCGCGCTTGCGGCGCTGCTTCAAGGCTTCCGCCGTCGTCTGCTGCTCTTCCTCGGCCATGGCCTACCTCTTCGATTTCATGTGCTGGCAAATCAAGCCATGCCTGCCGCCGGCGTTGTCGCACCTGGTTATTGATGCGCTTCATGGATTGCTGGGGAGTTTGAAGCCGTTCTCGCGAGCAATGAGGCGGGCTCGCTTGTAGTCGACGCCGGCCTCCAGGCACGCCTGGTGAAGCGTGGCGCCAGAATCAACGAGTTGCTTCAGCCTTGGCGCGATCTTGTCCCGTTCGGTACGCAGCTTGTTGCTGCGGGTGCTTTTGATTGGCCCGCCCACCTCGCCGCTGACGCCCGGCGCGATCTCCTGGGCCTTGTTGCCGGAGCCGAAGAACGCCTCCAACTGCTGGTTGAGGTTGTCGATGATCGAATCGCGCGGGTTGGGCATAGGCACGCCGATCATTGCGCACCACCTGAGAGCGTCACCTTGACGCCATCGGCTCGCGATTCCAGCGCCTGAGCCAGGTTGCTTGCTTCCTTCCAGGTCCAGCGGAAGCCCTTCACCTTGCCGGTGCAGCGCTCCACGATGTGGTAGGCCTTACCCGAGTCTGTGTTGGGTTTTGAAATCGAAGGAGTGTTTATTTTTTTGTGCGGACACAGGGGGAACCTCGCTTAACCAAAGTTAGTCTCTGTTGAAGCAGTTAGAGATGAGTGACTGACGCTCACGAACGGGGAGGTGGTATGAGATGGATTTTGAAAATCACGAGCCCTAGTGGCGAAGTGTTTTACAGCGAAGCGAAAAGTGGTGATGGAAATAGGCGTCTTTGTGCCGATCCTAAACATGCAGAGCAGTTTGAGAGCCGGACCGACGTTGAGTCGGCGCTAATCTACTTTCAGCTCCTATGGGAATTCAGAGGTCATCAGCACGAAGCCGTAGAGCACAATCAGCTAGATGATCAAATTCAATTGGCGTAATTCCTTGATATTACGAGGATTATGCATGGGCAGCATGTGGCCGTATTGAGGGGAGTGACTTGGTTCTAGTAGATCGAGAATGGCCTATTGATCTCGCATACCCTGATGGCACGACGGCCAAGGTTGACTTAGCTTGCGTTGCCGATTGCGATCTCGTTCTGACGGAGTTGCGGATTGAAGTCTTAACAGCAGACGGTGTGCGAATTTGTTTTGCTGACAAGGCCATGTTAAAAAGTCTCGCGGCAGCCGCTTTGCGCGGGAGAGAAATCGTCGACCAGTTCGTCCAGAAACGCTCGGTTAAATAATCCCTACTTCAAACTCGCTGCCGAGGATCTTGGCAGCACACTTAATCTGCTCGATGCCACCCTCAAACCGGAAACTCAGGTTGAAATAGATCGCGCCGTCCAGTTCTAGGTGAGAAACGCTGCTTACGCAAAGTGCGTCGGAGTTCATGTACGACGCTCCCATACCTTCTCCTGACCGATGATATTGGGGGCAATGCTCTTTCCACCGCGCCACCGCGCGCTCAGGCGCTCGTCCTAGACAACCTATTCGGGCCGACCCTCCTTGGAGGTGCCTTGGCAACCGTGGCGCTGGAGAGGAGCGCGGTATCCGTACTCTTCTAGGCGCCACTAGCGGACACACAGTTCACTAGTGGCGCTGAGCGTCAAGCCTACGTGACAGCCGCAGCTGCTGGAGGGCATCATCGGAGCCCATTTGGCGGACTTGACTCAGATTGGCGAGCTGCGCATTTTAGGGCGTACGTTTACATCCCAGTAGATGGCAATGGCTACTCAGGGCAATGCGGCGTTCCTTTACATGTAGTTGCTCATGCGTTATCTCCAAGCGTTCGTCTGCCTCGCAGCTGGCGTGATTTAGGTTTGTGGACTATTTGTCTCTATGTACATTGCACCCTGGCAGGAGGCATGCATGAGACTGCAAAGCGATATTGTTGCGCTCGCAGCTATCGAGGAGGATGCTCGAATGATGCTCAAATGGATTAGACTACCCGAGGACCATAAAAACTGGATATCGTCATTTGTTTGCTGCAGATCGTCGATCTGGCGACATATACAGACGAGATTGGCGATTATTCAGAATAGATCGCGCGATAGGGCGTTGCTGGGATGATATTGTTGATACGGATCATTACGGATGACCGGCATAGGACCAGACCAAGGATTCGCATGCACGAAGCGCAAATCGATTTGTTGGAGAAAACGTTGCGGATGATTGGTTGGCTTGCGCTGGTCTTGGGCATCCTGATCCTATCGCTCGGTATTTCCAATAAAATAGATTTAGAAGACATCTGCGACATCCACGAGGGCGCCTTGATCGTCTGGCCACCGTTCATAATCGGTGTCGTGGCGCTCTGGAGCCGCGCCTTTATCAGAGCTGGTCGTCGCTCAGTATAAGCAAAAGCTTTTCGCCTGCCTTTACTGTTGTAGTGAGTAATGTGGGCTAATCGTCACCATCGTCTTCGGCGTTTCTTTGTAGCGACTCAGCGAATCCGGCCTGTAGTAGTTTGTGCGCCACGTTTTCAGATATCTCGAAATCGTGGCGCACAATTTTGAAGTACAAGGCGGACCTTTCGGCCCCCAATGAGTGGGCATGTGCAATCAGTCGCCAAACGGTAGTTCGAACTTTCGTCTCTCCAAGTCCGAAGGTGAGCGCTTCCAGTCGGTCACGCATTCCCTGGCGGAAGTAATGCCGGATGATGTCGGAAGGCCCTTTGATCTTCGGAGGCGCCGGCGGCAGTTCTTCGGCCCCGCCATTCAACACCAGCAGCTGCATCGCCTCGCCGATTTCCTCAATCTCATGCCAGAGCATCAACTCGTCGAGCATCTGCCGGGTGCCGTACGGTACCGTGTGCCGCAATTCCTGCTCGCCCAGCTCCTGCCGTTTCTCGGCAAGCTTGGCGGTTCGCTCCTTCTGTCCGGCTGCCATGGCCTACCTCTTCTATTCCGCTGGCCGGCAGTGCGAGCCAGGTTTGACGTTTGCGTTGCTGGGGGCGGGCTATGCGGCGCATGAATCGACCTTCACCTGGTGCCAGGCGCCGACTGCTTCGAAGATGCGCGCCGCGTGGGCCTCGTCCAGCGACATCGCTTCAGGAATGGCAATCCAGCCCGACGCTACCATCTGGCTTTGATTGGCCTCGTCGCGCAGCTTCTTGTAGCAATGCTCGATCACGTCTTCCAGATGATCGGAGAGGTAGACGCCATCGGGCGCTACCTCCACCGATTTGTTGTACCGGTCACCGCGGGCGTCGATGCAAAGCGCGCTGAGATAGATCGTCCACCGGTGGGGGATACCGCAGACGGCCTGGCCAATCTTCCCTGGTGCGATGTTCTTCAGCGATTTGTAATTGATCATGCCCTGTCGGCCGCTGGGGTCGATGTTGACCACTGCGACGTGGTTGGATGCCAGCAGCGAGCGGCACGACCGGGCGATGCGCGCCTGCAGGTTATGGGGCTTGCGTTTGCTCATAATGCCTCCGCGAGTTTGCGCAGCGCTTCACGCTCGGCCCGGGTGATGAGCGGCTTGCGGCGCTTGAGGATGGTTGTCGGATCGACGAATTCCGAACGCTTCGCCGGGGCTGGATTGATCGCCGGGCTCTTGCCGATTGTGAACTTGCCGCCGGCGGCCAGGTGCTGACGGACCTGACTGGAAAGCTCCAGCGCTTTCTCGTGCCGAAACTCGATGTCTGATTTCAGGTTACTGATCATGATCAGGCTCCTAGGCGATGGGCTTGCGCCCGGGCTTTGTCCGCTACTTCATCAACCATCCTGCCAAGCTCCAGATTGAACTGGACGAGCTCCTGATGAAGCATCGTGATGTACTCCTCATCGCGCTCGATGGTCTCGATATACAGCCGGCAGTCTTCATCCTGGCGTGGATCGAACGATAGGAAATCCCACCACTCTCGGCCCGTGACGAACATGCAGCCCTGAACCTGCGGCTTATGTTCCTCGGGCATGCCTTCGAGCCAGGTGCGGACGTGGACGGCCTCATTGAATGGGCATTTCGACTCAAGACCCCCGTCCTCGCCAATTAAGCCGTCCGGCGAACAGCCCAGCCAGTCGTATTTTGGATGAACGACGAAGCCCGACTTGATGACGCTATTACCAGTCAGGATTTCGTAGAAGTCGTGGCTCGACTGCTCAACCTCGGTTCCCCAGGCCATCGACTTGCTGCTGACCGAATGTTTCGATCGGTTTGCCAGGCGCTCAAAAGCCAACTCGCGCATGTAGGTGGTGCGGGCCGCAAGCGGCTTGCGTTTGCCGTGTTTGTCACGGTCGCCCCATGCAATAACATCCTTGAATCGGCTGGCGGTGAGTCGCCCGCTGCGATCCTGATGCCACTGCTCGGTGCGCTGGAGGTCTACAGAGGCGTTCATTGAGCACCGTCCTGACTATCGACGCCGGCGGCAGCTTCGGCGCTATCACTGACAGTTGTGAACTCGGCGTCGATGGTTTGTGCAATGGCCTTCAGTTCGCCGTGACGGGTCACGCCAATGGCGCCGCGCTGTTGTGGTTTCAGTGCTTTCCAAGCTTTTTCATAGCCTTCAATGCCCTGCTCTTGAGCGATTTTTTTCAGCTGTTCGAAAAGGTCGGAAGTCGCTTCTGTAGTGTCGCCCTGGGGTACTGAGGCGGCACCTACGTCAGCAGGCTTTTCGCTGGTAGTTCTCGGGGTAACGTCTGTTTCTGGCAGCGTATAGCCGTCGTCCAGTTCTTCGCGGGTGTATACGCCAAGGATCACGTCAGGGCAGTACAGGCGAGCCCATTTTTTGAGGGCCAGGTAGGCGATCTGCTGCTTCGGATCGTCTGCCCACAGCGTCGAGTTCCGGGTTCGTGCCTGAGTCATCAAAGTGGTCAGTTCGCGCGGGGTATCCTCGCCCACGAACGTAGCCCAAACGCGGACGCCCAACCCTTTCTCGTCATTTATGTTCCAGTTTGGGACGCGGTACTTCTTCGGTTGCCCGTGGTCATCCGTTTGTTTTTTGCTCTCAATCTCGCGGAAATTGCCAATGATCTTGTCCCAGTCGCCAAACCACTCGTAATGGATTCGATCAATGGTCGGGGCTCGCGTCGTGATGACCGCGTTGACCAGCTGGGCTTCATAGCTCAGTTGGCCACCGTTGACGATGAAGGTCTTCTGCGCGACTTGGAATGGGTTCATTCCCCACTGCATGGACTGCATGATCACTGCCATGCAGTCGGCAGTATTGCCGTGAAAGTGTTTCGGCAGGGTGGTTTTGCCCCCAGCCATGATGCCCGCGAGCTCAGTCATCGACTGCATGCTGTCGCGGTTGAGGATCAGCCCTGTCGGGCTGGTGTCCATTGGTACGGTAGAAATTTGGGTTTGGGCGTTCATTGCTAACTCCATAGCCGACGACTTTGGTCGGCCTCCGGGGTGGCTTCAGGGTTCTTTAGAACGACATGGCACGCAGCCAGGCAGAGGCCTCGTCATTGGTGACGCAGAAGGCCATGGCTACGACCTCGATCACTTCGCTGGCGCTTGGAATGCTCGAGTCAGCGAGTTCGTCCACCGCTGGGGCCGGATCAGCTGCCGCTACAAACGCTTGTGCTGGGTCAGTAATCACTGGGGCCGCAACGACAGCTACTGCTGGAGCGGGCGCAGCAGCCTGGGCGCGCAGACGGGCCAGCTCTTCCTGGTCGCGCTGATACTGCGCGTCACGTTCACGCTGCTGGCGCTGCTGCGCTTCCATGTCACGGCGCTGCTGGTCCAGCTCGTCCTGCTGTTTCTTCAAGCGCTGACGGTCTTCTTCGGCGCGCTGTATGCGCAGCTCCTCAGCCTCAACGTCGGCGATACGTTGCTTCTCGCGCAGCTCGTCGAGCTCTTTCTGCTGGGCCATCAGCTTGGCGGCAGCCTCTTTACGGTCAACTGCAGCCCTGTGAAGCGTTTCAAGCTGCTCAATGGCGTTATCGCGAGCAATGGTGCCTTCGGCTTCAAATTCGCCGTATTCTTCGGGAAGAATCACCGAGTCTTTGACACTTTTAAGAACGCTTGCGACGTCCGTAGCGCTGCGGCTTGCGTATGCGGCAGCGACAGAGCTGAAGCGGGTAATCTTGGCCCGGATGGCTTCGACACGCTCCGCTTCGATACGCTCGCGCTCTGCCTTGGCATCAGCTACGCGTTTTTCTTCGGCCTTGATTGCTTCGTCAACAGGAGTCTCGACTGCCAAGACTCGATCTTTCAGCGTCTCGCCGAACTCCTTTACTTGGTTGACGCGAGCCTGGGCGTCTTTAACCGCCTGCTGGTAGGGAGCCAGTGCCGTTTTGGTGGTGTTGGCCAGGGCATAACGCACGTCGCGTATATCGACGCGAACCTCCTTTGCATTCGCCAAGCCTTCGCTGGTCGAGCAGTCAACCACCAGTTTCCCGTAGGTTGTCTCTAGGCGAACGATTTGCTCCTCGTGCGGCCGATACTCCGCGATGTCGGTGACGGCGACAGCGGGGGCAACGGACTTCTTGGATTCATTGGTTTTGCTCGCTTCAAGCGATTCTTGTGCGGGTGCTTGGTTGGTATTTTTGGACATGACGATCCCTCGCCGCGCCAGGCGCAGCATTGAAAGTAGTGGGAGTGATTGGAGTTATGCGGCGGAAGCACGCGAGGTGTTGTAGTCGGCAAAGATCTTGTCGATACACGCTTGGTAATGGCGGTGCTCAGCTTCGTCGATGGCACGCAGCATGAACGCCAGGGTGATGCATGACCTTGCGGCCGCACTCGCGTTGGGCTTTCCTACGTCGTGGAGAAGGTTTTCGATCTCGGCGTCTATCCAGCCCACGGCTATCTGATGGTCTCTCTGTGCTACGTTCATTCAACACTACCTACTGGCGGGCAGATAAGCTCCATATGAGCCATGGCGGCACCTATGCGCAGCTTGAGGCTAGCGCGATTTTTGATTCGCCGAGCCTCGCGCTCAGCAAGCTCGTCAGCCGTGTACTCGTGGAACATGTCGACGTGCTGTTTCTTCCCGAAATTCGGTAAATCCCAGCGCCTGTCGGATTCCCTGGCCTGGGCGCTATCCGCGTAGCTGGTTGGCATGGCGAGTCTCCAGGCTCCGGGCGAGGGCGCAGGCTTCGTTGTGATCGCGGCGGAAACCCATCACTTTATCGGTCCGGGTATCAACCACATGGAAGAAGTCACGTCCCGCCGGCTTCACTGTCATCCTGAAGTGGACCACGGGCTCCGGCCGCCCAATCAGCCGGTAGAAGTCGGCAGTGGCGATACGAGAGCGCTGACGCAAACCGTCGACAATTTCGCGGCGTGATTGGATGCTGTGGTGCATGGTCACCTCCAAGGTGGCGGGTTGTTCACCTGTATTCGTCAACACTCATGCCTCCCGCTGGTTGCCGATGGGCGCGGGGGAGGAGTGCTGACGGGTAGAGGTGGGAATCCGAAAAATCGGATTGATATGAGAGGACAGGGAGTCCTCAATGCATTGCTGTAGGAATGGTGGAGCTGAGGCCCTGTTCAGAGCAGTCAGCCACCACTAGGGGAGGTGCTATTACTAGTGAATGCTGGTCTTGCTGATGGCAATCCAAGAAATAGCGAATATGCCAGCCACAAATATCACCGGACTGCCGAAAACTTTGTAGTGAAGCCACAAATCAAATGGCGTGGAAAAAGCGACCGCAACGTTCAACACTGCCATAGTTGCGAAAAGCAACGCCAGTGAAAGTGCACACATGCGCCATTGTGGTTTTGACAGATTTAAACGTTTTCCGAAAATGCATTGAAGTAGATTGAGCTTGAAACCGGCTTCAGCGATAACTACTACCAGAGCTAATGATCCGTACAAAATTGTAGGCTTAATCAATATGACGAATGAGCTAGGCAGTAGGAGTTTTCCAAGCAGTACACCAAATACCAAACCGAAAATTTGGAACAATAGAAACGCGCGCCACAAAAGCGCAAAGGACAGACTCAGCCAATTTTTTGTCACACTCATTCTACGAGACCTTAAGGTGTTCATCATGCAGCGGCGGTATGCCGTTTCACGTTTAGGATTTCAGTTCTAAGCTACTAGATTGTATTGGCTCCATAAAGTACGAAAATTTTGTCATGCAGGTGACCGGGCATTTAACGACAGGCTATCGTCGCGCTGGTTGTTCAGATAACTGCCGTCATGGTCTTGGAGCCGTCGCCGTGTTCCGCGGTGAACGTCAGCGGAGCCGGCCGTCCATTACGGCGGATCAATGCGTTCGCCTGTGCAAAAACAGGGTATGGCTCGCCAGCTCCATCAGGCAGCAGCGTGTTGCACGTCAAATTCGAGCAGTCTTCACCGTTCGGGCCGTCGCCATCGTGGCCAATGGAAAAGCTCGCCATCATCGCGATGCCGTGTTCCTTACAGATCGCGATGACCTGCCGCATGAGCGGGCTGATCTGAGCGTCGTAAATCTGTTCTTTGTTCATGGTCATGCTCCGGTTATTTTCCCGATGCCCACCGCTCTGGATGGGCATCAGTGAAAATGTCCGTCACGCAGCAGTCAGTGCCTGTTGCGCACGCAATTCAGTCACCGCCTCGCGCGGCATGCAGCCATCCGAATACAAATCGAAAAGGTCGCTTTCTTCCTGCGAGCCCTCAGCGACGTAATGCCCGAGCACATTTCCAGCCCTGTTCAGCCAGTCGCGATAAGCCAGTGCAGACGAGTCTTCGCGGCATTCGTCAGCCGCCATGGTTGCCATGTTGAACATCGAGTTGCCCTCCGTTGATTTCCAATGCCGCCTCATCGAAGCGGCATCAGTAAATCTGTGGGTGCTTCCCGCGCCGCTTACCAGGTCATTCGCCAGTTCGGTCAACACCTCGACAGCCGTATGGGGTATCCCATCGTTGGCAGGCTTTCGGGCCTGTCTGTCGCCGGTCACCAGTAGTGGCAGCGCGTTTTGTTCACCTGACTTCCTCTCGCCCCACAGGTGATAGCCGGGGCTGACCTCCCAGCGATTCGCCGGTAATCGTGTATGGCGCATGTTGTTAAAGAGCGGCGGGCTGTGATGCCCTTCGCAGTGGCTGTGAGTCGCTGCGATGGGTGAACATTACCGTGTGGTAACAAATCAAGTCAATACCGTATGGTAATTAACTTGTGGAGCCCACAAAAAAGCCCGCTCGGTGGCGGGCTGCGAATTCAGATTGGTAGGGCTGATGCCGTAGGGGCGGTGATGTCAGTGTGGCACCGGGGAGAACAGCGCCCTCGCAACCTCGTCCAGGCGCTTCTCGACCTCCACCAAGTCCGCTTGTTTAATATCAATCGCGCATTGGTAAGCTCGGAGCAAGCACTGCAGAAGCTCAAGGTCTGAAATCTTCGCAAGCTCGTCTTTCAGGTCAGGACGCTGCGAGAGCAGAAGCGCTCTAATCTCTTCTGCGGTTTTCGACTTTTCCATGGGCATTCCCTCCATAGCTCAGTTCGATTTTTAGTGCATGGGAATGCGGAGTAATGGCCGCTGATCGCCAGATTGCTGAAGGGCAAGGCAGATACAAGAAGGCCGGCGCCGTGGACGGCTAGGAAGTGGCTGTCAGAGGGAAGTTGCGATCGCCTGGGCCAGTTGCTTGTCTGACATCAGCGGCGGTGCGCTGGTTGAATCGCCCCCGGATTCTCTAGACACCGTGCAAGCTCATTGCGTAACGCTTTTCAAACTCTACCGGTGACAGCTGATTGTTGAAACCATGGCGGCGTTTTACGTTGTAGAACATCTCGATGTAATCAAACACATCACTCCGAGCATCTTCCCGCGTGATGTAGATTTTTCGCTTGATTCGTTCCCGTTTCAGAAGCTGGAAAAAGCTCTCCGCCACGGCGTTGTCATGACAGTTGCCTCGGCGGCTCATGCTGGCAATCAAATTGTTTGCCTCCAAAAAGCTGCGCCAATCGGAGCTGCTGTACTGGCTGCCTTGGTCGGAATGAACCATCACCTCTTGCTTCGGTTTACGCCTCCAAACCGCCATCAACAACGCATCAATAGCCAAATCACTGGTCATCTGCGACTTCATTGACCAGCCAACGACCTGCCGAGAATACAGATGCAGTACCACCGCCAAATACAACCAGCCTTCATACGTACGAATGTACGTGATGTCGGTTACCCAAACCTTGTTGGGTTCCACAACATCGAACTGGCGCTTCAGCAAATTGGGTGAGACGACCGCTGGCTTACCGCCGTACTTTCCAGGGGGCGTCGATAACCTGTCTGAGAACGCAGACCTTCAAGACGCATCAGCCTCGCCACACGATGACGACCACAATCCTCTCCGACCTCGCGCAGATCGTCGTGGATTTTGCGATAGCCATAAACGCCGCCGCTCTCCAGCCAGGAATGCTTGATCAAACCCAGCAGTCGCTGGCCGTCTTTGGCGCGTGCAGATTGCGGCTCAGACAACCAGGCGTAATACCCACAGGAATGGACTTTCAGCGTCATGCAAAGCCGTCGAATCGAATAGTCGCCCTCGTGCTGTTTGATAAAGGCGTACTTCAACCGCACTCCTTGGCAAAGTACGCGGCGGCCTTTTTTAATATGTCTCGCTCCTCAGTCACCCGCTTGAGTTCCGCTCGCAGACGACGTAGCTCAGCGTGCTGATCATCATCCTGCTGCCGTTCTTCTTGAGGTTTGCTGTAGCGCTTTATCCAGGCATAGAGGCTATTCGTCGACACGCCGAGACGGGCCGCCACCTCAGCGACAGGCAGCTTCTTTTCGGTCACTTGATTTGACTGCTTGGATTTTGAATTCTTCGGGATAACGCGGGTTGCTCATGGCACCTCCTGATTGGCCTCATTTTAAGGCATGGAGGTGTCTACGAAACCCGGGGCGATTCAGACATTTAGGGCTCCAAACTCAGTGCGCGGACTGCCATTCACCAGATTCCGCCTCGTACCTATCAAAAGACTCTCTAAGTGCCACAATATCCAGCGGCGACTTCGGGCTAATCGAGCCAGGCTCCTCTGGAACAATTCCATCAGCCTCCATCAATTCGACGAGCTTTTTGCCGCGAGCAATGCCCACATTCAGATGGCGAGCAACAAAAGCTGCGCTTAGGTGCTTCCCTGTTAGGGCAGCAATAACCGCTCTGCCGTACATAGGGTCAGCAGCGTAGCTGTCAGGATCCAGGTAGTTTTCCAGCCAGCCACCGAATCTGCATTCGGAAAGAAGAACATCTAGATCAGCTATTGTTTGATCAGCGCTCGCCAGCGCCTCCGCCAGGGCTCGCTCATGTTCCTGCTCGTTGGCGGGCTCGCCTTTGATCAGATGGCTAGCTGATAGGCCTGTCCCTGGAAGGCCGGTAGTGACCCTCACTCCCTTCTTGCTCTTGTTGATGATCAGCCCTGGCGGACCAAACGAAAAGCTGAAGCCGGACTTGCTGATGTTTAGCCAAACCCAGGGGAGTATTTGAATCCGCTTTTGAAATCTCATACCCATTCACCACCTCCTTGTGGTCGTTATAGCTTGCGAGCATTCCAGGCAAGCAGAACGCGAGCCTGGATATGCACTTTGGCGAGCATATCCCCCTCGATCATGATTGCTGGGTACACAGGGTTGTCTGAAATCATGCGCAGGGAGCCGCCTGTCAGGCGCTGAAGCCTCTTAATGAAAAGCTCGCCCTCAAGCGTGAAGACATAGATCGCATCGGTTCGGATCTCGGTTATGCCGCGATCTACTAGCAGGGCGTCGCCATTACGGAACGTGCCCTCCATGCTGTCACCATCGCCATCGATGATGGCCAGGTTCTCTAGCTTGGAATACGACAAACCCTGAGTCTTAAGCCAGTCAAGGTGAACGGTAATATCTCTGATCACCTCAATATGGTCAGGCGGCACTCTTCCGGCCCCCATCGAGCCAGCTACATCGAGCTGGGGGATGGTTATGAAGTTGGCGTCCTGAGACTTTCTTCGCGTATCAATAGGAATCGCGCTGCTCTCCGTGGCGTGGCCTTCACCAATCGGTGCATCTAGCGCGTATCTGGCGAGGCCGAATTCGCTTTCTATTTCCCGTGCGAAGTCCTCTCCAATGGTTTTTGCGCCGTTTTTTTTCCGCTCAAAAAGACATCTGGAGATGAAGTTCTGAGGCTTCTTTAGCTTTTCTGCGAGGCGCGACTGTGCGCCGCGAGCGCCAACTCCGTATTCGGTGTCCATCAGCTTTTTTAGGTTGTGCCTGCGCACTTCGCGAATATCCATCTTGCGATTCTCTACGGGTCATTACTCATTGGTAAATGACCATTAGGTATTGATTAAGTGGTTACCGTGCGGTAATAATTGCGCGTCACAGAGGAGAACCGTGATGCGAACTAAGCACACCCAGCTTTTGGAGTGGCTCAAAAGCGCCTCCGACGATGCCGTCGAGCGCACCGGGACCTCTCGCGGCTACCTGAAACAAATTGCCTACGGGAACAAGCAAGCCTCCGCTGCGCTTGCGGTTTCGCTTGAGCGTGAATCGGCAGGCGCCCTAAGTCGCCGGTCGTTACGCCCCGCTGATTGGAATTTGATCTGGCCAGAGCTTGCTTCTGCCGCCTGACATCCCAGTCCGCCGTTCCATTGAAGCCAGATTAGAAGAGAGCAGGCCCCATGCAAACGTCCAGTTCCAGACACACCATACAAACCCGTGATCAGGTTTTGGTCGCCCACGCTGCAAACCAGATTGCACGCACCAGTCTGAGCCAGGACGACTTCGCCCAGGCTTTGAGCCGCGAGTTGCACCTGTCGATCCCGGAGCGCGCCCAGAAGAAAGACGTTCCTGACTTCAACTCTGCGGAACTGACCGCCGACGTAAATGAGTTCGTGAAGGCGACCGGCCGCTGGCTCAAGCGTGTACAGCGCTGGCTGTCCGGAGACCAAGAAATGCCGTCCTGGCTGGAAGAGTCATGGGTCAACGCCCTTGAGCCTGAATTCCGCGACCACTGCGTAAACGAGCTGGCAAGCCGCCACGGTCTGACCGGCGCCCGTCAGATGACTAGCGACCAATGCGCGAACAAAAGCTTCGGTGCGCTGATCCGCGCGCTGGGCGATGTGATCGACACCGGCAGTGAAGTGTTTGATGACCAGGTGATGTGCGAGCAAGACCTGCCGCATCTGCCAGCGTTCGCCAAGCAGTGCCGCCAGGTTGAGGCGAAGGCGGGGGAGCTGGGGCGCCGCGCGGAGCAATTGCTCGCTTCGGCACAACGAAATTTGAAATCTGTTTCCTGAATTCCCGCGCATGCGCGGAAATCGGTGCCCATCGGGTTCGCACTATGAATTAAGCGGATCTGAAACCCAGGCACAAAAAAGCCGACGGTCGAGGTCGGCTGGTTTGTTAACACACTGTGAGGCCAATTATATGCATAGCACAAGCCAATCGATCAATAGCCTCAACAATCTCGCGCCACGCTTTTCGCAATCTGAAAACGTGGCGCGCATTAGCCCTCATTCAGTTGAGCTGGCGGCTTGACATGCAATACACCGTCACGATTAACCAAGTAAAGGCGCTGGAGTGGAATCCGAATCGCATGGGCCACGTCACCGCCCTCCAGCCTACCGTACTCCTGCCTCGGCGCCGAACGAAAAAGAAACCCGTCCCTTCTGGACTGCGCGCGCAAATATTCGCTCGCGATGGTCACGCTTGCCTGCGCTGCGGCTGTTCGGTGCTGATGCGCTTGAGGGCTGATCAAGTCTTACCTGAGAGCCAAGGTGGAGAGGCTTCTTTGGGCAACCTCCAGACCCTTTGCATGTCCTGCAATAGCTGGAAGGGCGTGCGGACGATTGATTTCCGCGCGTTCGCCGGAGGTGCAGCATGAGCATGGGCCTTATGGTCGCCGCGATGAAACTTCGCGTCGGTAATCCACTGCGTAAGCTGGTGCTGATCAAGTTGGCCGACAACGCCAGCGACGTAGGCGAGTGCTGGCCGTCCTATCAGCACATCGCCGATCAGTGCGAGATCAGCAAGCGCTCTGTTATGAACCACATCACCGCCCTGTGTGAGGCGGGACTTTTGCGCAAGGAAATCCGGAAGGGTGGCCCAAAGGGGAATTCGTCGAACGTTTACTTCCTGACCCTCGACGGGGGTGGTGCACCTCCTGCACCAGGGGTAGCGCAGAAGATTCACCCGGGTAGTGCAGCAGGTTCACCCCCTAGTGAATCTCCTGCACCAGGGGGTAGTGCAGCAGCTGCACCCAGAATCAGTAACTCTCTTGAACCAGTCATGGAACCCGTCATTGAACCAATTACACCCCCGGCTCCCGCCGCGGTTCTGCCGGCTCAGTCCCGTGGCTTGGTGCTGGTGGTTGACCGCACCGATACTCCCCGGGTCGAGATTCCCGCCGACATGCCGGGCCCCAAAGACCAGACCTGCAAAACCTTCAAGGTCTGGGCGAACTACGCGATGGCTTACCGCAAGCGCTACGGCGCCTGGCCGGTATGGAACGCCAAAGTCGGCGGCCAGCTCGGCCAACTGGTCGACCGCCTCGGCGCCGATGTCGCCCACCACGTCGCCGCCCACTTCCTGAAAACCAGCGATGCCGCTGTGCTGCGCAAGTGCCACAGCCTCAACGAGCTGCTGGCCAACGCCGAGAGCTATCACACCCAGTGGGTGACCGGGCAGCGCATCAACGGCACCACCGCCCGCCAGATGGAGCGAACTGAGGCGAACCACTCCGCAGCGGAGCAGGCCGCCCAGATGGTCCTGGCCAAACGCCAAGCAGGTGACCGCAATGAATACCTCTGAAATGAACGACCATCAGGTTGCCGGACTGGCCGCCGCCATCTGCGCCACAGCCGAGGCCATGGGCCAGGAAATGAACCCAGGCACTGCCGCGATGATGGCCGAAGACCTCTGCGCCTACCCGGTGCCAGTCGTCAAAGCTGCCTTGAAGGCCTGCCGCTTCGAGGTGAAGGGCAAGCTGGCGATGGCCGACATCCTGCAACGCGTTCAGTCCTCCGACGGGCGCCCGGGCAAGGACGAGGCCTGGGCAATCGCCATGACCGCCAACGACGAATTTGAAACCGTGGTGCTGACCGATGAAATTCAACTGGCCCTGGCAGCAGCGAAACCCATCTTGGATGGCGGCGACAAGATCGGTGCGCGCATGGCGTTCATTGATGCCTACCAGCGTTTCGTAGGGCAGGCCCGCGAGGATGCGAAGGCAGTCAATTGGCATGTGTCGGTGGGCTTCGACGCCCACCGCCGCATCCAGGCCGTCACCAAGGCTGTGGAGCTGAAGCGCATCCCCCAAGAGCACGGTCAGAAGTACTTGACTGACCTGAGCATTGTTCCCGTTACCGAGGAAGGCCGCGCCATTGCTGGATTGCTCACCGGCGCCGTCACCCAGCCTGCACCAGCGCTGCGCCAGAAGCTGGGACTGGTCAAAAACTCGATGCTGGAGATGCGCCAGGCCAGCGCCGAGCGGAAGACCGAAATGCGGATTGAAGCGGCCAATGAGTTGGCGGATCGCCGGGCGCTGCTGATCCGGCAGGCTCAGGAACTGGAAGCGAAGAGGGCGGCGCAATGACCAAGCCAGCAAAGCATCGCCCAATGCCCGTGCACCTGGTGCTGCGCCGTCTGGTCGACCCTGCTACTGGCAAGGAGGTCGCCGCATTCGTGCCGTCCTCCGATGCTGACCGATCGATCCTCCGCGAGCGTGAATTCAAGATGAACGCGAAGATCCGTGCGGACCTCAAACAGCCGCGCAACCCACGGTTCAATGGTTTGGTTCATGGTCTGGGCCGGGTGCTGAGCCAGAACATCGACCGGTTCTCTGGCAAGCAGTCCCACGACGCGATCAAGGCTCTGCAGCTGGAGTCGGGCGTGTACTGCGACGAGGAAGCGTTCGATATCCCTGGCCTGGGCCAACTCACGCGCAAGACACCTCGCAGTCTCTCGTACGACTCAATGGGGGAGGAGACATTCCAAGACTTCTGGCGCCAGTGCTGCGCGTACCTGGTGCTGCATGACTGGCCGACGCTCACGGAAGAGCGCCTAACCGAAATGGCAGAATTTGAAGCATTCAAGGAGGCCGCGTGAGCCACGACAACGGATACGGAAAACGCTGCCCCGACTGCGGCGAGCCGATGAGCAACATGCCGAGCCTGAACCTACGGCAGTGCGCTACTGGCTGCAAAAACAAGCACGACTGGAAGCTGGCCGAGGGGCTGGCGCCATTGTTCACCGAGAGCCGCGACAGGGGGATTGCATGAGCATCGAGCGCAAGCAGCCCAAAGCGAAGAAGTGCCGCGTTGCTACGTGCAGGGCCTCATTCGTCCCTTCTCGGATGGGTCAGGCGGTTTGCAGCCCGGCCTGCGCAATGATCGACGCGCCGAGGCACGCACCGAAGGCACGCAAGGCGCTGGCCCAGGTTGGGCGCTCTGAAATCAAGGTTCGCAGAGAGGCCCTAAAGACCCGCGCCGACCACCTCAAGGATGCAGAAAAGGCTATGCGCGACTACCGGCGCACCTACGAGCTGAGCATCGGCAGCGGCTGCATAAGTTGCGGGGAGTCGCAGGAATCAATCCTGGCGGCCCAGGGATGGAAGACCGGCGGTGCGTTTGATGCCGGGCACTTCCTCGGTAAGGGCGCCCGGCCCGAGTTAAGGCTGGTGCCCAGCAATATCTGGCTCCAGTGTAAAAGCTGTAATGCCGGGTCGTCGAAGTTCGCCCGCAAAGGCGAGACGGTTTCTAAGGGTTTCCGTGCCGGGCTCATTGCTCGCATCGGCCTGGAGGCTGTCGAGGCGCTGGAGGCCGACCACACGCCACGCAAAGAGACAGTCGATCAACTCAAGGCCATCACCGCCGAATACCGTTCAAAGACAAGAGAACTCAAGAGGGCTGCAGCATGACCTATCGCAACGTTGTTTCAGCAGTAGTTCGGGCGCTCGCGGCCGAGACCATCAGTTCCGCCGGCGGCTGCGACTTCGAGCCCAAAGTGCAGTGCGCCAAGCAGAAGGGGGAGATCGTCGGCAAGGAGGCGGCGTTTCTCCAGGACTGCTGGGTATTCGGTCGGCTGCATAAGGCGCTTACCCCGGCGCACTGGCGGGCACTGGTGGCCAAGTACTCCACCCACGAGGAGCGCAAGCACGGCGCGATCCTGGAGCTGCTCAATTCGGTGAAGTCGCCGGCGCCGAAACGGTTTCGTGAGTGCGCTGTGCTGACGTGGGCTATTCCGCAGGTTGCCGGTTCCGAGGGCAAACGTTCCGCCACTGTGCTGCCGGCCGCCTGGTATGACATCACCAATTGGGACAATGACGGCAAGCCAGAGTCAACTCGGTATCGTTGGCGTTCATCCATACGAAATTCTTTGGATGGCCAGGTAAATGAGGCGCTGATGGCCGCTCAAGAGATTCTTGACGCCGAGGGGCTAATGGAGAACGCCATGGCATCATAATTTGCTGCGGCAATGAACTGGACAGATGACCTGAGCGACATCAGCTTTAAGGTGGGCGGGAGGTGGTGACAGGCTTCCCGCCGACAGGTTTTGATGGACTACAAGGGTTCGGTGCCTGGCGTTTTAGTCCTATCACATGCCGCGCTGAAACCACCTTGCGCCAGCCATGTTTCTAATGGTTCCGCTCTCAGGGGTTTTGTTATCAGGTACCCCTGAGCCTCTGAACATCCCCAGAGTGTGATTAGGTCCAGAATGCTTTGGGTTTCGACGCCCTCTGCTACGACTCTATAGCCTAATCCTCTAGCAAGCTCGATGAGTGTCTTAACTAGCCGTTTATCTTTTTCGTTCGTGTTGAGGCTGCTGATTAGTGACTGGTCTAATTTAACCGTACTCACAGGCAGTTGCCTTAGATATGTCCAGTTGCTGTAGCCAGTACCGAAGTCGTCCACGGAAACTTCAATGCCCAACGCACGGGCGCGCTCAAGCTGCTCAATAACTGTCTTCGGATCTGACATGAGCATGCTTTCCGTAAACTCAAGTTCTAGATTTTTCGACTGAAGGGCGCCGTTGTTTATATATTCTGTAATTTTATTTACGAACTTAGAATTCTCAAGATCACTGACAGTGACATTCATGGAGATTCGTAATTCAATACCTTTGTTGAGCCACTCCTTAGCTTGGTTAACTACGGCCTCAAGTACCCAGAAGGTAATTAAATGCATCAACGCAGTTTTCTCTGCAAGTGGTATAAACTCTGCGGGGCTGATAGGCCCGAGTGTAGGGTGATCCCACCTGATCAATGCCTCAACATTTTCACATGCTAGAGTAGGTAATGTGACTTTTGGATGGAAAACTAAGCTCAGCTGATCTTCAGATCGAACTGCATCAGACAGGGAGCTCAGTAAGGCAAACGCTCGCTGCTGAGCTGCGTCCAACTCAGGTTGATACATCGCCCAGCCCAAGTTTCGAACCCTGGCGTCATCAGCTGCCCCTACCACTAACCGTAGCCAGTCCCTCTCTTTTGCATCGGTGATTTTCAATACTCCAATACCTGTCTGCATGAGTATTGGGATCCCTTGACAATCAACCGGTTCGTCAAAATTTGAAAGAATCTCATGGCAGAGACCTTCCACCGGCTGGCCACCTTCTAAAAGAAACCCAAAACGCGTTGGACTGATTTTGTACAAGAGAGAATTCTTAGGTAATAAAGACTGAAGTCTACCCTTGACGTTGAGCATTAAATTTTGAGAAAAGCTGTAACCGAGCGCTTTTACTACGTCATTCAAAAATTTTGGAGATATTACGTCCACAGCAAATAGATCGTGCTGAATGCCACTAGAGCTTGCTAGTCGAATATCTTCTTCCAGTCTAAGTCGATTGAAAAGTCCGGTAGGCTGATCAATAAAATTACGGGAACGTAAACCCATAATCCGCAAGACAACGAGTTGAGCGAAATAAACGAGCATTGCTGCATCTTGTTTGCTCATTGGTTCTCGAGGTGAAGTATCTATTATGCATAGGCTACCCAGAGAGAAACCATCGCTTGTGAGAAGTGGTGCGCTAGCGTAATAGCGAATAAAGGGCGCGCCGGTGACCATGGGGTTATCTTTGAAGCGCTCATCATTCTGCGCATCCAAAACCTCTAACGCCTTCCTGTCGCGTAGAGAGTGTGCGCAGAACGAAACGTCCCGAGGTGTAGTTCGCTGGTCGATCCCGATCCGCGCTCTGAACCATTGGCGGTGCTTTTCGACGATAGAAATCAAGGCGATGGGTGCATTGAAGTATTCTGAAGTCATTGAAATCATTTTTTCGAAGACTTCGTCGTCTTGTTCATTTTGCGGGCAGAGGGCCTCAACGCGTTTTAAGCGTTCTGCTTCGTACTCAGGGAAGTGGGTATTTACGTCCATGACTAACCTCGCGTATCACGACCATATGGCTAAACGGTATCAGATCCCCTGCAGGCCCACGACTCCATTTACCTATCGCCAATAGGTTAGACCCGATCACACGTATGGCGCATGCCCCGGATACGACTGTTTTGCCGTTCGAAAGGGTGTTGCCAGAAATTTGGAGAGCCCTGGATAGGTTTTAATCGGCGGAGCTGCACGCAAAATTCTGATAACCGAAAAATGTTGCACTGAGTGAGAAGATGAGAGATTATTTGTTCATCCTATCGATCTTGCGCATTAGGGGTTTACACTGCAGAGCCCGGCTCATACTGTACTCTATGATCTTCTATCTCCCTGCGTAATAGAGCCCAGCCGTCGCGCTGGGCTTTTTCATTTTCGGCCCTGCCACCGCTCGCTCTGAGCAGGGAGTGCAGCTTGCTAACCCGTTTCAAACAAGTTCTCCTGCGCCGTGCGGATGCTCGGGTATTTCATCGTCGTGAATACCACTCACCGCTTTGATTAATATGCGTTCGGGTGCGCTGAGGGCTAAATACACGGTATCTTCAACGACCTTAGCCACGTTGATTTGGATTTCGTCGCCTATGCGCAAGCGCTTATTGGGGGTTCTAGTAATGACTAACAAAAGGGGATCCTCTCTGCTCAATTACTCATTTCGACGTCAATATTCCCTATCCGAAGTAAAATTGATGTAGGAATTATCTGATTTTTTGTGTGGAAATATCTTTTTGTCTCCGCTTCTGAATGATGCGGAACATGCAATTATTGAATCCCAGAATGGGAATAAATGCGGTTTGGAGTGAAGATGGACCCTACTGACCTAGGCCCAGGCACAGCCACCTGGCTGGGCGGTAGTGCCACCGTGGTACTGGGCGGCCTGCTATGGCTGCGCCGGTTCCTTTCTAAGGATGCGACTGACCGAGCAATGGACAGCGCCGATATCGGCACACTGAAGCGACTAAACGAGTTGCTGAACCAGGAGCGCGCCGCTCGCAAAGAAGCCGAGGCCCGCGCCGATCAATTCGCGAAGGAGCGGAATGACCTGGCAGCTGCCGTTGGGCGCATGGAAGGTAAGATCGAGGCGCTCACCAGCCAGGTAGCTCAACTCACTGACCGCGTGACGCAGCAGAGCGATGAGATCACCCGCCTTCGCACCAAGCTGGGAGGAATCGCCTAATGGACAGATGCGCATTGGAATTTATCGCACGCCGCTGGTGGCGCCGGGCCGAAGTTTGGAGCATTGCTGTAGTGCTGGTGGGTGGTGGGGCAGTACTGGGTTACCAAGCCGCATACTGGTCGCTCGCTGATAAGCAGAGCAGCCAAGTGACCGACATGCGAAAAGCCTACGACACCGCCATGACTGAGCGCGACAAGCGCCTAGAAGAGCTGAGCCGCCAAACCGGTACCGCCGCCGACCAAGCCACGAAGGCTGCGACGACTGCTGCCAAAGCTGCCGACAAAGCGGACGAAGTCCTAAACCGAGCACCCCAGTGATGGCGTACTGCGGGTGCACTGCCTACTGAGTTAAGCAGATTAGGTTGCTGGACTCCTGAGCAGGCTAGATGCACGCTCAGATCGTCATAAGCAAGAGTAAGTGAGTGCGACATCGCTTTATACGTTTATCGCTTGACGAGGTGCAGCGCGTGCTTCCCTTTTCGAGCAGGACTATGCATTGCTCCATCGAGGACGCTCAGCCGGCGAACTTGCGCTTGAAGAGCAATCATTGCACCTTTGAGGTGCTCAATTTGGTCTATGAAAGATGGATCTTGAGCAAGTGGAGTGCCTTTGATCATTGCGAGGGTACTTGCCAACTGCCTGTAATTATTTGCGGCATGGGCAAGCTCTCGTTCAATTTCTTCTTTATTCACTAGCGCTCCAAATTTTTTATTTGCACCTAAATATAGGTCGGCAATGGCGCTCAGAAAGTTTAGTTGGTGTGACGAGCGGCTAACGGTACGCCGTCCCCCACGCGCCACATTTTTCGAATGCGCCCAAACGTGACGCGAGCTTTGCAACTGAGCAACCTCATCCGGCTGCTTCACAGTACGCCAATGATCCCGGATATCAATACTGCGGTAAGCGCTATCGACAAGGCTATTGCCGATGCCCCTGCAGCGTTGGCTACCAGCGTTCCTAAAGGCTTGATCATTGGATTGCTCCATGGTCACCATGCAGGCCTATGAGATGGTATCTCAAAGGATACCATT
The DNA here is from genome assembly GCF_003852315.1 of Pseudomonas sp. LBUM920. Taxonomy (NCBI): domain Bacteria; kingdom Pseudomonadati; phylum Pseudomonadota; class Gammaproteobacteria; order Pseudomonadales; family Pseudomonadaceae; genus Pseudomonas; species Pseudomonas edsoni (SeqCode). Next base: position 3,015,113 of record NZ_CP027762.1, read on the forward strand.
GCCCACTAACACGGCCTGATCGATTGTGACTTTGAGGTAGCCAGCGGTGAATCAACACCGATACTGCTCGCTATCGTCTGTTAATAAATGAGATTTGAGCTTCCACTTTCGCCCGGATGGCGCTGGATTTCCCTTGGAAGTGAATGGTTCCCTTTGGATAGATGTTGATTACCATGCCATCAGGAAATACAAACTGTAGGGCTCCGACCGCATTCACCGCAGACTGACTGGCATCAGGGTATGCATTTTCAATATGCTTAACGAGTCTTCGGGGGTCATGGCATGACATCACCATTTGCTGCTCCTTAGCTATGCGAGTCACATATTTGCAGGTATTACCTAATTATTTCAAGCTTGGAAAGGTGTGATTTTGAGTTGGCCGAGACCCCCTCCCTCAGCGCTTCATCTGGCCGATCTGCCAGACTTCCTAATTAGCCTAACACCAGCACCGGAGGTATGGGACTGGCTACAAGCCGAGATACTTGCCGACACCGGTAGCATTCACAACGAAGACCATGCCCATCTACTGGATGCAGACATTCGTGTCATGTGGGCGTCATCGAGCTGTGAGAAACAGGGCCGAACGGTGGTGGGCCAGGCCGAACAGGTAGCGTTCCGCGCGGGTGGCTGGCAGAAAGCCCGGATGGAGCAACAGATGCGTGACTGGTTCGGCGACGTGCCGGCCTTCATCATCACTCTGGCCGCTGACTACTGTGCCCAGTGCACCGACCTTGAGTTCTGCGCCCTGATCGAACACGAGCTATATCACCTGGCCCATGCGACCGATAAGTACGGTCAACCAGCATTCACCCAAGACGGCGCACCGAAGATCAAGCTGCAGGGCCACGACGTGGAAGAGTTCGTCGGTGTCGTCCGCCGCTACGGTGCGAGCGCTGACGTTCAAGCGTTGGTGGATGCTGCAAACAGTCCTGCTGAGGTGGGGACATTGAACATATCGAGGGCCTGCGGAACCTGTCTGCTCAGATCGGCCTGATTCTTGACAGGCTCTAGACGGATGAGAATTTATGGCAGCCCTGAAAAATGAGGTGAAGAGCTTCATCGTTCAGGCGCTGGCGTGCTTTGACACCCCATCCCAGGTGGTGGAAGCCGTCAAGAACGAATACGGGGTTGTGGTGAGCCGCCAGCAGGTGGAGACGCACGACCCAACCAAGTCCGCAGGTAAGGGCCTGGCGGTGAAGTGGGTGACCCTTTTCCACGACACCAGGAAGCGGTTCCGAGAAGAGACCGCAGAGATCCCGATTGCCAATCGCGCGTACCGACTTCGCGGTCTTGGGCGGCTGGCCGAGAAGGCTGAGAACATGCGCAACCTGGCGCTGACCGCTCAGTTGTACGAGCAGGCCGCCAAAGAGGTGGGCGACGTCTACGTGAGCCGCCGCCTTGAACCTGAGAAACCTCTGGGCTCCCAAGCGGACCAGCAGCACGCCGTTGCTGAGTACACCCTGGAGCCTGATGAGAATGTCCCCGCTACCCCGTACCTTTGACCCGCCGGTGAAGCTGACGCCGAAGCAGGCGAACATTTACTGCTGGGGTTTCCAGCCTGAGGCCCGCTTCCGTGATGCAGTGTGTGGCCGGCGGTTCGGCAAGACGTTCTTAGGCAAGGCCGAGATGCGCCGCGCTGCTCGCCTGGCTGCCGAGTGGGGTGTGAGCGTTGAGGACGAGATCTGGTATGGCGCGCCGACGTTCAAGCAGGCCAAGCGGGTGTTCTGGCGGCGCTTGAAGCAGGCCATTCCCGAGGCATGGCGCGCGTACCGCCCGAATGAGACGGAGTGCTCAATCACCCTCAAGTCCGGCCACGTCATGCGCGTGGTGGGGCTCGACAACTACGACAACCTGCGGGGCTCCGGCCTGTTCTTCGTCCTGGTGGATGAATGGGCAGACTGCCCGTGGGCTGCGTGGGAAGAAGTACTGCGGCCGATGCTATCGACTTGTCAGTACCAGATTCCAGGCGTTGGTATGCGTAAGGGCGGGCATGCGTTGCGAATCGGCACGCCCAAGGGCTTCAACCACTGCTACGACACTTATCTGGACGGTAAACCAGGCGGCGAGCCGGACCATAAGAGCTGGCAGTACACCTCGTTACAAGGCGGCAACGTTCCTCCTGAAGAGCTTGAAGCGGCTCGCCGGAAAATGGACCCGCGCACCTTCCGGCAAGAGTACGAAGCTGGCTTTGAGAACTACGCGGGTGTCGTCTACTACACATTCAATCGCGACGAGTGCCGAACCAGCGAGCGAATCAAACCGGGCGAGGCCTTGCACATCGGTATGGACTTCAACGTCATGAAAATGGCGGCTGTCGTCTATGTCGTGCGTAACGATCTGCCGATGGCCCTGGATGAGTTTCACGGTGTTCGGGACACGCCGGAGATGATCGAGAAGATCCAGACACGGTTCCCTGGGCACTCGGTGGCGGTCTATCCCGACGCTAGCGGACAGAACACCAGCAGCAAAAACGCGAGCGAGTCCGATTTGTCGCTGCTGAAGAAAGCAAAATTCACGGTGATCGTCGACTCCACAAACCCAGGCGTGAAAGACCGGGTGAACTCGGTAAACGCGATGTTCCTGAATGCCTACGGCGAGCGACGACTGAAGGTCAACATCGACCAGTGCCCTCAGCTCACCTTGTGCCTGGAGCGACAAACCTACACCGACAAGGGCGAGCCGGACAAAGATCCGAAAAAGGGTCACGACCATATGAACGATGCCGCCGGCTACTTCATCGCCAAGCGCTATCCGATCAAAGCGATCGTCACTTCTATCAAAATGGGATACGCCCGATGAGCAACGACGTCTCCTTCAAGCGGGCGGAATACACGGCAGTGCTGGACCGCTGGGCGACGGTTCGCGATGTTTGCGCGGGCCAGCACCGTGTTGTCGATCGGCTGCCGTACATCAACTCGCACGACAAGTCGCCGGAGAACGAAGATCGGAACCGGGCTTACCGCGAGCGGGCGGTGTTCAAGAACGCCACCGGGCACACCCGAAACGGGCTGCTGGGTTTGGCTTTCCACAAAGATCCGACACTGACGGTGCCGAAGAAGCTGGAGTACCTGCAGGACAACGCCAACGGCTCCGGGGTGAGCATCTACCAGCATTCACAGGGCACGCTTGAGAAGGTGCTTGAGGCTGGTCGGCACGGTCTGTACGTCGACTATCACCAGGATGACGGCATCGGCGGACACTCGGTGATCCTGTCCTATTGCGCCGAAGACATCATCAACTGGCGCACGGGCATGGTGAACGGTCACAGCGTGCTGACGCTGGTGGTCCTGCGCGAGTCGCCGGAGATTCCTGACGGCTTCGGCTACAAGACGGCTGAGCAGTACCGGGAGCTGGCGCTTGAGGATGACGGCTTTGTTTGCCGCGTCTGGCGCCGGTCCGGTCCGAAAGGTGGCGGGCCACTGGCAGTCATTGACGAGTTCAAGCCCGAAGGCGTAACCGGTCGTCTCAAGGAGATCCCGTTCACTTTCGTCGGCGCGCAGAACAACGACCCAAGCATCGACGAGTCGCCGCTGTACGACATCGCCATGATCAACCTGGGCCATTACCGGAACAGTGCTGATTACGAAGACAGCGTCTTCTGGTGTGGTCAGGCTCAGCCGTGGATCAGCGGCCTTGATGAGCAGTGGCGCGACTGGATGGAGAAGAACGGCGTCTATGTCGGCTCCAGGGCGCCGATGATGCTGCCGGCGGGTGGTGCATTCGGCTATGCACAACCGGCGCCGAACACGCTGGTCAAGGAGGCAATGGCCGATAAGAACCAGATGATGATCGAACTCGGCGCACGGATGGTGGTGGCTTCACTTGCCACCAAGACAGCTACCGAGTCGCGCGGCGATCAATCGGCATCCACATCGGTGCTCGCTGGCTGTGTGGCAAACGTCAGCGAGGCATACACGCGAGCCATCATGTGGTGCTGCGCTTACATGGGGATTGCCGACAAAAAGGTTGCCTACCAGGTCAATCAAGAGTTCGTAGAGCTGACGGCTGATCCGCAGATGATCACGGCCTTGGTTGGCTTGTGGCAGCAAGGCGGCTTCGCCAAGGCAGACCTTCGGGCCTACCTGCGCAAGCTGGGCCTGATTGCGCCAGAGCGTACAGACCTGCAGATCGACGGCGAATTGCAGGAGCAGGGCGACGGTCTAGGCCTGGACGATGAGGACAAACCAAATGGCGGCAAACCAAGCAATCCTTGACGCCACGATCCGGCACGCAGTCTTCCTCGAAAAGCTCAAGGCGGGGGAGGTGGGCAAGTTTGCACCCTTCCTCAAGGAGATTGACCGATCTATACGGGATCGGCTGATCCAGTCGGACCTGACTGAGTACAACGTCAAGCGCCTGGAAGCGCTGCTGAAAGAGGTGGATAGCCTGCTGCTGGGCATCTTCGACCGCTACAGCGCGCAACTGAACCTCGACCTAGTGGACATCGCCAACTACGAGGCCGAATTTGAGGCAACCAGTCTTGCCAGATCGGCGCCGGTTGGCGTTTCGCTGGATGTGGTCGCGCCGACGGCCGCTGCCATCCGCACCGCTGTGCTGACAAACCCGCTCAGCGTGCGCGGTACTGGCGGCGGGAAGCTGCTTAAGGCCTTCATCAAGGGCTGGACTAGCGCCGAGCGTGAGCGTGTCACCGGCACTATCCGGCAGGGCTTCTTCGAAGGGCAGACGAACTTCCAGATAATCCGCAACATTCGCGGCACCAAGGCGGCAGGGTACAAAGACGGCATCCTTGCTACCACGAACCGTAATGCCAGCACGGTCGTGCATACCGCGATTCAGCATGTGGCCTCCCAGGCGCGGATGGAGGTCGCAAAGGCCAACACGGATATCGTGCAAGAGATCCAGATGGTGGCCACGCTGGATAGCAAGACCAGCCAGTTGTGCCGCTCGATGGACAAACGCAAGTTTCCGGTGGATTCCGGCCCAAGGCCGCCTTTCCACCCTAACTGCCGCACCACCTTCATTCTGTTGACCAAGCTCAGCGCGATGTTCGCCAAGGGCGCAACGCGTGCCTCGGTGGGCGCCAATGGCGGGCAACAGGTCAATGCTGACCTCGATTACTACCATTGGCTACAGCAGCAGCCGGCATCGTTCCAGGATGCGGCTATCGGCCCTATGCGAGCCAAGCTGTTTCGCAAAGGCGGTCTGAGTATCGAACGATTCACAGAGCTGCAGCTCGATCGCAACTTTGCGCCGCTGACTCTTTCTCAGATGAAAAAACTAGAACCGCTAGCGTTCGTCCGCGCGCAATTGCTACCCTGACTGAAACCGCTAGTCAAGGATGGCCCTTATGCTTAATAACGTACGCAACACCGACCTCCGAAAGATCGAGGAATTGTTTTTGCTCGGTGTTGACCACAAAAAATGTGTGCTTTCGGTTAAAGCCGCAAAAGCTCAAATAAAAAACCTAACGGCGAGACTTGTGGCTGACGGAACTCTCCCGGACGACTCCTTGGTCACTCATTTCGATGACATGGTTTCTGATGAGGCAATCGAAAAATTAGCTCGAATTAAATCTGCGCGTAGCGTCATTAATGCAGCGGATCATACAGGCATGCGTTTGGCCGGAAGCGGCGAAGTTTTAGAAATTTATTTAATTTAATCGATAAAACTTATTACAGATAAAGCCCAGCCAAGTGCTGGGTTTTTTTACGCCTGAAATTCGGGCAATACATACCCAAGGGGTGCATTAAAGTGGCAGAAGAAAACGAAATCGACCTGGAAAATCCGGCAATCAAGGCCGCTATCGCGACTGCCGTTGAAGCATCCGTTTCTGGCTTAAAAACCAAGAACTCGGAACTGCTGGGCAAGCTGAAGGAAACCTCCGGCAAGCTGACCCAGTTCGAAACCCAGTTTGAAGGCATCGATATCGACGCCGTCAAAGGCCTGCTCAGTCGCGCCGGGCAGGACGAAGAAACCAAGCTGCTGACCGAGGGCAAGGTGGACGAGGTATTCAACCGCCGCACCGAGCGCCTGCGTAGCGACTACGACAAGCAGTTGAAGACCATCAGCGAGCGCGCCGAGAAGGCCGAATCCTTCGCTGCCAAGTTCCAGGGCAAGGTTCTGGGTGACTCGGTACGCGGTGCGGCACTGAAGGCCGGCGCTCTGCCAGAAGCAACCGACGACATCATCCTGCGCGCCAAAGGCGTGTTCACCCTTAACGAAGATGGCGATGCAGTCGCCGTTGATGAATCCGGCCAGGTCATCCTCGGTAAAGACGGCAAAACCCCTTTGACTCCCCTCGAATGGGCGGAATCTCTGCGCGAAAGCGCACCTCATCTGTGGCCAAGGGCTTCAGGGACATTTGCCCCGGGCGGGGGTGGCGGCAAGGCTGCATTCAAGCGCTCCGAAATGACCTCCGAGCAGAAGCGCGACTTTCAGCGCAAGCACGGCCAAACCGCATATCTCGCATTGCCCAAGTAAGGGGATTGACCCATGGCTACAACCGTTAACAGCGACCTGATCATCTACAACGATGAGGCGCAAACCGCATACCTGGAGCGTGTCCAGGACAACCTGGACGTGTTCAACGCATCGTCCAACGGCGCGATGGTGCTGGACAACGAGCTGATCGAAGGCGACTTCCGCAAGCGCGCGCTCTACAAGCTGAACGGCTCCCTGGAACACCGCGACGTTAACTCCGACGGCAAGGTAACTGCCAAGAAGATCAGCGCCGGCGAAGCTGTCGGCGTCAAAGCTCCCTGGAAGTACGGCCCCTACCAGACCACCGAAGAGGCATTCAAGCGCCGCGGTCGTCCGGTCGAGGAGTTCTCCCAGATCGTCGGCGCCGACGTCGCTGATGCGACCCTGGAAGGCTTCATCCAGTACGCAACTGCTGGCCTGCGTGCCGCCATCGGCTCCAACGCTGACATGGTGGTTTCGGCCAACATCGAAACCGATGGCAAGAAGACGCTGACTCGCGGTATGCGCAAGTTCGGCGACAAGTTCGGCCGTATTGCTCTGTGGGTCATGCACTCCAGCGCCTACTTCGACATCGTCGACGAAGCCATCACCAACAAGATCTACGAAGAAGCTGGCGTTGTGATCTACGGCGGCCTGCCGGGCACTCTGGGCAAGCCCGTACTGGTGACCGACACCGCGCCGGCGGATGTGATCTTCGGCCTGCTGCCAAACGCCGTAACCATCACCGAGTCGCAGGCCCCGGGCTTCCGTTCCTACGAAGTGAACGACGAAGAGAACTTGAGCATCGGCTACCGCGCTGAAGGTACCGTGAACATCGATGTGCTGGGTTACAGCTGGAAAGCCACCACTGGCGGTTCCAACCCAACCCTGGCTGCCGTTGGCTCCGCTGCCAACTGGGTTAAACATGCGGGCAGCAACAAGGTTACCGCCGGTGTGATGATCACGCTCACTGCAACGCCTCCTGTCACTGGCGGCTAAGCCTCAAACTCAACGTGCGGTCAGCGATGGCCGCCTTGGAGAAACACATGGAACTGACTTACAGCAACCAGCTGAACGGCTTCGATCCGGAGAAGCGTTACCGCAATCCGGAACACTTCGATAAGCCCGAAGCTGGTGTGACCAGCGTGCTGGTGATTGGCGATTGGCCGAGCGTGGTCAATGCGTACGAAGCAGCCGGCATCGATGTGTCGGTGAAGGAAGCCAAGCGGGCGCAGGTTGTTGGTGCGGGCAACCAAGCCGAACTGGAAAAGGTGATCGCGGCTTTGCGTGCTGAGCATGGATCGATCCAGATCCTTGTTGACGGTCTGGAAGCTGGCGAGATTCACCGTCCAGAGTCCGGCGAACTGGCGTTGCGCTTGTTTGACGTGCTGGGCAACATCCATGCTTCGGTAGGTGAGTTGACCACTGAACGTGACGGTCTGGCCTTGACTGTCGACGCACTTCGCGGAGAGGTTGAAGCGCTGAAGAAGTCTGCCCTCACGCCGCCGGCTGATGAGACCGGTGAAGTCGCGGCGCTGAAAGCAAAGCTCGACGAAGCCAAGATTCAGTATCGGGCCAACGCCTCCAAAGAATCCCTGGAAAAGCTCGTCGCTGAGTTGCCCAAGGAGTAATACTGCTGGCTGTCGGTCACCCGGCGGCCAATTTACAAACCATTCCAGCGAGTTGACGCATGACACTCATGATCGAGACCGGACAAGGGCTTCCTGACGCCGAAAGCTACGCGAGTGCTGCGGACCTGGTCATGTACGCCGGTAAGTTCGGTGTGGTCATCCCTGCCGACGCTCCTGCGCAGGAAGCGCTGCTGCGTCGGGCCGCCTTGGCGATGGATGGCATGACCTGGAAGGGCCGCAAGACGAACAGCGAGCAGGCCCTATCCTGGCCGCGCCGGGAAGTACTGCTGGATCACGAGATCAAGCCGAACAACTACCTTCCGGCGCGGATCCAGTACGGGCAGATGGCCTTGGCCGCCGAAATCCATCAGGACGATATCGACCCGGTGGAAAAACGCAAAGGCGCGGTGCTGCTGGATCGTGTTGAGGGGGCTGTGACGCGGCAATACGCGGCGATCCCATCCACCAGTAACCGGCTGCTGCCAGCAGCGCCTGATCGGCCGAGTGCAACCCAGTTTGCCGACTACCTACAAAAGCGCGGGCTGTTCGCTATACGTGCATGATGTTAGCGTTAGGGCTCATTAATGGAGCTCTGAAATGGCTGACCAGAAAAGCGTTACAGAAAAAGAAATTGAGGCCTGGGACTTTTATGCAGCGGCAGCTATTACCGCTATTGCTTCAAGAGGTCCGGCTGACAACGATGAGCTTGCCGATGAGGCGGTGCACTACGCAAATGCAATGTTGATTCGCCGCCGCGTGAAGCTAGACCAACTCTGGGAAGAGAACTGATTCCATCCTTAGCCCAGCCATAGTGCTGGGCTTTTCACATCTGGAGCCACCATGGCCTTTTACGACGAAATGGCCGTGATGGCTCTGGATATGATCACAGAGTTCGGCCAGCCTGTGACCATCAGCAAGACGGAGCCTGCTGAGTACGACCCGGAGACGGCCGGCGAAGCGCCAGGCGTAACCATCGAGCAAGCCGCCCAAGGCATCCTGCTCGATTTCACCGGCCAAGAGTTCCAAAACAACAGCCTCATCCGGCAGGGCGACAAGAAGCTCAAGATCGCCGCGCAAGGATTGGCCTGGGTGCCGGGTTTGCTCGACAAGGTCGTCGCTCAGGGCCGCACTTGGGCAATCGTCCCGCCGCTGAAAGAGGTAAACCCCGCCGGAACGCCGATCTTGTATGAGCTGCAGGTGCGTTCGTGAGCCGGGCAGGTGCCGGGCAGTCCGGCAGTTTCGCACTGAGCCTGGCCGAGTTCGCCGCCCAGACCAGTGAAGCAATCGACGCGAGCCTGCGCGAGATCATCATCGAGATTGGTAGCAGCATCATTCGTATGTCGCCGGTGGGCAACCCTGAAATATGGGCCGCCAACGTTGCTCATCGCGAGGCCAACTCCCGCGCTGCCGATGACTACGACTCCAAAGTCGCCGTCCGCAACACGCTCATTAACCTGAACGAATCGAACTTCACGAAGGCGGGTAACCTCAAGCGCGGCGTGAAATACGCCAAGCCGCTGACAAAGACTGAGCGCGACCAGAATTTCAACGTGAATGGCCTGGTCGCCGGTAAGGACTATGTCGGCGGCCGCTTCCGGGCGAACTGGAATTTCTCTATTGGCTCTGTCGACAACAGCTTCCGCATTCACCCGGACCCGACAGGGGCTGAGGCGACTGCGCGGCTTGTGGCGGGCGCCATTGAGTTTAAGGCCGGCGAAACGGCTTTCATCGTAAACAATTTGCCCTACGCGATTCCGCTGGAGTTCGGCCATTCCACCCAGGCCCCCGGCGGCATGGTCCGGGTAACCGTGGCTCGCTTTCAGCAGATAGTGCTGGAGGCCATCAGGAACAACCAGGTATGAAGTTCGAAGACGTGCTGGTTCGCCCGGTGATGCGCTACAAGCTTTGCGATTGCGGCGGAAGGCTGGTGCAAGTCGAAAACGCCCCGGTAATGCTGTCGCTTCCTGCGCAGTACCTGCACCAGTGTGCCCTCTGCGGTCGAGAGCAAAGCTTGCGTGGCGTATCGCCTTCGCTTGTCTACGAGGTGACCTGATGTCACACGCAATCATCGCCTCAATCTACGAGGCCAAGCTGATCGCCTGGAACGCTGCCAGGTCGGAGAAGCTGAAAATCGTTTTCGAGAACACGGCCTACACGCCGACGGCGGGCGAGACCTACCTGCGAGCCTTCACTATCCCGGGCGACACCGCGAGCAACACGCTTGGCGGTGATCACAGGCTCTTCACAGGCGTGTTCCAAGTCAGCATCATCGCGCCGGCGGGCACCGGTAAGACCAAGACGAACCCTATAGCGGCTGAACTGACCGATCTGTTCCCGCTACACGCCAGGGAGACGAAGGGCTCGGTCACCGTGGTGACCATGTCGCCGGTCGACCCAGGCCCCGGCATCACCGGCGATTCCACCTACACCGTTCCGGTCTCGTTCTTGTACCGAGCCGACACGAACTGATCCCGCCCACTGGGCAAACCCACGAACCCGCCATTGAGCGGGTTTTTTCATATCTGCAAAGAGGAAATACCCATGGGCTACAAAATTCCGGACGGCGGCACCTTCCAGCACGGTGCCACCTATGGCCCGGACATCCCGTTTTCGGCACTGAGCAACGCGGCTGAGGCCGTGGCCACTGTGACTGGCGGCACACTGTCGGCTGGCGACATCGTGATCGTCACATCCGGCTGGACTCGCCTGGGCAACCGGGTTGTACGCGTGAAGGCGGCCACTGCCACCGCCATCACCCTCGAAGGCATCGATACCACCGACGTGCAGGTCTACCCGGCCGGCTCCGGCATCGGCTCGCTAAAGAAGGTGCTGACCTGGGTGCAGATTCCGCAAATCACTGACGTGGCTTTCGCCGGCGGCACCCAGAACTACCTGGATGTGGTGTTTCTGGAAGACAAACAGGGCCGCCAGATGCCGACTGACAAGGCGGCGGCCAGCTTGGCGCTGACCATTGCGGATGACCCGGGCCAGGCGTTCAACGCCATCCTGCGTGCAGCGGATGCCAGCCAGACCATTCAGGCCGCGCGCCTGAACCTGCCGGGCAACGACACGCTGTTCTACGGTGCCTTCACCTCTTTCTCCAACCAGCCGACCGTGTCCCGCAGCAACTTGCTGACCCGCACCGTCAACCTGGCGCTGCAGGGTGAACCCACCCGTTACCTGACTGCGGTGGCGTAACCCATGGCAAAGATCAGAATCGCCCAAAACCCGACGTTCAAGGCCTTCGTGTCAATCCCGATCGTTGGGGGTGAGCCCGAGAAAGTAGAGTTCACCTTCAAGTATCGGGATCGCCCGGGGCTTGCCGCTCTGTTTGATGAGTGGAACCTGAAGCGCGATGAAGCTCGGACCGCCCTGGGCGAAAGCCCAACGCTTTCCGAAATCGTTGCTGCTGACACTGAGCAGCAGTCGCAGCAGATCAAGGACCTGGTGGTCGGCTGGGGGTTCGATGATAAGTTCGACGACAAGAGCATTCGGGCGTTGGTAACGTCCTGCCAGGGCGCCGCTGAGGCGGTCGTGAATGCCTATCAGAGCGCATTCAATCAGTCCCGCTTGGGAAACTGACGGACGCCGCTCGCGCACTCTACGCGCCGGCGGCACCTGCTGAGTTGATGGGCTTGTTCGGGCTTGCCCCGGGCGACCTCGAAGAGGTAACCGAGGTCTGGCCCTGCAACTGGCCGGCGTTCTACCTGTTCAACAGGATGTCGACTCAGTGGCGGGCGGGCGCCGGCGGCGCGATTGGCCTCGATTACAACTGCATCCGCGACGTGGCCGGGTTCCTCGGAATCAAGAAAAAGAAACTCGCTGAAATCTTCCCTGACCTTCAGGTGCTGGAAGGCGAAGCCCTGCGCGTCATGGCGGAGGAAAGGGAAAACAGCCCGTGAGCACGGGCACTTATTCAAGGTGAGTCGATGAACATTGCAGAACTCGGCGTCAAGATCGACTCGGCCGATGCAATCCAGGCGAAAACCAGCCTGGATGAGATGGCGAAGGCCGGCGGCCGGGCCGAGCAATCCGCCGTCAGCCTGATGAATGAAATGCAGGCGCTGGAGAAATCACTTTCCACCAGTGCCAAGACTACGCAGGACCTGGCAAAGCAGCGTGATGCGCTCACCAAGCTGACCAAGACCGGCGCCTATGGCGAGGCCGAGGCGGCGAAGATCTCGGCGCAGCTCGATAAGCAGCAAATCGCCTTGGCCAAGTCAGCGATGGACGAACAGAAGGCCCTGAACAGCCTGCTGGGTGCGATAGACCCGGCCCGCGCCGCATTGGCAAAGCTGGATACCCAGGTTGAGCAGCTGGGTAAGCACCTGGATGCGGGTCGTATCAACCAAGAGCAATACAACCAGGCCCTAAAGAAGATCGATGGCAAGTATGCCGAGATCGACAAGACGAGTTCGGCGTTTGCCGGCCTCGGACTGAACACCAAGGCCGCCAGGCAGAACGTGGTTCAGCTGGGAAACGCTCTGGCTGAAGGCAACATCCGTGTTGCAGCGCACAACGTTCTGGAGCTGGGGACCAATGCCGGCGGTTCGGCGGTTCGGATCGCAGCCATGGCCGCGCCTATTGGGCTTGCTGTAGCAGCGGTCGGCGCGCTGGCTTATGGATTTGTTCAGGGCAGAGCCGAAACCGATAAATACAACAGGTCGCTGATCCTCACCGGCAACTATGCAGGCGTGAGTGCCGGACAGCTCGGCGATATGGCGCGCCAGGTCAGCGCTACTGTCGGCTCTACGGGGCAAGCAGCCTCTGTCCTGGCCCTGCTGGCTGACAACGGGAAGATCGCAGGTGCGAGCTTTACCGAGATCACTCAGGCCGCCGTGTCGATGCAGGAAGCGACCGGCAAGGCCGTGAGCGAGACGGTCGCCGAGTTTTCCAAGCTGGCTGACGATCCGGTCAAGGCGTCTGCCGCGCTAAACGAGCAGTACCACTACCTGACTGCCTCGGTTTACTCGCAAATCGTGGCCCTTGAAAAGCAAGGCGACCACGCCGGCGCCGTAAAGCTCGCGACCGATGCCTACGCTGATGCGATCAATGAGCGCACTCCGAAGATTCTGGCAAACCTCAGTCTTTGGGAGAAGGCGTACAACGCAGTAGCTCGTGCCGCTGACGGCATAAAGAACATTGGTCGTCCTGATATTGACGCAGATATTGAGCAGGCTCGCCGCGATCTGACTGATGCCCAGAACGGCAATATCGGACTGTTCCAAAACAAAAAAGAGATGGTCGAGTTCAGACAAAACCGCCTGAACATGCTTGAGGACGAGAAGGCCGCTCAGGCCGATATCGCTAAGTGGGAGGGCGAACAGGCGAAGGCGCAGGGCGATGCAGTGTCGTCCATGGGCAAGATCGATGCACTCACAAAGTCTTCATGGACAAACGAGCAAAAGCGCGTCGAGGCGGTAAAGGAGTACAAGAAATGGCTGGAGGATATCCGCAAGGTCGACCCGAAAGATTCCCGGCTCAATCAGGCAACGGTCGACAAAAACATCGCCAATATCAACGACAAGTTCAAAGACCCGAAGGCCGCCGGTTCCCAAGTCGACTTAACCAGTTTCAACGACGCCAAGAACGAACTGGCGGCGATCACCGACACCTACAAAAATTACCAGAAGGAACTGGATGCGGCCCAAAAGGCTGGCTTGCTGTCCGAGGAAGACTATCTGCTGCGGCGCCGGGCGCTGATCGGCAATCAGCTCGACCAAACCAAGGCGGCGTATGAGGCCGAGATTGCTGCGTTGGAGGTCGCCAAAGGCAAGAAGACCACGTCGTCCGCGCAGAGCATTCAGCTCGACCAGAAGATCGCTGACGCGCGCGCGGGAATGGTCAGGGCACAGAAGGACGCTGATAGCCAGCTTGAAGTGCTGGCGACCAACGAGACCGGGCGCCTGGCGAAGCAAGAGCGCGCTATCGGCACCTACGTGCAGGCACTGGGGCAGCAACAACGAGCCCTAGAGCTTGCCGGGCAGCGCGCCGTGACTGGCGTAGGCCAGGGTGACCGCCAGAACGCACTCAGCGGCGAATTGAACAACCAACAGGATCGGTTTGCTCAGCAGTCGCTCGAGCTTGCCAACCAGAAGTCTGACCCGTCTCGAAACATGTCAGAGGAAGAGTTCAAGCGTAAGTCGCAGGCGCTCGCCGACGCGAATAAGGCTGCCACTGACCAGATTCGGCAAAACTACGCGGATGTGGAAAATGCGCAGGGTGATTGGACCAAGGGCGCAACAGCGGCGTGGGACAACTACTTGGATTCGGCACGAAACGTCGCCGGGCAGACGAAAAACCTGTTCGGCAACGCCTTCAGCTCCATGGAAGACGCGGTCGTCAACTTCGCCACGACAGGTAAGTTCTCGTTCGCTGACTTCACGAAGTCGGTTCTCGCTGATATGGCTCGCATTGCAACACGCCAGGCGAGTTCAGCATTGCTGGGCAGCCTGGTGGGCTCGGCAGCGAGTTACCTCGGTGGTAGCGCGGCCGGCGGCAACGGACTGGCGGCCGGGTCTGCTGGTGCCGCATCTTCAAACCTTGGGGCCTCGGCTGGCGGCTATTCCGGTTCGTACTTCCCGCAAGCCTTAGGTGGCGCCTGGTCGGGTGGTGTGCAGATGTTCGCCGACGGCGGCGCTTTCACCAACTCGGTCGTCAGCAAACCCACAGTTTTCGGCATGGCCAACGGCAAAACCGGCGTTATGGGGGAGGCTGGAGCAGAGGCGATCATGCCACTGACTCGCACATCCAGCGGCAAGCTTGGTGTTATGGCGATGGGCGGCGGCGGGGCGGGTGCAACGCAGATCAACGTTGAGGTGCATATCGACGGAGACGGCAACGCATCATCCTCCGCCGACGCGCCTGGCTACGACCTGTTCGGCAAGGAGCTGGCGGCTTTTGTGGAGCAGAAGTACCAGCAGATGCGCAACAAGGACATGGGCCAGGGTGGCGTCATCAACAAAGCAATCAAGGGGCGCTGATGGCAATCGAACGATTTACATGGGCAACGGAGAAGGGCGCGGAAGGGGAGATTACCCAGCGCGTCCGGACCAAAAAGTTCGGCGATGGCTATGAGCAGTCGGTCGAGGACGGACTGAACAATCAGTCGGAATCCTGGCCGGTGACGTTTACCGGTATGGCCGCGCGAATCCTGGAGATCAGGAAGTTCCTCGACAAGCACAAAGGGGCAAAGGCGTTTCTCTGGACGCCACCACTCGGCGTGCTTGGGCTCTACAAGTGCAACGGCTACAAGCCTGTTCACCGTGGCGGCCAGGTCTACGCCATCACCGCCACCTTCCAGCAAACCTTTCACCCCTGAGATAACGGCCCATGGCACTGATCACGGACATCCAGAAACTGGAGCCCGGCGGCGAAATTCGCCTATTCGAAATTGACGGGACCGAGTACGGCGCCGATTACCTGCGCTTCCACGGGCATGCCATCCCGCACACACCGGACGAACTATTGGCATACGAGGGATCGGAAGCTGATCTGCCGGCAAAGTCGATTTGGTGGCAGGGTGCCGAGTACGCGGCCTGGCCGGTGCAGATAGAAGGCATTGGCTCAAGTAGCGACGGCACGGCCACCCGGCCGACATTCGCCGCTGGCAACGTCAACGGTCGCGTGACGGCGCTGTGCCTGGCCTTCGAGGACATGCTGAAATTCAAGTTGACGGTCCGCGAGACCCTGGCCAAGTACCTGGACGCAGCCAACTTCCCCGAAGGCAACCCTACTGCTGACCCGACACAGGAAGCGCTGGAGATCTGGTACATCGACCAGAAAACCAGCGAGGACGGAGAGGCTGTAGTCTGGGAGCTTTCGTCCCCGAGCGAGATCGATAACCACGGACTGCCCGGCAGACAAATGACGACGTTCTGCCACTGGGCCATGACCAATGGTTACCGTGGGCCTGACTGCGGCTACACCGGCGCGGCCATGTTCGACGACGAGGATAACCCCACGGATGATCCGGCCAAGGATCAGTGCAAGGGCTGCCTGTCGTCCTGCAAGTTGCGATTCGGCGAGAACAATGAACTGTCATTCGGCGGATTCCCCGCTGTATCCCTCATTGCCCGGAGCTGACCATGCGCAAGCACATCATCGCGGCCATTCAGGCGCACGCAGCGGCGCAATACCCGAAAGAGTGCTGCGGCCTATTGCTGGCCGTCGGCCGGGCGCAAAAGTACTTCCCGTGCCGGAACATCGCCACGGAGCCGAACGAAGAGTTTCGGCTGGATCCCGAGGACTACGCCGCGGCGGAAGACAAGGGCGAGGTTATCGGCATTGTCCACTCGCACCCGGACGCCACCAGCCGGCCTTCACCGCACGATCTGGCCATGTGCGAGGCCACCGCCTTGCCCTGGCACATTTTGTCCTGGCCCGAGGGCGACATGCGCACGACTACGCCAACGGGCAGCACGCCACTGCTCAAGCGCCCGTTCGTACACGGTGCATGGGACTGCTGGCAAGTCTGCGCAGATTGGTATAAGCGCGAATGGGGGATTGAGTTCGAGGCCTTCCAGCGCACTGATGGTTGGTGGGAGAGTGCGAACAACTCCAGCCTGTACGAGCAGCATTACGAGGCGGCCGGCTTTGTTCTCGTTGACCGGCCGCAGCGCGGGGATCTGATTGTCATGCATGTCGGCCGGACGTTTCACCCGAACCACGCCGGGATTTACCTGGGGACTGATCCGGTGCTGCCCGGTGAGGAGTCAGGCACCTATGGTCCCGGGCCTTTTCTCCTGCATCACCTTTATGGCCGGCCGTCCGAAATGATTGTTTTTGGTGGCCCATGGCATAACAGAACACGCCTGATCCTCAGGCACAGGTTAGCTCGAGGCCAGCAAGAGCTCCATTAGCAACTGTGAGATCGACGTCTGCAGCTTCTGAGTGCATGAGATCATGATCAACTACGCTTTGAATAAAGAAACCGCCTTTCCTTCGGATGTCCTCAACTTGTGCCCTGACATGCCGATAAGATTGGTATGACTCAAGAGGCAATCTTATATGTTCAATACTACTCTTAAGAAACAGCTTCAATCTCAGGCTGAGGAGCTGATGCAGCTGCGGCAGCTGCGCGACGGGTTGGACCGTGAAATGCTAACGCTGAGTATCGATCCGACGTTTAAAATTACGGCATGCAACCAAAATTTCGGAAATGCGCTGGGATACGCCCCTGATCGGCTTTTAGGCCGTGCTATGGCCGAGATTGTTCCTCAGTACGTCTCAAAGTTGGCGTGTTTTCATGACTTTAGAGCTGCAGTTGCTGCTGGCAGGTCTATCACCGACGATTACAGGTACCTGCACGCTGATGGTTCATTGGTATGGATTCATGCACATTGGCAGCCGATCATGAATGTAGGCGGAGACTTGAGTCATGTCACTTGCTATGCGACGGACATTACGCAACGAGTTGAAAAAGCTTCGGAAAATGCGTCCTTCATTGAGGCTTTATTGCGCTCAACGGCGGTGATCGAGTTCGATCTCTCTGGACATGTACTGACGGCAAATGATCAATTTTTACAAGCTATGGGTTACAGCATAGCGCAAGCAAAAGGGAGCCATCACCGCGTTTTCTGTAAACCCGAGCAAGTTTCATCCCAAGAATACAAGGATTTCTGGGCGGTGTTGAATAAAGGTGAGTTTGTAGCCGGCCGATTCGAGCGCTTAGACAGCCGCGGCCAAACGGTGTGGCTGGAAGCAACCTACAACCCGGTTTACGACACCGAAGGTAAACTTTGTAAGGTGGTAAAGTTTGCGACTGTGGTGACGGATCAGGTGGCCCGTGAGCAGGAAGTCAGCGGGGCAGCCCAGACAGCATTTGAGATATCTCAGCAAACTGATGTCAGCGCACAGCGAGGAGCTGTCGTGGTAAACGACACTATGCACACAATGCGTAAAATCGCCGTTGACATGCAGGCAGCCTCTGGGGGAGTAGAAGCGCTGGGCAAGCAGTCATTGTTAATCAGCTCGATTATTCAGACGATTAGCAGCATCGCTCAGCAAACCAATCTTCTGGCTTTAAACGCTGCGATTGAAGCTGCTCGTGCAGGTGAGCAGGGTCGAGGCTTTGCGGTTGTGGCTGACGAGGTTCGACAATTGGCTGGGCGGACCAGCACGGCGACAGAAGAAATCGCATCGGTAGTTTTACAGAATCAGAAGCTCGTAGATGAGACCGTCACTGAAATGGCAAATAGCAAATCACAAGCCGAACAGGGCCTTGAGCTCGCCACCCAGGCGGGTCAGGTCATTGTCGAAATTCAGGATGGCGCAAAGCGAGTGGTCGACGCGGTGGGCAGGTTTGCGACCCAGGTTGCTTAGCGAACGAGCAGTACGGTTAGGCTGCCATTTGGGTGTCTCGGAGAGCAGCTTTAAAACGGCCAAAAATCGCGGCTTCTGAGACAAAGCGACATTTGTTTGTTAGTGATTGGATCTCCAATATGAGACTGACGGTATTTAAACTAGCACCTACTGAGTACATCAAATTCAAGGCTCGCTTCGGCGGGCCTTTTCATCACCTGGAGAAAAGCATATGGCGGCACTTTCCGTGAATTATCAGCCTATGACCACAATCCTGCTCTACGGACAGCTTCGTCAATTTGGTAAGTCCTTTCGGATGGCCGTAAGGACGCCGGCAGAAGCAGTTAAGGCTCTGTGCGTGCAGATTCCAGGGTTCGAGCGATTCCTTTCCAGCGCCAAGTCCCATGGGGTTGAGTTCGCCGTATTTCGCGGCAAGACAAACCTAGCGGAGAAGGAGCTTGAATTCTCGGGCGAGGGTGATATTCGCATTGCCCCGGTGATAACCGGCAGTAAGCGCGGCGGCGCACTGCAAACCATTGTCGGGGCAGTGCTGATCGTTGTCGGCCTCGTCATCACCGGCGGCACATTCGGCGCGGGGGCACCATTCGGTTCCGCGCTGATCATGATGGGCGGCTCGATGGTGCTGGGCGGCGTAATCCAAATGCTCAGTCCCCAGGCCGGCGGCCTCAAGACCAGCGCCGCGCCCGAGAACACTCCCGGCTACGCCTTCGGCAGCGCCAAGAACACCACGGCATCCGGTAACCCAGTACCACTCTGCATCGGCGAGCGCCGCTGGGGTGGGGCAATCATTAGTGCCGCCATCTACGCCGAAGACCAGATGTAACGACGACCCCCAACACAGCAGCCGGCCGCGAGCCGGTTTTTTATTGCCTGGAGAAAAGCATGGGCGCAGCACGCAAATTTGATATCCACGGCGCCAAGGGCGGCGAAGAGAAAGCAAAAACGCCAACGGAAGCCCCGGACAGCCTGCGTTCTGTCGCCCTCGCCAAGATGCTGATCGCCGTGGGCGAGGGTGAGTTCGAAGGTACGCCAACCGCCAAGGATATCTATCTCGATAACACCCCACTGCAAGACCCTCAGGGGAACATGAACTTCCCGAACGTCAAGTGGGAATGGCGTACTGGCGCGGTCGACCAGACCTATATCCAGGGCATTCCGTCCGTTGAGAACGAGACCACCATCAGCACGGAGCTGCGTAGCGGCACGCCGTGGGTTAGGGCGATCAGCAATACTCAGCTTTCCGCTGTGCGCGTTCGATTTGCATGGCCAGCACTGCAATCCGTCGATGCGGACAACAACATCAACGGCTACCGAATTGAGTACAAGGTCGAGTTGGCCACCGATGGCGGCGCTTACAAGCAGGTGCTGAGTGAGGCTGTCGACGGTAAGACCACCACCACCTATGAGCGTACTCGTCGCGTTGATTTGCCCAAGGCAGCTACCGGTTGGCTGATGCGCATCACCCGTCTGACTATCAACCAGAACAACAACAAAATCTCGGACACGATGCAGATCGCCGGCTTCACTGAGGTGATCGACGCGAAAATTCGCTACCCGAATACCGCGCTTCTCTACATCGAGTTCTCGGCAGAGCAGTTCCGCAGCATCCCGGCGGTGACCGTGGGCTGCAAGGCTCGAAAATGGTCAGTACCGAGCAACTATGACCCGGCATCGCGCACATACGGCGGCGTGTGGGACGGTACCTTCAAGGAGGCCTACACCAACAATCCGACTTGGGCGACATTCGGCATCACCACGAACGACCGCTTCGGCTTGGGTCGCCGCATCAAGCCTTGGATGGTCGACAAGTGGGAGCTTTACCGGATCTCGCAGTACTGCGATCAGTTGGTGCCGGACGGGAAGGGTGGCCAAGAGCCGCGCTTTATCTGCAACTTGAACCTGCAGAGCAAGGCTGATGCCTGGTCTCTGCTGCGCGATATCTCGGCGATCTACCGAGGGATGACCTACTGGGCTCAGGGCCAGGTATTCACCCTGTCGGATATGCCGCGAGCCACGGACTTCGACTTCGCTTACACCCGCGCAAACGTGCTCGATGGCAAGTTCACCTACTCCAGCGCGTCGGAGCGCACCCGCTATACCCGGGCGCTGGTCAGCTACGACAACCCGCTGAACAACTACGACACAGACGTCACTGCAGTGACCGACCAGAAGCTGCAGCGGCGCTACGGCGACAACCCGCTGGAGATCAGTGCGATTGGCTGCACCCGTGAATCGGAGGCTCAGCGCCGTGGCAAGTGGGCGCTGCTCACAAACTCCAAGGATCGGGCGGTTACCTTCAAGGTCGGCCTCGACGGGCGCATTCCGTTGCCTGGCTACGTGATCCCGATCGCGGACGAACTGCTGGCCGGTCGGCCAGTGGGCGGGCGTATCTCGGCGGTGAACGGCAAGGCCATAACGCTGGACCGTGACACCCAGGCCAAGCCCGGCGACCGCCTTATCCTCAACCTGCCCGACGGCAAGTGCGAGGGGCGCACCGTGCAACTGGTCAGTGGCCGGCAGGTCACGGTTACTGTGGCTTATTCCGTGACGCCCGAAGCTGAACTGGTGTGGGCGCTGGATGCCGATGACTTGGCGATCCCGCTGTATCGGGTCGTGAGCGTGGCCCGGCCAGAGCCTGGCGTGTTCGAGATCTCGGCCGTGCAGTACGACCCGAGCAAGTTTGCGCACATCGACACCGGCGCGCGCCTGGAAGAGCGTCCTATCAGCGTTATCCCAATCACGGTGGTTCCAGCACCGGCCAGCGTCTCGCTGACGTCGAGCTACGCAGTGAATCAAGGCATTGCCATCAGCACCATGAACATCTCGTGGCCAGCCGTCACCGGCGCCGTCGCGTACGACGTGGAGTGGCGCAAGGACAGCGGCAACTGGATCAGGGTGCAGCGTACTGGTTCGACTAGCGTCGACGTCACCGGCATTTACTCGGGCGCCTACCTGGCCCGCGTGCGCTCGGTGAGCGCCTTTGAAATATCCTCAGTCTGGAAGAGTTCGAACCTCACCAACCTGCAAGGCAAAACCGGCCTGCCGCCGGCGGTGTCGTTCCTGCGCACCACCAGCGAACTATTTGGCATCAGCATCAAGTGGGGCTTCCCACCCGGTGCAGAAGACACCCAGCGCACCGAGCTGTGGTATGGCCCGGCGAACAACCTGGCGGCGGCTACCAAGCTGGCCGACCTGGCGTATCCGCAGGCTGACTACCGCATGCAGCAGCTGCTGGCAGGCGCAACGCTGTTCTTCTGGGCGCGCCTGGTGGACCGCACCGGAAATATCGGTCCGTTCTACCCGGTGGTGAATGGTGTGATGGGCCAGGCCAGTTCGGACGCTGGGCCGATCCTTGAACAGATCAAGGGCCAGATCAACGAAACGTCGCTTGGGAAGACGCTCAACGACCGTATCAACCTTGTCGACGGCAATGGCACGGGTTCGGTGAACAGCCGCATTAACACGGCCAAGAAGGAGCTGGAAGGCCTGATTGACCAGATCGTCGACGCCCTTGAGTACGTTCCCAGCAAGGCCTACGCCTTGAACGACATTGTGCGAATGGGGCAGCACCTGTATCAGGCAAACGGCCCGGTACCGGCAAACAACCCGCCGCCGAACGCAACCTACTGGACCGATATCGGCACGGTAACGCAGACGGTAAACGCCCTGGTGACGCAGGTTCAGCAGAACTCGGCGACGATTAATCAGCACGGCCAGGACATCAGCGCCCAGGCGTCGCAGTTGAATGCGGTGAGGACGACAGTCAACGATCCAGTCACCGGCGTGGTTGCCACGGCGTCGGGCCTGAGCACGTTGAAGGCATCGGTTACCACGCTCGACGGCAAGGTCAAAACCACCGCTGAACGCGTAGATGGCATCTATTTACAGGTCAATCCGCCGCTGCAGGGCGACGATAGCGCGCTGATGGGTTCCGAAGCAGCCTATGTTGGGGTCTGGTCCACTCAGTCAGCATTGATCGAGGGGGATCTTGTCCAGGGGCAGAAGACCGAGGCCGTCGAGGTGAAGGTGGCGGCGACCGCCGCGGCAGTCGCCGCCGAGCAAACCGCAAGGATCAGCGGCGAGGGCGTGCTCGCGTCCAGCATCGAAACTGTGAAAACGACCCTCGACGGTAACACCGCAGCTATCCAGACGAACGCGACGGCTATCCAGGACGTGAACAAGAAGCTGACACTTAACTGGACTGTGCGGCTGCAGTACGAAACCGCCACGGGCGTCTACAAGTACGCCGGGATTG
Organism: Pseudomonas sp. LBUM920; assembly: GCF_003852315.1. Taxonomy (NCBI): domain Bacteria; kingdom Pseudomonadati; phylum Pseudomonadota; class Gammaproteobacteria; order Pseudomonadales; family Pseudomonadaceae; genus Pseudomonas; species Pseudomonas edsoni (SeqCode). The sequence goes on from NZ_CP027762.1 coordinate 3,037,742, forward strand.
GGCTGGGCCTGGAGAACGGGCCAGGCGGCCTGCAGTCGCAGTTCATCATCGACGCCGACCGGTTCGCCATCGGGCAAGCCGGCATCGTGCCCTTTGCGGTACAGGGTGGGCAGACGTTCATTAAGTCGGCTTTCATCCAGGACGGGACGATCACCAACGCCAAGATCGGCAACTACATCCAGTCCAATAACTACGACCCAGGTAAGGCTGGTTGGAAGCTGTTCTTTGATGGCACGTTTGAAATCAATGGGGTTGTTCCAGGACAGGGAAGATCAATGATGACAAATAGATCATTACGGTTTTGGGACAATGAAGGCGTCAAGCGGGTCCAAATTGGGGATCTAAGCGAATGAGTGTTGGCATGAGAATTTGGGGCGCCAATGGCGCCATGCAGCTGGATGAGAATTCATTTACAGTAAGGATTGTATATTCACAAATTGTTCAGACTTCCCCAGGTGGAGGTAGATTTATTGATTTGTCAGTTCCCGGATATCCAGATGTTAATCCTACTACGTATTCCGCTGTTTGTGTTCCTATAGCACCATATGAAGTTAGTGGTCAACGCACACCTATTACATATACACCTATTATTTATCCGGGTCCGCCGGGTTATGTAAGGGTTTACTTTGGTGCGCCGGGAGGCGCTGCTGGTTCACCTATTGGAACAATACCTCAAAGACTTCTAGTTATGAGGTATAAATAATGTCATTCGGTCTAACTTTTGTAAACAACAAGGATGTTGTGACTCTGGACTCTGAATTTTCCAGACTTGTAATTGTAGAGTCTGGAACATGGACAACAAATAGCAGTCAGAATACGCCAATCTTTTTCAAGACAGCGGTTACAACTATAGAGCCACCGCTGGTATTTGTAAGGTCAAATACTGCTTGCAATCTATACTACTGTCAAGTGATTGGAACACCGGGTAATTGGACCGCTGTATCTTTTTCAACATCGCTTGTTGGTGCGACAGGTAAGTGGTTTTCTGCTGTATTTAGGTCAACACCAACTGCCACATATGGTTTGCGCTTATGGGATGCTAATAACACCCTTATCTTTGATAATGGAACACCTTGTGCCCAATTCACAGGGACCGTGAACAACTGGACATATCTAGGGGCAACTCAAACTTCACAAGGTTTAACCAATTTAATGTGGACGCCTACTGGTGGATTTCCATTATCCAACGGTGATTATATATTGATCAATAATATTGCCTTTGACATGCCGGGTTTGGTATCTAGACAAGGTAATATGTATGCTTATTGGGATTTCCCAAACAATAGAATGCTTTTACAAGCGGTAGGTGTTGATTTACCGTCAGCGCAATATCTACCGATGGTTTTCGCAAAACCCTTTTCTTGATTAACGATGAATATGTTACTTGGAGTTTGTTATGGCAAGACAGGAAATCAACTTAGGTACAGCGCCTACAGGCGCCGGTGGTGATACCACCCGGAGCGCCGCCGCTAAAATGAACGTCATGTCTACGGAGCTCTATGCCGCCCTCGGCGGAGCGACTGGAACTCTCCCGTCCGCCTTACCAATTGCTAAGGGTGGCACTGGCGTGACTGATGGCCGCGCTATATTCGCTGAGGTAGGCGTCCGGGAGGCATCAGGCCGGTACAACATCCAGGGTTTGTATATGGGCTGGAATGCTGCCGGGCTGGGGGAGGGGCACTTCATCGTAAACAAAGGTAATGGTGACGGTGGTTTCTCTTGGCGCTCGGTAAATGCTGGCAATACCGCCGGTGGCCCAGCCATGACCTATTCATATGATGGGATCTTGAAAGTCACCACCGTATCCGCATCGGGTGTGGCAGTAGGTACATTGGCTGTATCGAACGAGGTCTCGGTAGAGCTTCCGGTTCGTGGAATTCGTTGCCGCACTGGCGTAAGCGGGGCTTACACGGCGAACTCTTATAACATCAACTGGACTGGCTCAAACGTTGACGTGTACATCGGCGCAACGTACGTGGGCACCATGACATTGTTTGGCTCTGACTACCGCTTCAAGAAATACATCAAGGACGCGCCGAAGACATCCTACCTGGACCGTGTAGATGCTTACCGGATCGTCACCTACCAGCGTAAAAATTTCGGTGATGTGTTCAAAGGAGATGACGTCGTTTACCAAGGGCTGATCGCGCACGAGGCACAGGCGGTCAACCCGCTTGCCGTTACCGGCGAAAAAGATGGGCTTGGCGACGATGGCCAACCCCGCGTTCAGCAACTCGAACCGATGGCGCTGATCACGGACTTGATGGGAGCCGTCAAAGAATTGCGCGCAGAGCTCGCCGCGTTGAAGGCTGCACAGGCTTAAGCAGAGGTCACCACAAAGAAGCACACCGATACCGCCTTGAGCGGGTTTTTTTCGCCTGGAGAAAAGCTATGACCATCACTGAGACCCGATGGACCGGGCCGGCCAAGTGATCTAAATCATGCTGTCCATCTGATTCGCAGCATCCAACCAGTTGAGCCATGAGGCTTGCACGGATTTGTCTGCGTAGCTGCCGTCCAGTTCACGTTTCAGGCTAGGGAGGGGTCTGACATTTTTATAGATGTGCGCCTCGAATTCTTCGCGATGGAAATTTTCCGTCTCGAGGTCTAATCCCTTAAACACCGACTGGAATCGGATCAATCCATACAAAAACGAGGTAATACCCATGGCTTGAAAATCCTTAGAAAAAATTGAGCGTAGCTGAGCGCTCATTGCTCGCAATGATACAGGCGCAAAGTTCGTCTGTTAAAGCGGCAGGGTCGGAGAGCACCTGACGCAATCAAGCATACCGATACCGCCATGAGCGGTTTTTTTTCGCCTGGAGAAAAGCTATGCCGATCATTGAAACCCGCGGCGTTCGCAACCGCAACCCCGGCAACATCGACTACAACCCAGCCAACCAGTGGCAAGGCCAGTTCAAGCCCGATCCCTCGGTTGAGAAGCGGTTCGCCCGCTTCGATACGCCTGAGAACGGTATCCGAGCCTTGGGCAAGGTGCTGCTCACCTACCAGCGAAAGCATGGACTGAAGACGGTCAATGCGATCATCAGTCGCTGGGCGCCGGCTGTAGAGAACGACACCGCAGCCTACGTGCGTGCCGTCGAGGCGAACACCGGCACCCGCCCTGGCGCCGAGGTGGACCTTTCGCAGCCGTCGGTGATGTCCGGATTCGTCAAGGCGATCATCCACCATGAAAACGCCGGGTATGCATATCCCGATGCTGTGTTGGCGGAAGGCGTGCGGCGGGTGCTGGCATGACGCCGGTGCAGAAACTGGCGAGTTTGGTGCTGCTGATCCTGGTGCTGATGGCCGTCGCCGCGGGCGTGACCTGGCAGGTGCAGAACTGGCGCATGGGAGAGAAGCTCTCCGAGCAGGCCGGCCTGCACAAGGATGATTTGGCCGCGATCAGCAATGCCGCAGCGGCCCAGGCCCGCACCGAACAGGACAAACGCTTGGCCATCGAGAAAGAGCTCGCGGCCCAGGACCAACTACACACTCGAGAACTATCCGATGCTCAACGCAACCAGGCTCTTCTGCGCGACCGCCTTGCCACTGCTGATGTGCGGCTGTCAGTCCTCCTTGCCGACGATCCCGCCAATGGCTGCAACGTGCATGCCGCCGCCGGCACCGTCAGCGTGGTTCATGCAGCCCGTCGAGCCCAACTTGACCCAGCGCATGCGCAGCGAATTATCGCCATCACCGACGATGGAGATAACGGATTGATAGCGCTGCGCGCGTGTCAGGCATATCTCAGGGCGATAGCTGATTAATTAAATGGCAGGGCTGACGGCAGGTTTGGTATTTAAATTCTGAAACGACCGACCATCTGATTAAGTGATATTGCAAGTCTCGAAAGCTCGTTACTTGCTAGAAGAGTCTGATGGGTTCCTTCGCTACTTTGAACGCTGAGTTCTCGAATACTTACGAGGGCTCTATCTACCTCTCTTGCTACATGAGCCTGCTCCTCTGATGCAGTCGCTATCTGCTGATTCCGATCATCGATCAGCTGAACAGCTGATGTAATAGCCTTGAGCGACTGACCAGCCTCATCAGCCGTTTGCCTAGTGCTATGCGCCTCATGGGTGCTACTAATCATCGATTCTACAGCTTGCGCACTACCTGCCTGAATGCTTGAAATCATTTGTTCGATTTCTTGAGTTGCAGTTTGGGTTCGATGAGCAAGAGCTCTAACTTCATCCGCAACTACTGCGAAGCCTCTTCCTTGTTCACCTGCTCTAGCCGCTTCAATAGCAGCGTTTAGCGCTAGGAGATTAGTTTGCTCCGCGATTGCCCGAATTACACTTAAAACTGTACTTATTTCTTGCGTTTGTCCAGCTAGCAGTTGTACTTGTTCGGACGTAATCTCAATCCTGTCCGTTAAGCTGCGCATTGCTTTGAGTGTTTCACCAACTTTATTGTTTCCTACCGCTGCAGCTTTATTGGATTCACGAGCTGATTCTGATGTGGAAATAGCGTTGCGAGCAACCTCATCAACCGCGGCACTCATCTCGGTCACCGCAGTTGCAGCCTGTTCGATTTCACTATTTTGCTGCTGAAGGGTGAAGCTGGCGCCTTCTGTTATCGAGCTCATCTCAACTGCGGCAGTGCTAAGCTGCATGGCAGCCTCAGATATCTCGCTGATGGTATCACGCAAGTTGCCTTGCATTGTATTGAGCGCTCGCATTAACCTTGCGGACTCATCATTTCCGCTTACCTCCAGAGCAAGCCTAAGGTCGCCTGCTGCTATCTCTTCAGCCATCTTTACAGAGGAGTTCATAGGGCGAACTATGCTTCGAGTAAGTGCAATTGCAAGAAATATGGTAAGAACTAATGATGCACCAATTACCGAGTCGACAATTGTAATGCTATTTGAGTATACAGCCGTCGCTGTAGTCCCTGCTGTAGCTGCTCCTTTGACGTTGTGATCTCTCAATGCTGTAAGCTTAGCCTGGTAGTCGTTGGCGCGATCACGCTGTTCAGTATTTGCAAATTGAACGGCTTTCTCATGCTGCGTGCCATCTAGTTCGAGTATGGTTTTGAGCCCGTCTATATATCTCTCCATCGTCGCAGCGGCTTCATTAAATTTCGCTCGTTCGTCTTCATCGGATATTAAGTTGTTTCGATAATATTCGGTTTGCTTATTAAGTATGTTCTGCGCTTCCTGGAGATGCTCTGAAGCTGTCGCTTTTTCTTCTAAGCTCGAAGTGGCTAGTAAGCGAATGCTCTCTAAACGGGCGCTCAAAAGTGCAATCTGTATATCGTCAGCAGTCTGTATACTTGCGAGCCAATTATTTTCAATGTCCTGCTCTGTTCCTCTCAATTTTCCGAGCTGTACGTACGAAAAGGCTCCAAGTGCAATTACAAGCATAGTGATTAGGCCGAAGCAGAGAGCGGATCTGGGAGCGATATTAATGGAACGTAGATTCATGGTGACTCCATAAGGAAAAAACCAGCGACGCTGCCAGTATTATTTATCTATCGACCTAAATCTCTGACGGATCAATCAAAAATTTCTATCGAAGGACCCGTTATGGTTGCATCTTAGCGCGCTTGGAGTCGATAGAGCTCTCAAAACGCCAATTTAAGGGCGGATGGATCGCGAAAAGTGAATGGTGGAAATCTGCGAGGGCATCAACTGACGGCGAGGTAGGACCTTCCAGTGTAGTAAAGGGTGCTATTTCAGAATATGGTGACTGCTTATGACGCCTTGACCCACTAATACTAGTCAACCTTAATCTCTGGTATCCAAGTTATATTGCATGGACTGGTAGTTGTAGGAATTTTTTACTTCACCTGTCAACGAGTGTGCATCTCCTGTCAGGCCCTATCAGTGCATGCGTCAATCGCCAGCAGCATCGGTTGGCGCCCCTCAGCGTCGGCTTTGGCCCACACAATCCACGCCACCGATACTATCACCAGCCACGCTGCGGCATTCCAAGTCGGTGTTTATGGTGTGGCCATCAGCGAGTTAACCTGTGTTATCTTCTGGCGGACAAGCAAAAGCGCCGTGGGCTCTACTCATCGCCTAGGCCTATCGCGTTAGTCGCTGAAATCATCTATGTTAAAGGTAGAGCCTTGATAGCTGAATGGAAAGTCGGCCTCAGGCAAGGTACCCGCTACACCCGCAGTAGCTCTACGTAAGTCCATCGATCACGTAAAAGGAAATTACGCCGTGTCACTTACTTTCGATTCCGAAACTCAGAAAGCACTTGAGCATCTGCTGTTAACCGCTCAGAAGGACACCAGGCAGGGCCGTACGGTAGCCAGTTTTCTGTTCACCTTGTGGAACGCGGGAAGACATGTTCGCTCCGCCGTTGCCGATGTGTGGGGACTTGATCCAGAAAGCGTCCGAGCATGTGCCCAGGTCTTTACGTGGCTTAACGATAACAAAGTCTTCCCCAAGGAATCTGGTTGCCCGAGTGAGAGTGGCAACGCTGTCCAGCGCATGGCGAGGTGGAGTATGACCCTAAATCGAGATTTACCGCCGACAGTGGCCGACACAGCTACGGCCGATTTTGCGCTCGGACTATGGAATGATAAGTGGCTTATGAGTGACGAAGCCGTGCGGTGCAGCTACTGCCTTGCCTCGCAATTGCCCAGCAATGCTCAAATTCCGATGGTCCATTCTGATGGTTGTGAAATTGGCAATATGCAATATCCGTTGCGGGAATTGGCAAATATTCTGAGGGCTGTGTCGGAGGATTCTCCATGAATGGCATTCTCCCAGTTAGGCGTGACCAATAATCCGCTTATAAAAAGGGCCCGGGCGTATTGACTTGACGGGGACGTTTTTAATTGGCACCGGCAGCCAGGCAGCCCTAGACTGCGTTACCAGTTCCGCATAACTGCTTCAACGTGCAGCCCATCTACAAAGGCACCAATAATTATGTACGCGCCGCTCACTCATCCACTGGCCATCGATAACGTCCAGCAATTTTTCAACGACCTCATGACCCTGGCAGACCCCGAGTACATCTTATTTAGAGTGCGTCACCACGTAGAGGCGTTCCGTATCCAGTCCTTGACTGAGCGGGCGCCGCCCAGTCTGTATGACCAGTTGATCGGCTTTTTGGACGGCTTGATCGCCGGCGAGGTCTTATCCCCAGAGCAGGGGCGGGAATTCCAGCACCGTCTCATTAAAGGGTTCGAATCCGCATGGATGAATACATAAAGGTTCAGTGTCCTGCTTCTAGCCCGCTGTCGCCCGACGTGTGTACTGATTTTGCTTTAGGCCTGTGGAATGAGCGATGGATCATGAGCGAAGAAGCGGTACGCTGCCATTTATGCCTGGCCCCGCAATGGCCGAGTAATGCTGATGACCCGGTGCGACACTGCGCAGGCTGCGAGCTGATTCAAGCTCAGTACCCGTTGCGCCAATTGGCCACAATATTAGCCGAAGTGTATGGAGTGGCGGGATGAACGTCAGCCAGCAGTTAGACACGATAAGCCTACCGGCTGGGCTGCGCACCAAGATGCAAAACCACCTGTCACGCCAGGCGCGTGCCGGGGATTTGCACGCCCTGGAGCTGGCACTGACGCGCGCTAAAGGTTTTGTCGAAGGGGTGGATGCAGCCCATGCGCTGACCACGGCGACCATCGAGGCGCTGTTTATTGCGGTCGAGGACGCAGCTGCGGCGCGGCGCCGGGAGCTGACCATTTGATTGAGGAGGCTTCAACTCGACACGCTAAAGTTTTAGTCGGTGAACACGTGATACGTGAGGTGGTGGTTGGCAGCACTGCTGGCAAAGATAGTAAGCGGACGCTTTCGATTCGTCTGGGCGATACCTGGGCGCGGCTTGTGCCGATGCGCTCGACACGAGAACCATTGCGCACCTTATCAAGCCGCATTGCAGTGGTCCTTTACGCCAGTCATAGGGCTTTAAGGCGTCAAGTGTAAAACTGGCTTCGGCGGAAGCTTTAGTGCCAGCTGTAGCACGCCCACCGCGTCCGGCCCATCCTCGTTAATCCATTCCACATGATGCTAGAGGAGCATGTTGCCGGTTGATTTTCCCATCCGTTCGGCGATCCATTCTGGGTGCGTGTGGCGTGGTCGAATTGGGCCGCCAGCGCTGTCCCTGATCAGACGGAAAGCGCCGACGGGCGTGGTGGGAGCGTCTGTGCAGTCGGCAATCGCGACAAGCGCAGCCGCTATCAATGGGTGTGATTGCCCGATGCGGACAGATCGCACGAAAGAACCATCCATGGGCTACTTTCTCGATGTGCGCATTGATCGGTGCGGCCCTTTCCCTGGCCCAGTGTGGCCGCCATCCCCAGCGCACCATGTCGGCGTGCAGCAGATGGCCCTGCAGGTGGTGCAGGGCGACTTGGGTTGTCGGTGCTACGTTGTAGCGCTCGAGGGGCAAATCACCGACAGAGTTCACCAAAGCATTAGGCATGTTCAACCCTGCCACAAAGCCGTGCCTCCCCCGCCCCCCGGTACTGAACAAGTCTCCCGCACATGATGCTCTCCGCTTGTCGGATCTGCTGAGCAGCTGGGCGCTGGTCAATCTCTACACTGTAGACACTGGCCTTGAGTATTCGTCATGACGATTAACATAGAGTAAATAAACGCGATAAAGGCGTGGTTCGCTTTGCGCACTGATCCTGATTTCATATCAGCCACTCCAGAGGATCGCTATGAAGCGCGGCTCTCCCTCGCAGATGATCTGCAAGAGAAGGGCCTTATCGACAGCGGCGAGTGGCGTGAGCTGGTAGAGGAAGCGCAGGCCACGTATGCAGACGAGTTGGGGTGACACGCCTGATGCTAGGTATTTCTCAAAGGATTTGATATGGATGGTGTAATTCTGAGCGCTAGGATCGAACGACACGCAGATAAGCTGTTGGCACAAATTGCAAGGGCGGGCTCACTGATTGTGGCGGCCAAAGCAGGTGCTAGGGCCGACGGGTTCGTATCGGGCTTGGAGTCGGCGCGCTCGGTGGCAGACGAAACCATTGAACAGCTCCACTTCATCTTCGACAACGCAACTGAGGAGCGCCTCAAAGTGCTTTCGAAGTAGTGTCCCGAACCGGCCGCTCTTGAGGCGCCCTCAGTTCGGCCAGCAAACGCTGATTCTCCCTCAGCAAATAGTCGCGCTGTTCGGTGACCAGCTTGATGCCGAGGATAGAGGGCTCTGAGCATCGTTCTTTGAGATCATCAATTTCGATGCGAGCAACGTTGAGCCATGCCAGTGCTTCAGCTAAACGCGTGGCAAGTCCGTCGCTCATCTGAACCAGCCCAGCAATATTCCGGCGAGCGCCGCTTAACCGCTTTAAGGTTTCCTTCAGCTCGTCCTCGAGCAGGGCGCACTGATGCTTGTACATTTCCAGGCGGCGTAGGGCAGCCGAGTCACGTTGAGGTGTCTTCGTCGATAGGGTGCATGGTGAATCAATCCGATACCTGTATGCTCATACAGTTGTCTGGATCTGAGCACGACGCGATTTCGGGCGACGAGAGGCGTTCATTCCGGGGTCATAAGGACGGCTAAAGTCATCTTTATAAATTTCTGGTTGTGGTCGAGGGTGTATAGGGCGCCGCGTACGTTTTCAGCGACTTCGGCGGAGCCGCGCTGCTCCACCCAGTTCGAGAGCTCCATGATAGAAGCTTCGAGCGCTAATTGATTTTCGTAGTGCTTCGAAAGCAGAGAAGTTATTAGATCTGAATTCGGCATCGGTGTTCCCCTGAGAGTGCGCAGCGTAGAATTACGAAATTGGAAGGCCGATCCAAAATTTTGAATGCCTACTACCGGCCGAGAAGCGAGATTAGCAACCTTCAGCGCGGCAATGTAGTCAATCAACCTGCCGCAAAAGACAGCATTCGACCTACACGTTACTCTGTAACAATTGGGCTTAAGGAAATGACTTGGTGCAGGTAGGCCTTGCAACCGGTAGAGCCGATCGAACTGAGTTTCGTCGTTTTGTATGATTACGTATGGGTTGGATACACCCATGGAGCGGGCAAGGTATCGCAACCGATGTACTCCGCGAGCTTATGTCACTTTTTTGATAATGCTATGTTGAAAAACGCTCAACGAGCGCCCTGATCACGAGGTCCAGCGCCTTTGGGCGATTATAGCTCTCCGGTAGACAGCACTTCACCATACGAGTCGAGCTGACGTGTGCTCATCCGAAACAGCCTGGGGCGATGCAAGGCTATAAAAACATTTTTGGGGTGAATAAGCTGATTTCTGGAATACGTATATACTAAGACAATTGCGAGTCGTAGTTGCCTAATTGTATAAAGAGGTTGCACAGCGTAGATGAACATAGCTGATCTGCTTGATTGTTTGAAAGAGACCAGTTCCGAAATGATACGAGCCGATATAGATGAAGCTGTTCTTCTGCATTTTGATTTGATAATGGAAAGCTATCGAGAAAAACCTTTTTTCTATAAAAACCTTTTGAAGTATGACAGGTTTATGGTGGCCCTTTCTTTGCTTAGTTTTAGCTATAAGGATGATAAGCTTCCGCTATCCAAAGTTAAAGATTTTTGCCAAGGGCGAGGTTATATGTCTCGCAATAGTCTGGATACTTATTTTTCTTTTTTAGTTTTAAGTGGCTATATGGAAGTTAAGGTAGACGTCCAAGATGGACGTCAGCGTAGTTTCCAACCAACCGATAAAACCTTGCGAGAAGCCGCACAGTTGATCAAGTCGTGTTTACTGCCTGCGCAGATGATTTTTCCGTACGTTGGTTCGTCGCCGAGATTAGAAATGTCGCCGGATTTATTAAAAGTTTTTGCTCGTGGATTTGCCAAAATCCTCGAATCAGATTTGTTGCTGGATAAGATCCTGCCTGAAGCAAAATGGATGCTCAATAGGGACGGCGGTCACCTGCCGATGCTTGCGCTTTATGCAGATGCGCTGCGGAATGGTTCGCTGGAGACGGGTTACAACGTCTCGTCCTATGTTCAAATTTCTTCGCGCTTGGGCGTTTCGAAAACTCACGTGCAGCGCATGATCAGAGAAGGAGAACAACAGGGCTACTTTAAATGCAATAAGCGTACAGTTAAATTAAGTCCGGCATTTGTCGAGCTTATGAGGCGGGCTATGTCAATATATTTTTCAATTTCGCGAGTAAGTGTGGAGCTGGGTGTTGTGGACTACGACAGCGGTAGGGTGGCTGTCGATTTACGCAACATTTAGGGTGGTTATAATTGTGCAATGCGTGTTGGTAGTCTTTCAAAAGATTTTTATATGTGGACCTGCTCCTTTTTTGCTTGCTCTTACCGGGTATCAGTATGTTTAATCATCGAATTAAGAGTGCTCTTCTTGACTGTCAAGGGGAATTGGAGGAGTTGTGCGGTACGCTCGCTAATATCGAATCGTTATTCCTTTCAGTGCATGTCGATGGGGCGGGGCGGATTATCTCGACTAATAAGCGATTTGCAGAGGCGCTCGGATATCCGTTGGGAGAGCTATCGGGCATGTTAGTGAGCGAGATTAAATGTGAGCCGCATAGGAATTTTGCGCCAAGCCTATGCACCATCGAACAGCAACTCTATCGCGCCGCTGATGGCGGCGTCGCTGCACTTAGTATCGGTTGGGTCAAAGCGGCAAACCAAACTTTCCAAGGTTACGGCGTTTTTGCACCAGCCCTAACGCGGAACGAACAGGAATCCATTGAGATGTTTAGTGCGCTGAATCGGTCAATGGCTATAATTCATTTCAATTTATCAGGTGAAGTCTTATACGCCAACGAGTCCTTCGTACAAGCTCTGGGGTATAGTGTCGCGGAGCTACAGGGTAAGCATCACCGTATTTTCTGTTTGGAGGAGGACGTTGCTTCTCCGCAATACTCTGACTTCTGGCAGGCACTAAACCGAGGCGTGTTCCACGCTGGGCGTTTTTGTCGGGTTGATAAAAGCGGAAAAGTGGTGTGGCTGGAGGCTACCTACAATCCAATCAAAGATGTCTCCGGGCGGATTTATAAGATAGCCAAATTTGCTAGCGTAGTGACCGAGCAAGTTGAGAAAGCCGAAGGAGTAAAGCACGCAGCCACTATAGCTTACGACGTGTCGTTGGATACTGATGTAAAAGCTAAAACAGGCATCAATCTTGTCGCCGATTCGATTCTCGGTACGCAAGCTATTGCACAACAGATGGCCTCAGTAACCGACAGCATGGCCGCCCTTGAGTCGCAATCACAATTGATCGGCTCCATAGTTGACACCATTGGAGCCATCGCTACCCAGACCAATCTTTTAGCGCTTAACGCCGCTATAGAAGCCGCGCGAGCAGGTGTGCACGGACGAGGTTTTGCGGTAGTGGCGGATGAAGTGCGCAAACTCGCGGGCCGCACCAGTCTGGCAACGCAAGAGATCACAGGGGTGGTCCTGCAAAATCGTGAATTGGCTGGTCAAGCTGCGTTACGCGTTCAACGTAGTCGAGACCAAGCCGACGTTTTGCTGGAATTATCTGAGCAGGCAGGCATATCGATGGCTGCTATCCAGCTTGGCGCTGAGCAGGTCGTTAAGGCAATTGGTAGGGTTACCAACAACCTGAATTGAACTGCACAGTTACTGCGCAATGGTACGTTTACAATGTATTGACTGCAATAGCCGCAATTGTTAAAAGTGTTCTTTAGATTGATATGATCGAAAGTAGTAGGAAAAAATCTGCGTCATGGATGAACTCTCGCCTTGACTTTGAAATATCTAGATAGGTTCGAAAGCGGAGTTTAGGATGCCGGCGATTTTCAAGATCCGATCGAGGTTGCGAACCTTATTATCACCGGCGGTAACCAAGATTGAACTGGCAGGGTTGGTTGCTTGGATGGTTGTTTTGTCGATAGATCCTAAAACTGCGCTTGATCTGTCAAATATTACCATCACAATTTTTCTTTTTTTGGTGTGGCATATTCATCGTAAAACTGCATCCTTTAGCATATGGAGGGTTCTCGGTGGTGTATATGTTTTATTATTGTCTTTAGGTTTTGGAAATGTGGTTGGGACACATATAGAATTGCGCGTATTCACACTTCCGCTTGCTGTGATTATCGTATTGAGTAGCGCAATTTTATTTATCGCTGTGCAGGACTATTTGTTATCTGCTGCGCTCGTCTGGGCAGTAATGTGGCCCTCACTTGATCTCAGTATATATACTGGGCTCAGGGCGTACCTCGGCGTTTTCAGCATTGCATCGATATCTATCGGCTTTATACTTAGTTTTACCTACTTGAGAAGCATGCGCTCAATTTTGATGAGGGAAAGTGAGTTTAGAACATTAGCGGAGACGGATTTTCTCACCTGCATACTCAACCGGCGCGCCTTTATGGATACCTTTCAACGTGCATTGACAGAAGGGTGTAGCGGTTATTTTATTATGTTGGATATTGATAACTTCAAACAGAAGAACGATCAATATGGTCACGATGTTGGTGATAAGATTTTATGCTCTATGGCGGCCTGCCTGAAGCTCACCCCAGGCAGCCACAGTGTTGGAAGAATTGGTGGAGAGGAATTTGGTGTGTTATTGCTGGGAGATAATGATGTAGTTGCGCATGAATACGCAATGAAGCTATTAGCGAACATACGCGGCAGTGTCTTGCATCCGCATCAGTACACTTGCAGCGCGGGGATAGCACAATTTTCGGCAAATTCAGATATGTCAGCAGTGCTTAAATGCGCGGATAGCAACATGTATAAAGCTAAGCATGATGGCAAGGACAGAGTGTTTCAGAATGGGGAACGCGTCGTTCCACTACTCCGTACAACTACATAATTAAGCCTCGGCTGGAGGATATCTGTGAATATTGTTTTCGAGGATATAGAGTCCCCCCCTGGCTGCTTGTTGACGCTGGGCGCCTTCACCTTAATGTTCCTGAGTCGTTCGGATGCTGAAAACTTTCTCCGGTTCCTGACGGGGCGCGTCGACATATTGCAGTGCCAGTAACTCGGTAACTCCTTTCAGTCGGAGCAGCCAGGCGGATGTAAGGCAGATATTTTGGGGGTAATGCACCCTAAAAAAGCCGTTAACACCGACCGGTGCTTTTGTGGCTTCATGGTGCGTCTTAGGTGTCTTCGTGGCTTGCAACCTCGCGGTAGGAGGCGGGGTACGGGGTTATGCAGTTCCGGCATGAGCTGGAATTTCCCCGCTGGGACCATTTCTGGAACCAACGGGTGCATTTTTATGCGGTACGGGTGATTAGTCATGACAACTTGGCCCAGCAAACACTGATCCTCAGTAATCACCGCAATGCATTTTATACTGCATGGTGATGTTAGCTGTGGAGATCAATTACTTTACCTATCAATGGGGTGCGAGCGTGGCGGCAGGAGCCTTCAGGCATGCGTCAACAGCGACATCAAGGCGCGAAACCCGGTCGCTGAGCAGAAAATTTTGGATGTGTGTTGGAATTTGGCGCGCATTGTCGCATATGTCAGGCGACAGTTGTAATGCGCGCGAGCGATGGTTTCGCCAATGTCTCCGGCATCGCCAGCCATAACAATGCCAGCGCTGCCGCCGCAACCCCCGCCAGCGTCAGGAAGGCCGCGTTGTAACCGGCCTGTTGCACCACGAAACCGGCCAGGCTGCTGCTCAGCGCCGCGCCCAGGCCAAACACGGTGGACAGCGCGCCAAGGCTGACGTTGAAACGACCCGTGCCCTGGGTCAGGTCCTTGACGATCACCGGGAACAGCGCGCCGAAAATGCCTGCGCCGATGCCGTCGAGCATCTGCACGGCCACCAGCCAGTACGGGTCGCTGGACAGGGTATACAGCACGCCACGCAGCGGCAAAATCAGGAAACCGGCCAGCAACAACGGTTTACGCCCCCACACGTCAGCTTTTATGCCCACCAGCCAGGCCATCGGCACCATGACCAACTGCGCGGCGACGATGCAGGCCGAAGTCAGCGGCGTGGCCATTTGCAGGTTGATCTGCGACAGCTTCTGGCTGACCAGCGGCAGCATCGCGGCATTCGCCAGGTGAAACAGCGCGCAGCAGATGGCAAACAGCAGCAGCGGGCGATTGCTTAGCAGCACCTTCACGCCGGAAGGTTGTTCATGATCGCTGCGGTGCGCGGGATCAAAGCCCCGGGCGACTTCGTGGTCAATCGCCGACGCCGAGACACAGCTGACCGCCACGACACTGGCCACGGCCATAAAGGCCATCAAGTAAAACACCACCACCGGGCCGAACCGATACGCCAGACCGCCCGCCAGCAGGGCCGCCACGGCATTGCCGGCGTGGTTGAAGGTTTCATTGCGCCCGGTGCGGCGGGTAAAGGCACGCGGCCCGGTAATGCCCAAGGAAATCGCCGAAATCGCCGGCGCGAACACGGAGGCGGCTACGGCACTGGCCGCCTGAGTCAATGCCACCCAGCTGAACGCGCTGACGAACGGCAGCAGCAGGCAGCTGCCCGTGACAAGGAGGGCGGCCACAGCGATCACCGCGCGCTTGCTGCGGGTCCGGTCGATCAGTGCACCCGCCGGACCCTGGGTGATCAAAGCCGCAATGCCCGCCAGGGTCATGACCACGCCGATGCTGGCGGGCTCCCATTTGTGCACCGCCAGCAAGTAAATCGCCAGATAAGGCCCGAGCCCGTCACGGACATCGGCCAGAAAGAAATTCAGGCTGTCCAGGGACAGGGTATTACGCAGGTCGGAGTGATTGGCCACGGCGCTGTCTTCGCTAAGAGTGTTCAGGGGCTGGAGACTCATTGGGCTAGTGACCTACGGGCTCTAATAGAAGTTTCGCCGCCTCAGAGGGTTTCATCTGACAGGCAATTGGCTTAATTTCCGAAGCCCGTTGTAGTAACGATCTGGAGAAGCACATGGACATGCCCTCAGCCCAACAGGCGATTGCTCATAACAAGGACGCCTGGGACGCCTCCGCCAGGCTGCACAAAGACACCGCCACTTGGAAGACGCTGCTGGAATCGGTCGCCCAGGCGGATTTTTCGTGCCTGGATCCAACGATCACTGCGTTGCTGCAAGACGTCGGCGTTGCCGGCAAAGACGTGGTGCAGCTGGGCTGCAACAACGGGCGTGAAAGCCTGTCGCTGCTCGGCCTGGGTGCCCGCCGTGTGGTGGGCGTCGATCAATCCCGGGCGTTTCTTCAACAAGCGCGGGAATTGGCCGAAGTGTCGCCGCATAACCCCGAGTTCATTGAAGCCGATATCCATCACCTGCCCGAACCTCTGCTGGGGCGCTTCGACGTCGCCCTGGTGACCATTGGCGTACTCAACTGGATGCCCGATGTGGCGCTGTTCATGCGCCATGTGGCGAGTGCCCTCAAACCCGGCGGCACGCTGGTGATCTACGAAACTCATCCCTTCCTGGAGGTATTTGACCCGAGGGCTGCCAACCCTTTGCTGCCGGCGAGTTCATATTTTCAGCGCGATCCGTTCGTGCTGCAGCAGTCGATTGTCTACGAAGGGCAGGGCGAGGTTGCCGGTCCGACGTCCTATTGGTACGTGCATACCCTGGGAAGCATGGTGAGTGGCGCAATTGCCGCGCAACTGCAGATCGAGCACCTGCAGGAATACCCGCATTGCAACCGCGAAGAACTTTACGAGCAGTACGCGCATCAGCCGGCCCAATTGCCGCTGTGTTTCACCTTGACCGCCACCAAGCGTTGCGCCTGAGCGGTTTTCCCACGCGCAAAAAAAGGCCCGCGAGGAGAGGCGGGCCAAGTGATTCACTGGAGTAGGTAGGCCTCACCCTATAGGCCGGAAAGTGAAGGCCGTGTGAAAACCATGTCGCAAGTTCGGATGGGGGCGGATCAACCTTTGCGCACAAAAGTGCGCATGGTTTGCCCGGGTCCCGTGCTGAATACCGTTGGCCTTGGCATGCCCGCATCGGCGGCGATAAACACAAAGTCATTACCCTCCAGGCGATAGCTGGCGGGCAGTGGCTTGCCGGCATCTTCGCCGATGGCATCCACCCAGGTGATGCTTTTGGGCGCCGTGCTGCTGTCCAGCGTAAACCGGCCTGCGAGCAGTACTTCGCCCTGAGTCGTTTTCACCTCGAACGTGTCCCCGGCAATGGTCGTGATTGCCCCCGGCGCGCTATGCGCGTCGGCAGGGTTGAGCACGCCACTGTCTTCGAGGGCGGTCTGCTCCCAAGCGCCTTGAAGAAATTGATAGTCCGGATCTGAGAAAGAGTGCATGCACATTCCTTGTTGCAGGGGCTGGATTGAGGGTGAGCACCTGAGTGCCGAAAATTGAACAGGGCAAATTGTAACCGCGTGCTGACCAAAATGTACCGAAAAGGGCTTTATGCGTTAGCGAACAGAGATTCACTGAACTATTGACTACGCTTATGACATTCTCGGACATACATTCACGATGGCCCTGCGTCGTCATCGACATGAAATAGAAACAATCTCTAATTGCGTCGGATTTTTCGCATTAGCATGTGGTCTGAGTGCCGTTGGTCACTGTGCCAGGGCGTTGTCCCTGGTCTCTCCGTCTTTGAACCTGTGTTCGAGTTCGAATGGGGTAGTGGCTTTTTAATGTCATTTTAAGGTGTTCTCATTTTGAATCGAACTTCTCCGCTCAATTCACCTGCAACGCCAGATGAAATTGATCTGTTTGAATTGTTCCAAGCCATCTGGCGGCAAAAAAAACTGATAGTGGGTTGTACGATTCTGGCGGGGATACTGGGGACGGGTTACGCACTGCTTGCTCCCAAGACATATGAGGTCAGCAGTGTGCTGCGCCCGGCGGCCATCAATGAACTGGATGCGTTGAATCGCTCCGAGGTTTATAAGTTGCCACCCGCCGATGCGCTGGAAAAAGTCGGCGCCCAGCTGGATTCCTATGGGGCTCGCCTGGGTTTTTTCAAAAGCCACGAAGAACTGTTCAAGGCCTTTCAGAAGCCAGGGCGAAGCCTTGAGCAGAGCTTTGAAGACTTCAACCGCAACTCGATCAACCTGATTCTGCCAGACCCGAAGAAGTCCGATTCGTTGAGCAGTTATGTGCGTCTGGAGATGCAATACCCAGCGGACGTAGACGGCGTGGCGATCCTCAACGGATTTGTCGACTATGCCGTCGCGGCGGAGCGTGAGCAGGTTGGCGCCGACCTCAAGGTCATCGTCAATAACCGTTTGACCGAGCTCAGAGGCAAGATTGACGCGGCCCGCGCCAACTACGATACCGAGAAGGAATCGAAGATCGCCACGCTGCTTGAAGCTGACCGGGTCAAGCGCGCCCGCTTGCAGGATGAACTCAGCGGGCTGCGCCTGCAGATGAAAATGGAGCGCACCGACCGCTTGGCAGAACTGGCCGAAGCGATCTCGATTGCCAAATCCATGGGCATCAAAAAGCCTACGACGCCGTCGTCCATGGCCGACACCACACGGGCCGGTTCCAACCAGGTGGTACGCACCGAGATCAGCAACCAGAAGATTCCTTTGTATTTCCTCGGCACCGAGGCGCTGGAAGCCGAGCGAACCGCATTGCAACAGCGCACCAGCGATGACTTCACCAATAGCCGCATCGCCGAAATTGGCAAAGAACTGCAATTGCTTGAAACCAACCGTGAGGTTGAAGTCCTGCAAAAGCGTGGGAATGAGGACATCTTCCTGCAAGACGTTGAGCCGCTGCGGGCCGAAATCGCGCGCTTGAAAGGCCTCAATATCGACATGAGCAACCTGAAGCTGGTGTCCATCGACCGTCGTGCTCAGGAGCCGCTGACCTCGATCAAGCCGAAAAAGCTGCTGATTGTCGCGGTGAGCCTGGTCGTCGGCTTGTTCCTGGGCGTATTGGCTGCATTGATCCGTCACTTCGTGCTGACGCATCGCAAGGCTGAGCTGTACGCGACCCAAGAGGCCGCTCGCCGCCCACGCCGTGAGCCTACGGACGATCAGCCGCTGCCGTAAGCGCGACTGTCAATGGGCCAGCGTCAATGCTGGCCCACGATGGCTCCGAGCCGGTCTGTGGACAGCTTTTCACAATTCTTAGTTAACCTTTGGTTACAAACTGTGGCTAAATAACGGCCAATGGCCTTGGCCCGGATTGTAACCAACCCGTCCAGTCGCCTATGTGTAATCGTGATTTCAGGTGCTGCTTATAAATCCTCGGCCGTTGTGGGCACGCAGGAGCAGCCTGTTCTCTTCTGACGTGTGACGAATCCCTTGAAACTCATCATTGTTGCTCTCTACGTTGCCTCCATTGCGTATGTTCACCTGCGTGGCCGGGTGCGACACAAGCTGGGCCGCCAGCTTAGCGATCACTCGACGTTCCTTGCGCCGATCAACTGCTTCCTTTACCTGTTTTCCAAGCAGCCAAGCCGTCCCTTTTTGTCGCCCGGCGATTTTCCCGACCTGAGCCCGTTGCAAGAGCATTGGCAAGAAATCCGCCAGGAAGGCCAGAACCTGATGCGCATGGGCGAGATCAAGCGTTCCGAGCAGTACAACGATGTGGGTTTCAACTCGTTCTTCAAGTCGGGCTGGAAGCGTTTCTACCTCAAGTGGTACGGCGACAGCCATCCGTCGGCGATGAAGCTGTGCCCGCGCACCACCGAGCTGGTGCAGAGCATTGGCTCGATCAAGGCGGCAATGTTCGCCGAGCTGCCACCAGGCTCCAAGCTGGTGCGCCACCGCGACCCGTACGCTGGCTCCTACCGCTATCACTTGGGCCTGGACACGCCCAACGATCCTGGCTGCTACATCAATGTGGACGGCGAGAGCTATTACTGGCGCGACGGCGAGCCGGTGATGTTTGATGAGACCTACATTCATTACGCGGAAAACACCACGCAGCAGAACCGCATCATCTTGTTCTGCGACATTGAGCGGCCAATGAAATACCGCTGGGCAGCGGCGTTCAACCGCTGGTTCAGCCGTAACGTGATGGCAGCCGCCGGTTCACCCAATGATGAAGGCGACAAGACCGGCGGCCTGAACCGCGCGTTCACCCGCCTGTACAAGATCCGCCTGCGCGGTAAAGAGCTGAAAAAGCGCAATCGCGCGCGCTACTACTTGGAAAAGTGGGCGATCTTCGCGGGTTTGGCGCTGATCTTTATCCTTATCTGACACCCACACAGGCGCGCATCACGCGGGTGGTTTCGCGCCCAGTTTGTCCCACATCTTCTTGGTGATCTTCTGCCGATTGGCGTAGCCGGCCCACGGGTCGGCTTTGAGTTTATCCAACCGTTCATGCAGGTTTGCCACCGTCCACTGCTGGGCGCCGCGCAAACCGTTCAACTCCTCTCGACTCACCGGTACCGATACCGGCAGGCCGGGCCGTGCGCGCACCGAATAGGCGGCCACCGTACTTGCGCCGCGCGCATTGCGCAGGTAGTCGATAAAGATCTTGCCGATGCGGTTTTTCGGCCCTGACGTCGCGGTAAACCGTTCTGGCAACTGCGCGGACATGAACTGCGCGATGGCCTTGGCAAAGGCTTTGACGCTGTCCCAACCATCCCGGCGCACCAGCGGCACCACCAGGTGCAAGCCTTTACCGCCGCTGGTTTTGACAAACGCTTGCAGCCCAATCTCATCCAGAACCGACAACGTGAGTTGCGCCGCCTCCAGCATGGCTTTCCACGGCAGCGCCGGGTCCGGGTCAAGGTCGAGCACAAACAGGTCAGGGGTTTCGATTTTGTCGACAGTCGCGCCCCAGGTGTGCAACTCGACGGTGCCCATCTGCACGGCGCCGATCAGGGCGTCGGTGGTGTCGATCTCCAGCAGGCGCGCATGACCGGGGTCCAGTGCCGGGTCCAGCTGTTTGATGTTTGGAATGGCCAGGCGCTCGGAATGCTTCTGGAAGAACTGCTCGCCCTCTATCCCTTCGGGCGCGCGCAGCAGCGACACCGGTCGGTGCTGCAGAAACGGCAGAATCCATGCGCTGATGCCTTGATAGAAGTCGGCCAATTGCTGTTTTTGCGTACCACTCTGCTTGTCGATCACCCGGTCAGGGTGCGTGATGTTCACGCCGCTGCTGACCTTTTTTGCCTTCGGGGCCGCCTTGGTGACGGATGTGGCCTTGCGCGGCAACTCGTGAATGATCTGCGCCACCGGCTTGTCGGTGCGCAACGCAACAAATGATGCCTGGCGCACCACGCCTTCGCGGGTCCACTCGGCGAAATTCACCTCGCCAACCAACTGAGGTTCCACCCAATGCACGCCGCGCGCCTGGGCGCTGGTCAGCGGTATGTGCAGCGGCGAGGTCTTGCGTTCCAGGGGCGTGAGCTGCGCATAGATGGCTTTCAACGATGCCTGATCAAACCCGGTACCGACGCGCCCGGCATAGACCAGCCCGGAATCGTCATTGACAGCCAGCAACAGCGCGCCAAAGCCGCTGCGCGAACCCTGAGGCCGCGTGTAGCCAATGATCACGAACTCCTGGCGCAAGCGACATTTGAGTTTGATCCAGTCGGCATTGCGGCTCGACACATATGGGCTGCCGACGCGCTTGCCGATCACGCCCTCGAGCGCCAGGTCGCAGGCGCTCTCGAAAATGTCGCGCTGGTTGGCGGCGAAGGCTTCGGAGAACCGCAGCAGTTTGCTGCGGCTCGCGGACAGCGCGGACTTGAGCGCAGCGCGGCGCTCTTGCACCGGTGCGCTGCGCTGATCCTGGCCGTCGAGAAATGGCGCGTCGAACAGGTAATACACGATGTCCAGGCTGCGGCCGATGTCGAAGGCATTTTGCAGCGCCTGGAAGTCCGGCAACCCCTCGCCATTGAGGCTGACCACCTCACCGTCGAGCCAGCTGTCCTTGAGTTTGAGGGTTTGCAGGGCTTTGACCTGACGCGGCAGGCGGTCGGTCCAGTCATTGCCATTACGGGTGAACAGACGCACGTCACCGTCGCGAATGCGCGCCAGCATGCGGTAGCCGTCGAACTTAATTTCGTATTGCCAGTCACCTTCTGGCGCGCGATCGACCAGGGTCGCCAGTTGCGGGGCCAATTGCTCGGGCAGGGCATCGGCGCGTTTGGCGACGGGTGCTTTTTTGGTGGCCGCGGCCTTTTGGCGTTTGGCCGGCGCTTTGGGTTTGCCGACCGAGGCGTCGCTGAGCACGCTTTTAGGCTCGGCCTCGACAATGTCGTAGTCATCGGAAGGGCGCGCCTGCTGGTCCTTTTCCTTGATCAGCAGCCACTGTTCCTTGTCGCCGCTGCCTTTGAGACGGGTGCGCACCAAGGCCCAGTCGCCGGAGAGTTTTTCACCGACCAAGGTGAACTTGAGTTTGCCGGCCGCGTAGGCCTTGTGCGGGTCTTCATGGGGCTGCCAGACACCGCGATCCCACACGATCACATCGCCCGCGCCATATTGCCCCGCCGGGATGCTGCCCTCGAAATTGCCATAGCTGAGCGGGTGATCTTCAACGTGGACCGCCAGGCGTTTCTGGGTGGGGTCCAGGCTGGGGCCTTTGGGCACCGCCCAGCTTTTGAGCACGCCGTCGAGCTCCAGGCGAAAGTCATAATGCAGGTTTCGCGCGTCGTGTTTTTGAATCACGAACGACAGTGTCGTGGCTTTGCGTTTGCCCGCGGGCGCACTGCCGGCCGGCTCGGCGGTAATCCCGAAATCACGTTTGCGGTTGTATTCGCTCAGGGGCTTTGCCATGTCGTTCTCCAGCAAATGGCGGGCTCAAGAGGCCTTTTTGGCGGATTTCTTCGCGGCAGGCTTTTTCGTCGCGCGCTTGGCGGCGGGCTTGCCGGCCAGGCTGCGCTTGAGCAATTCGGTGAGGTCAATGACATCCGCCGATTTGCGCTCTTCGCTGCCTTCCTGGCTCTCCACATCTTCGATCTTGCCGGCCTTGGCCTTCTTGGCCACCAGCGCCATGATTTTGTCCTGGAAACTGTCGCGGTATTCGTCGGGCTGCCAGTCGGCGCTCATGTCCTCCACCAGGCGTTTGGCCATGTCCAGCTCACCTTTGGCCAGGCTCGGCTGGGTGACGTCGCTGCCCAGTTCCAGTTCGTCCAGGCTGCGCACTTCGGCAGGCCAGCGCAGCATTACCAGCACCAGCGCCGACTCCAGCGGCATTAATGCCGCCAGGTGCTGCTTGGTGTGCAGCACCACATTGGCCAGAGCCACCTTGCCGGTTTTTTTCAGGGTTTCGCGCAGCAGTGCGTAGACCTTGCCGCCGCGTTTATCCGGAGCCAGGAAGTAGGGCGTGTCGATGTTTTGGAGCGGGATCTGGTCGCTGGCGACAAAGGCGATGATTTCGATGGTCTGGGTCGACTTGGGGTGCGCCGAGCGAATTTCGTCCTCGCTGAGCACCACGTAGCGGCCTTTCTCGAACGCTACGCCCTTGACGATGTTCTCTTTGGTGACTTCCTTGCCGGTGGTCTTGTTGATGCGCTTGTAGCCGACCGGGTCCATGCTGCGTTTGTCCAGCCAGTCAAAATCAACGCCTTGGGAAGACGTGGCTGAGACCAGTGATACCGGGATGTGGACCAAGCCGAAGCTGATCGCGCCTTTCCAGATTGCCCTTGGCATGCCTGCAATTCCTTGAGAAGAGACTGTGTTCTGGTGACTCACAGGCGCCGGGAAAAGTTTCGGCGAGTAGATGCGCGGACAGATTGTGTTACACCTCATGAGAAACAATTTAGTGTCGAAAGCCGAACCCAAGGCGTAGCGTGTTATCGAAAGCACGTACCACTCGCCCAAGAGAGGCTTTGTCATGAACAGCTGTGTGCGTCACCTTGCAGTATTGGCGTTGGGCCTGGCGCTCACGCCATTGGCCCAGGCGCAAAACCTGCCTGGCAGCTACGACTCCAACAACAGCCCTATTCATCGGGCCAACCCCAACAGCATGCAGGGCACCCAGCCGAATGCGCCGGCAACACGGGGAATTCAGACTGGGCCGACCAGCCCCGCACCCACCGTGGAAAACGGCGGCATTGGCAATCGCTATCCCAAACGTGAGGCCGCCCCGAGCCGTCCCACAACCGAAACCAAAGCTCCCACCTATGATGCCAACGGCAATCGCCGGTAAGGACTCCGTCTTATGTTGCTACGCAAAACCCTTCTAGCCGCTATTTGCGCAACCACGCTGCTGCCACTGGCGGCGGTTTACGCCGCCGATGCCCAGCAATTCCCGAGCGAACAAGGCAGCATCACCGCGACCCCAATCGTCAAAGGCCTCGACCATCCCTGGGCAGTGGCGTTTCTGCCGGGCAAGCAAGGCTTTCTGGTGACCGAACGCCCAGGTCATCTGCGTTTTGTCAGCCCCGACGGCAAGCTTTCAGCACCGTTGACCGGCGTGCCCCAAGTGTGGGCCAAAGGGCAGGGCGGTTTGCTGGATGTGGTGCTGTCGCCGGACTTCAAGCAGGACCGCATGGTCTACCTGTCGTACGCCGAAGGCGG
Source organism: Pseudomonas sp. LBUM920 (assembly GCF_003852315.1). Lineage (NCBI taxonomy): Bacteria > Pseudomonadati > Pseudomonadota > Gammaproteobacteria > Pseudomonadales > Pseudomonadaceae > Pseudomonas > Pseudomonas edsoni (SeqCode). The sequence continues at coordinate 3,061,992 of NZ_CP027762.1, forward strand.
CGGCGAGGGTGGCAAGGCCGGCACTGCCGTCGGACGCGGGCGCTTGGCGGATGACCTGAGCGGCCTGAAGGATTTCAAAGTGATCCTGCGCCAGGAGCCCAAGCTGTCCACCGGCAATCACTTTGGCTCGCGGTTGGCCTTCGACCGCGATGGCTACCTGTTCGTGACCCTGGGTGAAAACAATGATCGCCCGACCGCCCAGGACCTGGACAAGTTGCAAGGCAAGGTGGTGCGGATCTTCCCGGACGGCCGCGTGCCAGAGGACAACCCTTTCGTTGGCCAACAGGGTGTACGCCCCGAGATCTGGTCCTACGGCCAGCGTAACCCGCAAGGCCTGGCGTTGAACCCCTGGAGTGGCACCATCTGGGAAAACGAACACGGCCCACGCGGTGGTGATGAAATCAACATCATCGAGCGCGGCAAGAATTACGGTTGGCCACTGGCGACCCACGGCATCAATTATTCGCTGACACCGATTCCCGAGGCCAAGGGCAAGACAGTGGAAGGCACCGTGGCGCCTCATCACGTCTGGGAGAAATCACCGGCGATCAGTGGCATGGCATTTTATGACGCCGACCGCTTCAAGGCGTGGCAGCACAACCTGTTCATTGGCGCACTGGCCAGCCAGGAGTTGATCCGCTTGCAGTTCGACGGCGACAAGGTGATCCATGAAGAGCGTTTGCTCGCAGGTTTGAAAGCGCGCATCCGCGATGTGCGGCAGGGGCCGGATGGGTTTCTGTATGTGCTGACTGATGAGGATAATGGTGTGCTGTATAGGGTCGGTCTGAATCAGGACTAAATGCTGGAGCGGGCTTGCCCGCTCCCACATTTCGCATCGCAACCGGCTTAAAGCCCGAGATCGGACAGCCCCGGATGATCATCCGGGCGCCGACCCAGCGGCCAGTGAAACTTGCGGTCGCTCGCCTTGATCGGCAAGTCATTGATGCAGGCAAAGCGGTTGGCCATCAGACCGTTTTCGTCGAATTCCCAGTTTTCATTGCCGTAGGAGCGGAACCAGTTACCGGAATCGTCGTGCCATTCGTAGGCATAGCGCACGGCAATACGGTTACCGGTGAAGGCCCACAATTCCTTGATCAGCCGATAGTCCAGCTCTTTAGCCCACTTGCGGGTCAGAAAACCCTTGGCCTCTTCGCGGTTGTGCGCAAATTCAGCGCGATTGCGCCATTGCGTGTCCAGTGTGTAGGCCAGCGATACGCGGTGCGGGTCGCGGGAATTCCAACCGTCTTCGGCCAGGCGAACCTTTTCGATGGCCGACTCGCGGGTGAACGGTGGCAGCGGCGGGCGAACGTCTGCGTCGGATGACGGTGCCTTGGATGACATGGGCAGCTCCTGAAAACAATTAGGTGTATCGAAAGTTGCTCAGTTGATGCGTTCAAAGTTGCAATAACGTTCGCGCCATGCAGCGCGCATTATCAGCAGCTGTTGAATCACCCATCACCAGGGCAACGGTAATGGCGCCGTCGATCAAGATCAGCAGTTGCGCGGCCTGCTGTTCAGGGTCGGGGGTGCCATGTGCTTTGCACAGTTGCAGTGCGTAATCGAACAGTTTTTGTTTATGCGCCTTGGCCAGCAGGCGTACCGGGTCGTGCGGGTCGCCGGTTTCACCGCTGGTGTTGATGAAGGCGCACCCGCGAAAGTCTGCCGAGCCAAACCATGTCTTGAGGGCGTCGAACAGCGCCAGCAGGCGTTCTCCACTGCCTTCACTGCGTTCGACTTCGCTGCGCAGCCAGTGCATCCAGCGCTCATCGCGGCGGTGCAGGGCGGCAATCACCAACTCATCTTTATTGGCGAAGTACCGGTAAATACTTTTGCGCGAGACGCCTGCGGTTTTCACCAGCAAGTCCATGCCGGTGGCGGCGATGCCATGGCGATAGATTAACTTCTCGGTGACATCAAGGATAATATCGCGGGTGTCGTTGCTGATTAATTCATTCATGCTGCGCACAGTAGAACGATCGTTCTCCATGGTCAATTAACTTTTTTCCATCGCGGGCGACGAGACCTGAGCTGCCCCATGGTGTAAGCTCGGGGCCTCTTCGGATTCGACCCATTGCGAGCCTTATGCCGTCGTTCTTCAAACGCTCCCTATTGCCAAAACTGCGTGGTTTCCCACTGTCTCCCGAGTCGATCGACGTGCTGTCCGGCGCCGATGCGTTTCGCCGTTGCCTGCTGGAGAAAATCCCCCAGGCCACGCGGCGCATCTACATCGTTGCGCTCTACTTGCAGCAGGATGAAGCCGGCCAGGAGATCTACGATGCCTTGCACGCCGCCAAGGCTGCACGGCCAGCGCTGGATATCGTCGTGGTGGTTGACTCGCTGCGCGCCCAGCGCGGCCTGATTGGCGCAGGCAAGCAACCCGGCAACAGTGCCTGGTACCAGGCCATGACCCAACGCCACGCCAGCGAAGTGCCGGTGTACGGCGTGCCGGTGCAGACCCGTGAACTGTTCGGCGTGTTGCACCTCAAGGGCTTTGTGATCGACGACAGCGTGCTGTACAGCGGCGCCAGCTTGAATAACGTGTACCTGCACAAGTTCGACAAGTATCGTTTTGACCGCTACCACCTGATCCACAGCCAGGCGCTGGCCGACTCGATGCAGCATTTGCTGGAGCACGGCTTGATTGCCTCCAAGGCCGTGCATCGCCTGGACCTGCCAAACCCGCCTACCACCCGCAGCCTGCGCAACGATATCGGCGATTTGCGCAGCCGCCTCAAGCATGCGGCGTATGACACCACTGCGGGGCTGTTGCCCAACGGCCACCTGTTGGTAAGCCCACTGCTCGGCGTCGGCAAGAACAACCCTCTGAACCGCGTGATCCTTGAGTTGATCGCCAGTGCCCAGCATCAGCTGACTGTCTGCACGCCGTATTTCAACCTGCCACTGCCGGTGACCCGTGAAATCAATCGCGCCCTGGCGCGTGGGGTCAAGATCGACATCATTGTTGGCGACAAAACCGCCAACGACTTTTACATCCCGCCCAGCGAGCCGTTCAAGGTGATCGCGGCGTTGCCTTATTTGTATGAAATCAGCCTGCGCCGTTTCGCCAAGCGCCATCAGCCGATGATCGACAGCGGCCAGTTGAACCTGCACCTGTGGCGCGACGGCGACAACACCTATCACCTCAAGGGTATGTGGGTTGACCAGCGCTACACCTTGCTCACCGGCAACAATCTGAACCCACGAGCATTCCGACTCGACCTGGAAAACGCGTTGCTCATCGATGACCCGCGCGGCCAATGGCTGGAGCCGCGGCGTACCGAACTGGCGCAAATTTTCCAGCACACCACGCGCATCGAAGGGTATCAGCAGCTGCAGACCCTGGTGGACTATCCGCCGGCTGTCGGCAAGTTCCTGCGACGGGTAAGCCGGGTGCGCATCGAGCGGCTGCTGTACCGCATCTTGTAAGCCCTCATGGCATAGAGCAGCAGCCGGGCCTGATTCAAGCCTGGCTGCTCGCCCGTCAGGCTTGGTTCAGCGACAGATTGAGAACTCTCCTACACCTGGCCTTCGGGTTCTCTCGTAGTCTTTTTGTCGACGGTTCTTAAGGACTAGAACTCTTGCGGTCAAACGTGAAGAGAGCTTGAAATGTCGACCATTTCCTTGATTCGTACGCCCACGCCTTCATTTGTCCCATCAGGCCTACACGGTGAAACTGAACCGCGTGCTTCCCCGGCCGCACCCACCCCTCAGGACAGTTCCCGCAACGCTGAACAAGCGTCACTGGCAGGCGCGCCACGCCGGTTGGACGGGCAACTGACACAAGCCAGGTTTGAACAGGCGGCACTGCGCTACAAGCGCGAAAACTCATCGGCAAGTACTGGCCACTCGGCCGAAGCTGAGCGTGCAGGCAGAAGCTTTCCGCAGGACGTCGACGCACGCAGAGCGGATGGAAAACTGCAACAAACCCTCATTCACTGGTTGATGACTGGCGACATCAAAGACCAGCCCTTTGCGCGTAACGCCTCGATCCGGCCATTTATTGACGCGCTCAGCAATGCCGCATGGGCGCCACAGGTGCAGGCCTGGTTCAAGGCCAATGGCGTGGACGTGGCCACGGTGCGTGTATTCAGTGATGGCGTGGAAGGCACCGTGTCGGTCAACGGTGTAAAGGTCAGGCGCAGGTTTACCGCTGCAGACGGATCAGGCTGGGGCGAGGTCGGGGCGAAAGTGACCGAGGCGGCCGACAAGTTGTCGCCTGATCCTTTCGGGGTATTGCTGCCCGGCAGGAAAAAAGCGCCGTTCCGTGATTTGGACGCGGTTTTTCATTTCTACGGCGTAGAACCCCCCCATTCCGACAAAGAAAGACAGCCGTTGGGCGAGCTGCTCAAGAGCGCGGGCTGGCCGGTGATAGCCGACGAAAAACGCCTGTTCTGGCGCCAGCAGTTCGGTGAGCTTCAGCAAAAAAGCGCTGACATTGACGCACGGATGAACCTGGCGTCTCAACTGCAGAACCTGATCAGGGACGCGAAGGAGGAGGGCACACTCAACCTGGGCGACCAGCCTGCAATGGTTCAGCCTGAGTCGACATTGGCGCAAAACAGCCGGCTGCCTCGCGAACGCTTTATCGCATGGCTGGCGTCGCCAGCGTTCAAGACATTTATCGAGAAGATCGGCTTTGGCGGCGGCGATAACATCTACCGGGTTTTTGAGGGCGACCTGGAGATACGCCAGCGTGATACTCAATGGTTTTCGTTGGGCCGTATGCTGCAGGATGAAATCAGCAAGGTCGGCGCAGGCGGCAGCCCGGCCGAAAAAGCCGCTATCCGTGCTCTTGACGGCGGCTTCAAGCAACTCGTCGAGATGACCGGGCCGATCGGCAACACCCTCTACTCGCAGCCTGTTTATGACGCGCGTCAGTACCTGGCGTTTTCCGGGCTGGGGTCACCCAGTACGCTTGCGCACATTTACTCGGCCATCACCGGCCTGAGCAACAACCTGCCACCATCGCCTCCCCACTGGACTCTGCCTTCCTCACGCCCCGAAAACCCGGACCGTGTGTCTGTTGACGCCACGTTTGGTAACGACCTGCTCAGCTCGATGCACACGGGTTATTCCATTGTCGAGGTCCCGCAGGGGACGTCCATGGCGGCGGCGTTGGACGTTTACCGGCACGTCCTGGCCCAGCCGGAGCTGCAGTCCTGGTTCAAAAGCAAGGGGTTGGAAACCCAGGGGCTCAGGCTGCACAAGGACAGTATCAGCGGTTTCATCAACCGCGACGGCGTGCGCACCGCGGTTACATTCAGCACCGCGGACGATTCCGGATGGTGGCAAGTCAGCGCGAAGCTGCGCTTGATCAGGGAGGTGCTGGACCCGGCCGACAAGGGTATTTATTACTTGGCGGAGGGTGAGTCGTGGGTGCCCACTTCCGTTGTCCTGCAAGCTTACGGTTTGCCCGAGCCGGTCTGGACTGGGGACCGGGAGCGGTTGATGACGCAGCTGCAGACCACCGGGCTGGTGATGCCCGCCGACCAGTATCGGCTCATCAGCACGCGCGTGGAGGGCGTGCGACAAGCGATCGGTGACCTGGATGAACGTGCCTACCTGGCCGACTATCTGGAAAACCAGGTCAAGAACGCGCCTGACGATACGCCGTGGGACTGGTCAGAAGAGCCGGTGCTACCGTCGGCGAACTCACCGATGGTGATGGGCGATCATGCGGCGCGGGCGAGCCTGCAGAGGTTCACCGAGTTGCCTGCCGTGCGCACGCCTCTGCAACGCCAGGGCCTGTTTTGGCCAGGGCAGCCGTTCCGGGTTTCCGAAGGCAAATTCGAACACCGGCTCCCGCAGGGGAAGTGGATAGACCTGAGCAGCCGCCTCACTGGCGAGCGCGGCATCGACCTTGAACTGCGCCACTTGGTCAACATGAGCCAGTCGCGTGGAAACGCCCTGTACTCGGTGCCTTATTACGACATCCGCCAGATGCTGGACCACAAGGGATTGGGCTCACCCCGGACCGCTGGCGAGACGCGCAACATGGTGCGGTGGCTGCGCAGCGCCTTGCCGCCCGCGCCGGCGCTCGGTGATTACTCCGGGCTTTTGCAGGCCCCGTGGTCCCCCGGCCAATTGACCCCGAGCGACAAAGCCACCCTCAAGGCCCAGGCTGGCGAGCGTCTGAGTGGCTCGGCCGTGAGCCGTTTCAATTACCTTGGTCAGACCACTCTTGAGGCCCTGCAACAGCATCCGGCTGAACACCTGGAAAAATTTCTCGGCAGCCCCGATGCGCTGAACTTTGGTGATGACCTGGCTTATGTTCTGAAGTGGCGGGAATCGCCAACGCCCCAGACGGTTCGCCAACAGTTGGCCGTGGCCGCGCTCACCTTGCACGCAGAGCCGGATGGCCCTGCAGCGCCGGGCTACATTGGCGGCTATAGCCTTTACCAACCGGGCAATATGGGCCGCACGTTGACTGCGGTACGTCGGGACCTGGAGAAACACCTGCAGCTTGAACGAGGGCTTGAGCCAAAACTTGCGGTGTTGGCGGCCCAGATCCGTCTGGCTCAGGTGGCGCCCGAGTTTCTCGTCCAGGAGGTGCCCAAGGAAATACGGATCGGCACGCCTGCCTGGATGGAACTGCGCCTGGGGTGCGAGATGGCGGAGCTCAAGGCGCCAGGGACCAGCCGCATGATGAACGAGGCACACATCAGCGATCTGGCTGCGCTGGCCCCTACCAGCGAAGCACAGGCCACCTTGATGCAATTGGGCGCCATGAAGATTTTGCTGGATTGGGCGGTGCTCAATGGTGTGATTCCCGCAGCTGCTGGAGGAGAACACCCGCGGTCGGCGATCAATAAAGCCAGCCAGGCGTTCTTCAAACAGCGCCAGGAGGTCAACGATGCAATGAACGCCGTGGCAGAGGTACCGGCGCGCAAGGCGATTGCACTCCGGGAGTTGCTCAAGGTGTTTGCGCCAAGCACACCCAGCCAGCTGGAGGGCATGAAGGTATTGATTGCCGATGTCAGCGCCCGACGCAACCTGCCCATTTCCGAACCGCGTACACGCTCGCTTGTAGAAACGTACATGACCGGCGACTTGATACCTGGCAAGTGGGTACTCAGAAGCGACATGCCGCAAAGGTTGGTCCGGCCCCGATCCAGCCCCTATCAACTCAACCTGGACGTCGAGGCGCCCGCCGACAAACGCGCCGAACTTGATGAACGAATTCGCAGGCTGCCCGATTTGAAGGCCCTGCTGAAAACCGCAGTCGATGCGCACACCGCGACGCTCAAAAAAGCTTACGCAACCCAGCTCAAACTCATGTTTGCCAAGCTCCCGCTGCCCGATCGTCAGCTTCTGAACAACCCCGAAAGCGTGGTCAGGTTGTTCATCGTGCGAGGGGAGACGGGGCTGCCTCCGGTCAAGCAGACCGAGGCGGATAAAGAGGCGGTCCGGGGGCGGCAAGGGACATTGATGAGGGTCGAACTGGGCAAGGCGGTGTGTTACTTCGAAGTGTTTGCCAATGGCAAGATCACCAAGCGCACCGACCTCCCCAATAACCTGCGGCTGGGCGATGTGCTTGCCGGCAAGCCCAATCCCTTGGGGTTGAGCGGCATCTACACGACCGCCTTCACCGCAGGTTTCGAGCTGAATGTGGACTTTGACGCCTACTTGAAAGGCACCGTGCCCCGGTCGAATGTCTCATCCAGAGTCATCGTTGAAAGCATCGGCAATCCGATTGTCGGCGACACGCCCGCGGCCGGTGGTGCAGTGGGAAGTGTCATCACGGACACCTTTGCATCGGCGAAGACGCAACGCATCGTGACGCTGATTGCCGAGCGTAATTTATATGAAAGCGACGACGCGCTGCTGCAACGGGCCGAGGGCACACTGCCGCTGGAAAAGAAGCGGGAAGTCCTGGGTCGTGACAAGGCCATCTTGAAGGGGCTTGTGCCGTTCGTGGGGGCTTATCAGGAGTTTGCGGACGGGAATGTCGGCAAGGGCTTGTTTGCCTTATCGTTGGACGTGGGCGGGCTGGTTATCGGCGCGGGAGGCCAGGCCCGCTCATTGCTGCGCACGGCCAAGACGCTCACGCCCAACCCGGTAGCCGGCCTGGTTCGCCGGCTGGGCAGCACTGTGGCGCCGGCCAGGCCCAAAATTGCCTGGACAAAGCCGGTGGCGAGCTTTGGCGACAGGGCCTTCAATTTCGTCAAGGAATCGGCGTTGTTCTCCAGTGCGGTGATGAATCCGGCCGACGGGTATGCGCAATTGGTAAATGCCGCTATCAAGGGCCTGTTCAAACTGTCGCATCTGGCCCCCAGTGCTTCGATGCTGGGCAAGGCCGCGCCACACTTGCTCACCGTTGAGGAGAAGTTGAGGGCTTACTGGTTGGCGGGAGGGTGGGATCCTGCACCCGCGCCTGCGCCGACGGGCGTGGCTGGAACCAGCCAGGGCGTCGCCGTGGTCGCGTCCAGGGTCAATGGCTTCTGGTATGCGATCAATCCAAAAACGGGGAGGGCGGATGCCACGCCGTTGCCAGACTTCAAATCGACAACCCCGTTGGCCGTCTAAGAGGGCAAATCCGACGCTACGCTGAATAGGCCCCAGACCCTGCACTGGCTCAAGTGCAGGGTCTGGGGCTTTTTATCAGTTCAGGCCGAGCTTGCCGCGCAGGGTCGACAGGTCTTCAGCCAAGGTGTTGACCGGGCCTACCAGGGCCTTGCGGTCGTTTTCCTTCACTTTGTCGTAGGTTTCAAAGCCGCCATCCTTGGTTTTGTACTTGGCCAGGATTTTGTCTACGGCAGCGAAGTTCTTGTCGACTTTGGTCAGGAAGACCTTGTCTTGCTTCTCGAGCTGACCACGGAACAGGTCGACGATTTTCTTCGCGCCGTCGATGTTGCCCTGGAAGTCATACAGGTCGGTGTGGCTGTAACGGTCTTCCTCACCGGAAATCTTGGTGGCAGCCACTTCTTCCAGCAGGGCAGCAGCACCGCCGACCACTTTCTCAGGTGGGAAGGTCAGGCCGTCAACCCGGGTTTTCAGGTCGTTGACGTCAGTGTTGAGTTTGGCGGTCAGCGCTTCGAGGCCTTTGGTGGTCTTCTCGGAGAACAGCACGTACTCGATGCGGTGGAAACCGGTGAAGTCTTCGGCGGTCACGCCTTTTTCGTGATCGTCAACGCGCGAGTCAATCGAGGCGTCGAGGTCGCTGAACAGCTCGGCGATCGGCTCGATGGACTCGTAGTGAACACGGGTCGGGGCGTAGAGCTTCTGGGCGGTTGCCAGGTCGCCTTTATTGATAGCGTCGGTGAACGCCTTGGTCTGGGTGACCAGCTCACCGATTTCTTCGGTGACGTAGATCTTGTAGTCCGACACCGGGCCTACCAGGTCCAGAGGCGCGGTAGCGGCGAATGCTGCCAGCGGCGAGAGGGTCATTAACAACGACAACGCGATGGTCGACTTCTTCATGGGACGTTTTTCCGCTCTGGTTTGTTTTAGGTGTTGGCAGTGGTTTGAGGGTGCGTTGCAGCGAGCAGCGTGCGCCCGATGAAATCCGCAGGCCCGGTGACCCCCGGCAAGGTGAAGAAATACCCGCCGCCGACTGGCTTGAGGTACTCCTCCAGAGGCTCGCCGTTGAGCCGGGTTTGCACGCTGATAAAGCCTTTCTCCAGGTCAGCCTGGTAGCAGATGAACAACAGCCCCATGTCCAGCTGACCGTTTTTATTGACGCCGTTGGAGTAGTTGAACGGCCGACGCAGGATCAGGTTGGCCTGAGTCTGCGGGGTGCGCGGGTTGGCCAGGCGGATGTGAGCATCGAGCTTGGTCAGCTTGCCTTCCGGGTCCTTGCTGTAGTCGGGAACCTGGGTTTCCTTGTCGCCATCCATGGGCGCGCCGGTGGGTTTGATGCGCCCGATAATGCTTTCCTGCTCTTGCAGCGGGGTACGGTCCCAGCGCTCGACGAAATTGCGGATGATGCGCACGGCCTGGTAGCTGCCGTTGGCGGCCCAGGCGGGTTCGTCGCTGCCGGGCTGCACCCAGACAATCTGGTCCATGGCCTTGTCGTCGTTGGAGTTCGGGTTGGCCGAACCGTCACGAAAACCGAGAAAATTGCGCGCGCTCTGCGCAGGCTCGCCGGGTTTGGCTGGCGCCTGCGGCGGCACGCTGCCTTCCTGTTTCCAGCGCACCAGCAGCAGGTCCGGCAGGTTTTTGACGATGTCGCGCAGGGCGTGGATATTGGTGTCCGGGGTGTTTGAGCTGAACTGCAGGCTCAGGTCGCCGTGGCACTGCGCCGGCTCCAATGCGTCGTTGGGGAAGCCGACCATGCGGCTCAGGCGCTTGGGTTTGACGGCGGTGAGGCCGAAGCGCTCATCGAACAGCGACTCGCCGACGGACACGGTGATGGTCAGGTTATCCGGCGTGACCACCGGGCCCAGAATGCCGGAATCGGTAGGCGGCAGTTTCGGGTCGACCTGCGGCACGGTGCCGCCGGTCATCAGGAAGCTGATGCGCTCGTTCAAGGTGCGAAACAGACGCTCCAGGTCTTCGCGATCAGTGGCCAGTACGTCGAATGCCACCAGCATGCCGCAGGCCGGGCGTGGGGTGACGATGCCGCTCTGGTGCTTGCCGAAAAAATCGTGGTGGTCCTGCGTCTTGTCACTGCGTGGTGCAGTGGTGACTTGCTCGGCCGCCGCAGCCGCCATGGCCGGGCAGCTCAAGCTGCTGCCGGCAATCGCGGCGCCGGTGGCCGCCATGCCCAACAGGACACGGCGACGTTGCGCGGAAAACTGTTCTGAATCACTCATGTAGTAGGTCGTCTTCACTGCAGGCCGGAAAGGCCAAGGGCGGGGTCGATTCCATCGAGTGCAACGGCCAGAGCCTTGGCCTTGTCGGCGATCTGCTTGCGCTGATCGGCGGTGACGCTGTCGTAGCGGCTGTACTGGCCGTCGACTTTCAACGCATTGAGCTCGGTATCGAAGGCGGCGAGGGCACCGTCGATTTTCGGCAGCAGGTCAGCTGCGGATTTGGTCAGCAGCGGGCGCATCAGCTCGACCACCTTGTGGGCGGCTTCCAGGTTGGCGGCAAAGCCATTCAGGTCGATGTGGCTGTAGCGTTCCTCTTCACCGCTGGCGGCGCGTACATCCGCCAGGCTGTTGAGGTTGCGCACCACAATGCTCACCAGTTGTTCCGGTGGCAGCGATTGGGCCAGCAGTTGTTGCTTGAGCGTGGTGACGTCGGTGACCAGGCGTTGCGCAATCGGGGCCAGGCTCTCCAGGCTGTGCTGCTGGAACAGGCTGTATTCGAGGCGATGGAAGCCGCTGAACGCCGGGTCTTGCTCGCGTTTTTCAAAGTAGTCGGCGCGTGCGTTGATGGCGTTATCCAGCTCGGCCAGGCGTTGCGAAGCCGGCGCCAGGCGCTGGTAGGCCTCACGGGCCGGCACGTAGAGCGCCTGCGCCTGAGCCAGGTCGCCGGCTTCAATGGCCTGGGCCAGCGCCGTAACGGCCTTGACCAGCGCACTGCCCTGGCCGCTCAGGTACACGCGGAACTCCGACAGCGGGCCGATAAACGCCACCATCGACGGCTTGGCCTTGGCCTGGGCGTCGGACTCAGCCGTCGGCGTCACGTGCAACGTGCCGCGCGGGTTGCTCAACAGCCCGCAGGTGATTGCATAGTCGCCGGGCAGCAGGTTGGCGTTGATCACCTGGCTCAGGCCGGGGGCGATATTTTCGCGCTCCTCGATCACCAGCACGCCGTCGAGGATTTCCCACTCCACCGCGCGGTCGGAGCGGTTGATGATGCGAAAGCTCGCGTGCCCGGCGGGCACGGTCAACGCGTTGGGTTCGCAGGCGTGGCCATGGATGGTCACCGCGATTTCATTGTGGTTGGTCTGACGTTTGGCGGCGGCCAATTGCGAGGCGTAATAGAACAGCGCACCGGCGCCGATCATCACGACCACCGAGCCGGCCACCGCCCAGCGCAGGGCGCGGGAAGGCAGAGCCGGTTGAGGGGTTGGGTTGGACAAGAGACGGTCCTTACTGGCTGGAAACGGAAGAGGTGTTAGCGACAGGCTTGGGTGGGGCGGACGGCAGGAAGAACATCACCAGCGCCACCACCAGGTAAATCAGATAGGCGCCCAGGGTGCTGATGGTCGGTGCATCCTGATAGCCGAACATCCCGGCCAGCACCGAGCCCAACGGGCCATCCATCGGCAGTGTCGCGCTGAAATCGAACAACACGGTTTGCAGGTGATTCCACACCCCGGCTTCGTGCAGGGCTTGAACCGAGTTGGCGAGGATGCCGGCGGCCACCACCAGGATGAACAAGCCGGTCCAGCGAAAGAACGCACCCAGGTTCAAGCGCATGCTGCCGGTGTAGATCAGGAAACCGACGACGATCGCCAGGATCAGGCCGAGCAGGGCGCCAATCGGCGCGCCCGGGCCTTCGCTCTGCTGGAACACCGCGAGCAGGAAGAACACCGTCTCCAGGCCTTCACGGGCCACGGCGAAAAACACCATGGCAATCAGCGCGATCACCTGATGCTTGGAGCCGGCCAGCGCGTGGTCCAGGGATTCGTGCAGGGAATGCTTGATGGAGCGCGCTACTTTGCGCATCCAGAACACCATCGAGCTGAGAATGCCGACGGCCACCAGGCCGACCACACCCTCGAACAATTCCTGTTGTTTTTGCGGGAATTCGGCGCTGACCAGCTCCAGGCCGCCGCCTACCAGCAGGGCCAGGGCAGCGGCGAGGAACACGCCGATCCATACTGCGGGCATCCACTGACCGCGGCCGGTTTGTTGCAGGTAACTGGCGATGATGCCAACGATCAATGCTGCTTCAATGCCTTCGCGCAGCATGATTAGAAAGGGAACGAGCATTCGGCACCGCATCATGGCTGGATAGGATGCTAATTTGTAACATAATGATACTCATTACTAAACAGGGAATGTTGCGCTTTGCTGAACTGCGGCTGAACGGTGGTGGCGAATCGCAACCGCCCTTATGATGCACCCCATCTTCATGTACAGCCGATAAGCCCATTTCCCATGTCGGAAAAAGACAGCATTTCCATCCACCTCGTGCGCGAAGCCCTGTTGCAGAGCTGCGGGCCGGGGGCGGCCACGGTTGAAGCGTTGAGCAAGGTCGGGATTGATCCGGCCTGGCTCGAGCAGCCCGGTGCCCGCGTGCCGGCCACCGCTTACGCGCGCTTGTGGCGGTTGCTGGCGCGGCGCACGGATGATGAATTTTTTGGGATGGACCCGCGCAAGCTCAAGTCCGGCAGCCTGGCGTTCCTGTGCCGCGCCGCCATGGCGCAACCCAATCTGGGCGCGGCCCTGCAAACCGGCCTGGGGTTTCTGTCCCTGATGCTTGAGCAAATGCCCGCGCAGTTGGTGCACCAACAGAGCCTGGCGGAAATCGTGTTGGCGGAACCTGCGCCCAAACGCGCGTTTACCTACTTCACCTATTGGATGATTGTGCACGGCGTCGCCTGTTGGCTGGCCGGCCGGCGCATTCCGATCCTTGCGATTGAGCTGCGCTGTGCGCAGCCGGACTTTTACGACGATTACCGGGTGATGTTCTCTGACAACCTGCGTTTTGATCGGCCGCGCACGCGCATGATCTTTTCTGCAGACTGCCTGGACGTGCCGATCAAGCGCAGCCCGGAAGAACTCAAGCGCTTTCTTGCCCATGCGCCGGCCAACATATTGGTCAAGTACCGCGACCCGGATAGCCTGGCCACGCGCATCAAGCACGATCTACGCCAGATGCCCGCCGATACCTGGCCGGAAACCGAGGGCTTGGCGGCCAACTTGTGTATTTCGGCGTCGACCCTGCGTCGCCGCCTGGCGGATGAAGGCCAGACCTATCAGGGGCTCAAAGACAGCGTGCGCAAGGAGCTGGCGATTGTCTGGCTGGCAGAGCCACAGGTCAGCTTCGCCGAAATCGCCGGGCGTTTGGGGTTTGCCGACACCAGTTCGTTCTACAAGGCGTTTCGCAAGTGGTCCGGGTCCAACCCCGGGCATTACCGCAGCTTGATATTGAACGAAGCGGTGAGCCAATAGGTCATTGGAACGCTGCGTGGCCTGTGCAAGCCGTTACCCGCAGCTTCAATGACCCAGGTCACTTTCCGGCGCTCGCGTTTGTGTGATAGTCGGCGCAACCGTTCCATCGCTTGTCTCCTGACGCAGCCTGATCGGCACTTGTCGCGATCAACGTCTACGCCATTTCCCTCATTCAAGAGCAGGATTTCATGGCACTTCACAAAACCGTAGAAACCCAAGACCAAGCCATCGAAGACGTGTATTCGAGCGGTTCGTCCCAGCACACCTTGCCCAAGTACCGTTTGCCGAACCACTCGACCACGCCGTCGGCAGCCTACAACCTGGTGCGCGATGAGCTGTTGCTCGACGGTAACTCGCGCCAGAACCTGGCGACCTTCTGCACCACGTGGGTCGAGCCCGAAGTGAAGCAGTTGATGGCCGACGCTCTCGACAAAAACATGATCGACAAGGACGAGTACCCGCAAACCGCCGAGATTGAAAACCGCTGCGTGCACATCATTGCCGACCTCTGGCACGCGCCCAAATCCTGGCAAACCGTGGGTTGTTCGACCACAGGGTCCAGCGAAGCGGCCATGCTTGGCGGCCTGGCCCTGAAGTGGAGCTGGAAAAAACGCCGCGAAGCCGCGGGCCTGCCGACTGACAAACCGAACTTCGTGTGCGGGCCGGTGCAGATCTGCTGGAAAAAATTCGCCCGCTATTTCGACGTGGAAATTCGTGAAGTGCCCTTGCGCGGTGACGCCTTGGGCCTGCTGCCGGCCGACCTGCGGGAATATTGCGACGAGAACACCATCGGCGTGGTCGCGACCTTGGGCGTGACTTTCACCGGTATCTACGAACCCGTGGCCGCGCTGGCCGCCGAGCTGGACGCGATGCAGCGCGACCTCGGCCTGGACATTCCGATACATGTTGATGCGGCCAGTGGCGGGTTTATCGCCCCGTTCATCCAGCAAACGCTGCAATGGGATTTTGTGATCGAACGGGTCAAGTCGATCAACGCCTCGGGCCACAAATACGGGTTGGCGCCGCTTGGCGTGGGCTGGGTGATTTGGCGCTCGACCGAAGATCTGCCGGAAGAATTGATCTTCTACGTGGACTATCTGGGCGGCAACATGGCGACCTTCGCGCTGAATTTCAGCCGGCCGGGCGGTGAGATCATTGCCCAGTACTACAACTTCCTGCGGCTGGGGCGCGACGGCTACACGCGTATTCAACAAGCCTGCTCCGACACGGCGCAGTGGCTGGCTGCGCAAATCGGCAAGTTTGCCCCGCTGGAATTGGTGTATGACGGCAAAGACGGGCTGCCGGCGGTCTGCTACAAGCTCAAGGACGGCATCGACCATGGCTTCAGCCTGTATGACCTGTCCGAGCGCGTGCGCATGCGCGGGTGGCAGATCGCGTCCTACCCACTGCCTTCAGACCGCCAGAATATCGTGGTGCAACGCATTCTGGTCCGCCATGGCGTGAGCCGCGACCTGGTGGCGCTGTTGCTAGATGATTTGCGCAAGGCTATCGAGTATCTGCAGAAAAACCCGGTGGCCAATTCCGACGCCGGGCCGAGTTTCAGCCACGGCGCAATCGCCGACCCCGTGATCCCGGCAGACACCCCTAACCTGGCCTGACACACCTCACGCTCACCGGGCCTTGAGGCCCGGTGCCTCAAGTGTTTGCCTTGCCGGGTGCGAATCATCGTGACTGCCATTTTCAGTTTTCTGCACGACAACCCCTATATCCTGCTGTTTCTGGTGGTCGGCCTGTCCGTCTGGGTCGGGCGCGGCACCATCAAGGGGTATGGCTTGGGGGCGGTGGCCGGGGCCATCGTCATCGGTTGCGCCATTGCGACCTGGGCGTCTTACTACGGCGTGCATTTCGAGCTCGATAACTTCACCAAAAGCCTGTTTTATTACCTGTTCATGTACGGCGTCGGGCTGCGCGTGGGGCCCTCGTTTATTAATAGCCTCAAGGGCGATGGGCTGAAATTCACCTTTCTGGCGATACTGTCGTCGTTCCTCGGCTTGGGCATCGTGGTGCTGGGTGTGAAGCTCTTGTCACTGCCGGTGGGCGCCGCTGGCGGTATTCTTGCCGGTTCACAAACCATGTCCGCGGCCATCGGCTCGGCGGAGCAAGCCCTCACCTCCGGCGTCGTCCCGCTGCCGCCGGGCACTACGGTTGCCGCCGCGACGGCCATGATCGCGTTGTCCTATGGCATCACCTACATCTGGGGCACGGTCGGCATCATCCTGATCTGCAAATACCTGCCGCGCTGGTGGGGGGTGGATGCACGCAAGGCGGCCAAGGCGTATGAAGTCGAACACGGCGTGCCCAATGTCGATGACGCCGGGCTCAGTGGCTATCGGCCTTTCGACTTGCGTGCGTACCGATTGGTGAACAGTGAATGGGTGGGGCAGACCATCGCGCAGTTCCGCCAGCAATTTGCGCTGTACCAGATTGAGAATGTCGAGCGCGGCGATCAGTTGCTTGGCGCCGATCCCGCACTGGTGCTGCAGCTGGGCGATATCATTGCCCTGGGGGGCAGCCTCGATGCGCTGACCGATCACATGGGCCTGATCGGGCCGGAAGTGCCGGACGCCCGGGCGCTCAACATCCCGCTGGACGAGGCGGTGATTCTGGTGACCCACCGTGATGCGATCGGCAAGCAGCTCAAGCAGTTCAGCCAGTCATCGATTGCCGGACAGGTGCAGCTGGTGGGCATCGAACGCGGCGGCGCGCCCATTCCCCTGGGGCTAGAAACACGCCTGCAACGCCTGGATGTGATGCACCTGATCGGCTTGCGTACCGCCATCGACAAAGCCACGGCGTTACTCGGCAAGGCAGGGCGGCCAAGTACCGCGACCGATTTGCTGACGCTGTCACTGGGCATGGTGTTGGGGTTGCTGATCGGTCTGATCCAAGTGCCGGCGTTCGGTGCAGCGGTGGGCCTGGGTAACGCGGGCGGCTTGCTGGTGTCGGGGATTATCGTCTCGTCACTGGTGTCACGCGTGCGCTTTTTTGGTAATACACCCAACGCCGCCCGCAACATTCTTGAAGACATGGGGCTGATTTTCTTTGTCGCCATCGTGGGAGTGAACGCTGGCGCCAACCTGGTTTCACAAATCAGCCCGATCATCGCGTTGAAGATCTTTGTACTCGGCTTTGTCGCCTGCACCGTTCCGCCGTTTATCGTCTGGGCGGTGGGGTTTCATGTGTTCAAGATCAACCCGGCAATCCTCATGGGCGGCGTGGCGGGCGCGCGCAGCCACTCCGGGCCGGCACGTGAGGCCGCCAAGGAAATCGACAGCAGCGTGCCCTGGATCGGTTTTCCTGTGGCGTATGCGGTGTCGGGCATTTTGCTCACGGTGTTTGGGTATTTTGCCATGGTGCTTGCGCGGTAGTGGTTTGAGGGGGCATATCCGTTATTTAGGTAACGGCGGCTTATGGTTCCGCTCTTACAGCGGGTCACTTTTTTACAAACGCCTAAAAAAGTAACCAAAAAACGCTTTGCCCCACCACTCGGTGCCTCGCCTAGGCTCGGCATGCCCGCACTCCGGCACGCTTGCGCGGCTAAATCGGCATCCTTGCCGATTTACCCGCTCCACCGTGCCTACTTGCGGCCATCGTGGTTGACGGGGCCCGCAGATCAAGATCAAAAGCACGCAGCCTCGCTGGCGCTCGACAGCTGCTACGGGTGGGGTGGCTCTGCTTTTCTGTGGGAGCTGGCTTGCCTGCGATGCAGACAACTCGGTCTTCCAGATACACCGAAGCGATGCTATCGCCGGCAAGCCAGCTCCTACAGTGGATCGTGCCCGCTTTAGCTTTTGATTTTGCTCTTCAACACTCAAGCCGGCCGGTAGGCCGCTGTGCTCTTGCTGTTGATCTTGATCTTAGGCGCCCCGTTAAACCACGCTGGCCGAACGCAGGCTTTGGAGCGTGGGTAACCCGGCAGGACGCCGGGTTAGCCGTCCTGGGCCAAGGATGGCCCATGACGGCGGCCCACGGTCCAAAGCCTGCGTGAGGGCACACCGAGCCTAGGCGAGGTGCCGAGTGGTGGGGCAAGAGCGTTTTGCTTACTTTTGCGCTTTTCAAAAGTGAGCCGCTGTCAGAGCGGAACCAATAGCAGCCCTGAGCGAAATAAAGGATATGCACACACCACAAGCGAGCAAAAAAAAGCCCCGCGACCGAATGACGGCACGGGGCTAAAAATTGGCTGGATGCGACCAACC
This sequence comes from Pseudomonas sp. LBUM920, assembly GCF_003852315.1. NCBI lineage: Bacteria > Pseudomonadati > Pseudomonadota > Gammaproteobacteria > Pseudomonadales > Pseudomonadaceae > Pseudomonas > Pseudomonas edsoni (SeqCode). The sequence goes on from NZ_CP027762.1 coordinate 3,080,221, forward strand.
AAAGGAGCTCTATTAAGTCAAATCACTTGGCACTGGCAATCGTGGTACTCGGCTGCCACCCACCGCCCAGCGCCTTGTAGATCGCGACAATCCCGCGATACAAGTCCACTTCGGCCTGGGCCTGGGAGTCTTCAGCGGCCAGACGCTCACGTTGCGCGTCAAGCAGCACCAGGAAATCCACCGTGCCTTCGCGGTAGCGGATCGCCGCAAGGTCGGCCGCCGCGCGACTTGATTCACTCTGACGGATCAGCGAGACCAGGCGCTGCTGGCGTTTGCCGTAATCACTGAAAGCATTTTCCGATTCTTCCAACGCCAGCAGCACTTGTTGCTCATAGGTTGCCAGGGCGCCATCGGCCTCGGCGTTCGCGCCGCGCAACCGCGCACGCACGCTGCCCAGGTCAAACGCCGCCCAGGTAATGCTTGGGCCGAGGGACCAGGCATTCGCTGCGGCAGACCCGATCTGCGAACCGCGCCCGGCCGTAAAGCCGAGGAAGCCGCTGAGGCTGACCCGTGGGAACAGGTCGGCCTTGGCCACGCCGATACGCGCGGTGGCGGCCGCCAGTTTGCGTTCGGCACTGAGGATGTCCGGACGACGCTGCAGCAGCTGCCCCGGGTCGCCAATGGGCAACGCCTTGGCAATCGCCGGCAGGTCTTTGGGGCTCAGGTCCACAGTCAGCTTGTCGGGGCGCTGGCCGAGGAGGGTGGCGATGCGGTTACGCTCGCGCACTTGCTCGGCCTGCAGTTGCGGCACGCTGGCTTCAACCGCGGCCAGGCGTGCGTCGGCGCGTTCCACATCGAGCTGATCACCGACGCCGGCATCGCGCAGGCTGACGGTAATGGTGCGCGATTCCTGCTGGTTCTTCAGGTTGTCCAGGGCGATGCGTTCACGCAATTGCGCACCGCGCAGTTGACCGTAGGCGTCCACCAGCTCGGCAATCATGGTGACTTGCAGTTGGTACAGGTCGGCTTCGGCAACCTGTTGGTCAGCATCGCTGGCTTCCAGGTTGCGGCGGATGCGGCCGAATAAATCCACTTCCCAGGCCATGTCCAGGCCCAGGTCGTAGCGCTCGCTGTTGACGCGCTTGGTGGTCTGGCCCGGGATCTGGCCTTTGCCCACGTCGCTGCTGGCACGGCTGGTGACCACCGGCATGATGTCGTTGGCCGCGTCATCGCGAATTGCACGCGCCGCTCGCAGACGGGCAAAGGCTACGCGCAAGTCGCGGTTACCGTTCAACGACTGGGTCACCAGTTGGTCGAGGGTCGGGTCGTCGAACTGCTGCCACCAGATGCCTTCGTACTTGGCGTGGTCATAACTTTTGGTGTCGGCGGCGGCCGTGATGTTGGCCGCCTCCAGTTTCTCGGTTTTGTAATCCGGACCCACGGCACAAGCGCTCAGCGCCAATACCAGCAAGCTCGGCAGGAATACTTTCACGCTCATTGCTGTGTCTCCAGCTTCAAGGCCTTGGCCGCTTTGCGCGCTTCCTGGCGCTCCACATAGCGACGGATCAGTACGTAGAACACTGGCGTCAGCAACAGACCGAAGAAGGTCACGCCGATCATCCCGGAGAACACCGCCACACCCATGGCATGACGCATCTCGGCACCGGCACCGCTGGACAACACCAGGGGCACCACGCCCATGATGAACGCGAACGAGGTCATCAGAATCGGCCGCAGACGCAAGCGGCAGGCTTCCAGTACCGCGGCCAGTGGGTCGAGCCCCTCGGCCTGTTTATCCTTGGCGAATTCGACGATCAGAATCGCGTTCTTGCACGCCAGGCCCACCAGTACGATCAAGCCGATCTGGGTGAAGATGTTGTTGTCGCCGCCCGAGATGATTACCCCGGTAATGGCCGACAGCAGCGTCATCGGTACGATCAGGATCACCGCCAGTGGCAGGCTCCAGCTTTCGTATTGGGCGGCCAGTACCAGGAACGCCAGCAGTACGCAGAGCGGGAACACGAACAGCGCGGTGTTGCCCGAGAGGATTTGCTGATAAGTCAGGTCAGTCCACTCGTAGGTCATGCCGTTGGGCAGTTCCTCTTTCAGCAGCTTCTCAATCGCGGCCTGGGCCTGGCCGGAGCTGTAGCCCGGTGCGGCGTTGCCGTTGATTTCAGCGGTGATAAAGCCGTTGTAGTGCATCACGCGGTCCGGGCCCGAGGTGTCGCTGACCTTGATAAAGGTCGCCAGCGGGATCATCTCGCCCTTGTTGTTACGCACTTTCAGCTGGCCGATCTGGTCTTCATCCTGGCGGAACTGTTGCTCGGCCTGCACGTTGACCTGATAGGTACGCCCGAAACGGTTGAAGTCGTTGGCATACAGCGAACCCAGGTAAATCTGCAGGGTGTCGAAGATGTCGCTGACGGCCACGCCGTGGGTCTTGGCTTTTTCACGGTCGATGGCCGCATCAACCTGCGGCACGTTGACCGTGTAGCTGGTGAACAGGCCGAACAATTCAGGCACGCCACGGCTTTTGGTGATGACGTTCTGCACTTCTTTGTACAGCTCGTCGTAACCCAGGTTGCCACGGTCCTCGATCTGCAGACGGAACCCGCCAATCGTGCCCAGGCCCTGTACCGGCGGCGGTGGGAAGATCGCCATGTAGGCTTCTTCGATGCTGCTGTACTTGCCGTTCAGTGCACCGGCAATCGCGCCGGCCGACAGGCTCGGGTCTTTACGTTCATCGAACGGCTTCAAGGTCACGAACACGATGCCGTTGTTCGGGCTGTTGGTAAAACCGTTGATCGACAGGCCGGGGAAGGCGATCGCGCTTTCCACGCCCGGCTGCTTCATGGCGATGTCCGACATGCGCTTGATCACATCTTCGTCGCGGCGTCCGGCAATTGCGCGAAGGCCACCAGGTACTGCTTGTCCTGGGCCGGTACGAAACCGGTGGGGGTATGGGCGAAACCCAACCAGGTCAGCACCATCAGCCCGGCGTACAGGAACAGCGCGATGCCGCTGCCGCGAATCACCCGGCGTACGGTGCCGACGTAACCATGGCTGGCCTTCTCGAAGAATCGGTTGAACGGACGGAACAACCAGCCGCCGAACACCTTGTCGAGTGCCTTGGAAAAACGGTCCTTGGGGGCGTTATGACCCTTGAGCAAGACGGCAGCCAGGGCCGGGGACAAGGTCAGCGAGTTGAACGCCGAGATCACCGTCGAAATCGCAATGGTCAAGGCGAACTGCTTGTAGAACTGCCCGGTCAAGCCGCTGATAAACGCTGCCGGAATGAACACCGCACACAGCACCAACGCAGTGGCGATGATCGGGCCGGTCACTTCGCTCATGGCTTTTTCAGTGGCCGGGAACGGTTCCAGTCCCAACTCGATGTTACGTTCGACGTTCTCCACCACCACGATGGCGTCGTCCACCACGATACCAATCGCCAACACCAGTCCGAACAGCGACAGCGCATTGAGCGAGAAGCCAAACAGGTGCATCACCGCAAAGGTACCGATCAACGAAACCGGCACTGCCACCAGCGGAATGATCGACGCGCGCCAGGTCTGCAGGAACAGGATCACCACCAGCACTACCAGGATCAGTGCTTCAAACAGGGTATGAACCACGGCTTCGATGGAACCGCGCACGAAGACCGTCGGGTCATAGGCGATGCGGTAATCCATGCCTTCCGGGAAGCTCTGTTTCAGCTCCGCCATCTTGGCGCGCACTTCATTGGAGATGTCGATGGCGTTGGAGCCGGGGCGCTGGAAGATCGGGATCGCCACAGCCGGCTGGTTGTCGATCAACGAACGCAGGGCGTACTGGCTGGAACCCAGCTCAACCCGCGCGATGTCTTTCAACCGCGTGATTTCGCCGTTGGCGCCGGCACGAATCACGATATTTTCGAACTCTTCCTCAGTGACCAGGCGGCCCTGAGTGTTGACCGACAGTTGGAAGCTGGTGTCATTGGGTGCAGGTTGCGCGCCCAATGCACCGGCCGCCACCTGGCGGTTCTGCTCGCGAATGGCCGTAACCACATCCGTGGCGGTCAGGTTGCGCGAGGCGGTCTTGTTCGGGTCCAGCCACACACGCAGGGAGTAGTCGCCCATGCCGAACAACTGCACGTCGCCCACACCGCCCAGCCGCGCCAACTCATCCTTGATGTTGAGGATCGCGTAGTTGGACAGGTAGAGCATGTTGTAGCGCTGATCCGGGGAGGTGATGTGCACCACCATGGTCAGGTCGGGAGACGCCTTGTCTACGGTGATACCGATGCGCGTCACTTCCTCAGGCAGTTTTGGCTGAGTCCGTGTCACACGGTTCTGCACCTGTACCTGCGCGTTGTCCAGGTCGGTGCCCAGGGCGAAGGTGATGGTCAGGGTCAGTTTGCCGTCGGCGGTCGACTGCGAGGACATGTACAGCATGTTCTCGACGCCGGTGATGGCTTGCTCCAGCGGAGCGGCCACGGTTTCACCGATGACTTTAGGGTTGGCGCCCGGGAAGTTGGCGCGTACCACGACGGTCGGCGGTACCACTTCCGGGTATTCGCTGATCGGCAGCTGGAACAGCGAGATCGCGCCGGCAATCAGGATCAACAGCGACAGCACCGCTGCGAAGATCGGCCGCGAAATGAAGAACTTGGAAAAATTCATCTTGAGTTGTATCCCTTAACCGCGTGGAGTCGCGACGCTGGCAACTTTTGGCGCGGCTTTATCCGGCGCCACTTGCTCCAGGTTGCTGGCTTCAAGCGCTTGTCGTTGTTGTGCCAAGGCGGCGAGGGTTTCCTTGCTGGCCATCGGGATCGTTTCCGGCGCAACCGGCGAGCCCGGGCGAATGCGCTGCAGGCCCTTCACGACGATGGTGTCGTCCTTGTTCAAACCGCTGCGCACGATGCGCAGGCCTTCGATCTTCGGCCCCAGTTCCACCGAGCGATACGCAGGCTTGTCGCCGTCCATCACCAGCACGAACTTCTTGCCAAGGTCAGTGCCGACGGCTTCATCGTTGATCAGCACGGCGGAGTAAGTGCCGCTGCCGACCAGCTTCAAGCGTGCATACAGGCCCGGGGTGTATTCGCCCTTGCTGTTATCGAACACGGCGCGACCACGGATGGTGCCGGTGGCCGGGTTGACCTGGTTGTCGACGAAGTTCATCTGGCCCAGGTGCGGGTTGCCGGTTTCGTTGGACAGGCCCAGGTACACCGGAGTGGTTGCACCACGACGGCCTTCGCGCGCCAGCTGGGTGTACTTGAGGTACACGCGCTCATCGGCGTCGAAGTAGGCGTAGACCTTGTCGGTGGAGACCACGCTGGTCAGCGCGGTGACGTCGGCGGTCACCAGGTTGCCGGCGGTGATTTCGGCACGGCTGACACGGCCGCTGATCGGTGCGGTCACGCGGGTAAAGCTCAGGTTCAACTTGGCCAGGTCCAGCTGCGCCTGAATCCCGGCCACTGCGGCGCGGGCTTCCTGGGCGGCGGTGGTGCGCGAGTCGGCCAGTTCGGCGGAGATCGCATTGCTCTGACGCAGGCGGTCGCCACGTTGCGCTTCGTTATCGCTACGGGTGGCGGCGGCTTTGGTTTGGGCAAGCTGGGCTTCGAGGCGGCGCACTTCAGCCTGGAACGGACGCGGGTCGATCTGGAACAGCAAGTCGCCCTTTTTCACCAGGGCGCCTTCGGTGAAGGCCACCTGGTCGATCTGGCCGGACACGCGCGGACGGATCTGCACGGTTTCCGGAGCTTCCAGGCGACCGGTGAATTCGTCCCACTCGTTGACCGGTTGTTCGAGTACCTTGGCCACACTGACTTTCGCAGGAGGCATGGCGGCCGCTTGTTCCGGGGTCTTGCCGCATGCGCTCATCACCACCACGGCCAAAATCGCCAAGGGGAGGCGCAAATGTTTGAGTGACTGTTCCATGAAGTGCATCCGCCAATGTATTGAGATGGGCGGATCATGCGCGGCGAGGTGCTATGTCACGAATCGAATGAAGCAAAGGTAACTATCATTCGGAATGATATAAGCGCGAGATTAGCCCTCTAGGATGCGGGTTTCGTTAGGAAGCTATCAATAGGAGTGATGACAAAAGACTGTTGCGCGGGCTGCAAGGAACGCCCGCGCGGTTTTTCAGTCCAGCAGGCGGCTGACTTCGCGCAAACGCACCTCGCTCAGGTTGCCGGTGGAGGCCAGCAGGTTCAATTGGGCCAGCAAGATGCTGTAGCGCTGCTGGGCCAAACGCTGCTGGGTGTCGGTGACTTTCTGCTGCGCATCCAGCACGTCGGTGTTGATGCGTGAGCCGGCTTCAAAGCCGTGCGTGACCGACGCCAGGTTAACCTGGCTGGACTTGAGCGCCTGCTTGAGCGCCTGGTATTGGCTCATGCCGCTGGTGACTTGCAGGTACGCCTGGCGCGCCATCAACCCGGCGTTGCGGCGCGCGTCTTCAACCTCATCCAGGGCCTTGCTTTGCAGCGCATGGGCTTCGCGCACGCGGCTGCTGGTGCGGCCACCGCCGTAAAGCGGCACGCTCAACTTGACCCCGACCACGGTCTGGTTATAGCGGTTTTCCGGCAGCGTGACGTAGTACACATCGCCGCCCACCGAGGCAAAGCGGCCGTGGGCGGCGATCAGGTCGAGGGTCGGCAAGTGGCCGGCCTGTTCCTTGTCGATGTCCATTTCGGCCAGGCGCTGGGTGATTTGCGCGCGCTGCACGGCCAGGTTGCCTTGTTGCGCGGTGCTTGCCCATTCGCCGATGGCCGCAGGCACCGGGGCGCTGAATTGCGGCTCCTTGCCCGACCACGGCCGCGCCTGAGCGGCGGTCAATTGGGTCAGCGTTTCGGTGGCGATGTCCAGCGCGCCGCGTGCGGCAATCTGCTCGGCGAAGGCCTGGTCGTACTTGGCCTGCACCTGTTCGAGCGCATTGGCGGTAGCGGCGCCGTCGGCCAGTAAACGCCGTGTGCGGTCCTGGCTCTCCTGCAAGGTTTGCAGTTGTTGTGTGCGGGTGTTCAACAGCTCCTGGTTGAGCAACACCTCAAAATAGGCGCGGGCCACGCGCAGCATCAGGTCCTGGCGCGCTTGTTCGGTCTGCACTTCGCTGGCGCTGATCAGCAATTTGCTTTGGTCGTGGGCGATCACGTTCTGCCAGCGCAGCAGCGGCTGAGTGAGCACCACCGCGTAAGCATTGGTGTTGTTGCGGTTACGGTGGTAATCGTTGGAATCCTCGGCATCGACCCAGGCGGCGCCGCCCGTGACGGACAGGTCCGGCAGCAGGTTGGCGCGGCTTTGCGGTTCTTTTTCCGCCGTGGCCAGTTGCTGGGCCTGGGCGGCGGCGAACTTCATGTCGTGGCTCAGCGCTTTTTGATACAGCTGGTACAAGTCCTCTGCCGACGCGCAGGTCGGGCAGCAGGCGAGGGCAAGCCCGCCCAGGCAGGTGAGCAGGGTGAGGTGTTTTAGATGCAGCCCTGGAATACGCAAGGGTAGGTGCTCCACAAAAAAATTATCGGCTGAGGGTGCTTCTGCGCATCATCAGCACCATGGGAATGCCGATGGCCATAACGGCGCCCAAGGTGCCGAACAGCATGCTGAAGGCCAGCATTTGCGCTTGTTCACGCGCTTGCAGGTAGGGCATCAAGGCCAGGGCTTGTTGATGGCTGGCAAGGCTGAGCGAGAGGAACAGCGGGTTGGATTCCACGCCGCCCCAGCCATTGGCGATCAGGCTGGACTCGGTCACGTGCTCGGAGAGCAAGCGATAGCGCTCCCACGAAAACCGTGTGAGCAGCGTTGCAGCGATGGCGATGCCGACGCTGCCGCCCAGTTGGCGCATCAGGTTCAATACGCCCGAGGCGCCGGAGATCAACGTCAACGGCAGGCGGCGCATGGCCAGGTTGGTCAGCGGCACGAAGATCATGCCCAGGCCCAGCCCGCGGATCACCAGCGGCCAGTACAGCGTGTCCGGGTTGCTGTCGAGGGTGAACTGGGTGTGCAGGAACATCGCGTAGCAGTACATGACGATGCCCAAGGTCACGAACACGCGTTCGTCGATCTTGTTTTCCTGGGACAGCTTGCCGATCACCAAGGTACTGATGGCGCTGGCCACCGCCCCGGGGAAAATCACCAGCCCGCTCTGGTACGCGCTTTGCGCCAGCAACGTCTGCAAAAACAGCGGCACCATGAACAAGGTGCTGTACAGCCCGAAGCCCACGCAAAATGCGCAGATGCAGCCCATCAGGAACTCGCGGTTCTGAAACAGCGCGACGTTGACGATCGGGTTGGCCGCGCGCCGTTCCCACCAGAAAAAACCCACCAGGCTAAAGCTGCTGAGCAACAGGCAGGCCACGGTCCAGTTGGACTCCAGCCAGTCCCAATGCTCGCCGCGCTCGAGCAGGATCTGCAAACTGCCGACCCCCAGCGCCAACAGGCAGAAACCGCTGTAGTCAACACTGCTGGGTTTTTGCTCGTTGGCCGAATCGCCGATGCACAGCCAGCACAGCAACAGGGCCACGGCGCCGATGGGCACGTTGATCAGGAAGATCCAGTGCCATGACAAGGTGTCGATCAGATAGCCACCGACTGTCGGCCCAAGGGTCGGCCCCATCATTACGCCAACGCCGTACAGCGCCATGCCGCTGCTGACCTTTTCCTTGGGGAACACGTCGTAGATGATCGCCTGGGAAATCCCCAGCAAGCCGCCGCCCGCCAACCCCTGCAGCACCCGAAATGCCACCAGTTGCCACAGCTCAGCGGAGAACGCGCAGCCTACCGACGCCAGCACAAACACGGCCGTGGAGACCAGGTAATACCGGCGCCGCCCGAACCAGGCAGACAGCCAGCCGCTGACCGGCAGAATCACCACGTTGGCCACCACGTAGCCGGTGGAGACCCACGAGATTTCATCGACCGACGCCCCATAGGTGCCCATCAGGCTGGGAATCGCCACGTTGACGATGGTGACGTCCAGCAACTCCATCATCGACACCAGCGTCACGGTGAACGCAATCAGGTACGGCGACCTCATAGCGTTTGGCTGGCGTTGTGTGGCGTGGCGACTTCGACGAAGGCGCTCATGCCGGGGCTCAACACGGCCTTGTAGTCATCCGGCACGTCTTTGAGCGCGATCCGCACCTGGACGCGCTGCACCACCTTGGTGAAGTTGCCCGTGGCGTTTTCCTGGGGCAGCAGCGAGAACTTCGCCCCGGTCGCCGGTGCCAGGCTTTCGACTACGCCGTCGAAGGCGTGTCCGGGAAACGCATCCACCGTGACCTTGGCGTGTTGGCCGACGCGCACGCGGCCAACCTGGGTTTCCTTGAAGTTGGCAGTGATCCACAGCGGGTCGGTGGCAATCAGGCTCAAGAGCTTCTGGCCGGCGACCACGAACTGGCCGGGTTCAACCTCTTTTTTCGAGACAATACTGCGCACCGGCGCAGTCTGGCGGGCGTCATGCAATTTGATGCGGGCTTGCTCGAGTTCGGCTTGCGCCGCCGCGATCCGATAGTCCTGCACCTTGAGTTCGGCCTTGTTGGCCAGCGTGCTTTGCGCGGCGGCCTGGGCATTGCTGCGGGCCGCTTCCTGGGCATGGCTCAACGCGTCGAAACGCGCCTTGGCCAGCTCCAGGTCCTGAGTGCTGAGCACACCCTGGGCGCCCAGGCGCCGGGCACGTTGGTAGTCGTTGCGCGCCTGCTCCAGGTTGGCACTGGACTGCGCCAGCGCCGCTTGTGCGGCCTGGCGCATGGCGACTGCGCCGAGAATCTGACTGTCCAGCGCACCCGGGCTGCCGCTGCGTCCGGCGGCGGCGAGCAAGGCTTGCCACTGTGCTTCGCGCTGCTGCACCTGGTATTGATATTCGCTGTCGCGTATCTGAAACAGCAGGTCGCCGCTTTCCACGGTGACGTTATCCATCACCGGCACGCTCATCACCACACCCGAGAGCTTGGCCCGCACCGGGATGATCACGCCGTCGAGTTCGGCGTTGTCGGTGCTCACGTAGGCGCTGGAATACTGCCAGCGCTGCCAGCCGAGCAGCAGCAACCCACCCACCACGGCGACGCACAGTGTCATTTTTATAAGCTTGCCTTTGGTCATGTCCTACTCCCTGTGTTCATGCGAGGCTCAGACGCTGTGTTCAACCTGACGCACAGGGCGGTCAGCGGCGTGTTGCGCTTTTTCCTGGAGGAAGTGATGCACGCCATCCCACAGGTCGATGCGCGAGTTGATCGCGGTCTTGGCGCTTTCGATCATGTGTTGGTGTTGCGCGGGCGTGGTGACGATTTCGGCGATGATGCGCTTGGCCGCCGGGCCGTGATCGTCGCCGTCCATTTCGATGTGGCGCTTGAGGTAATACGTGAGCATCGGCACATCGGTTTCACGCACCGACCATTGCGACAGCAGCCGGCCGAACATGTCGGGGATGATGTCTTCACGGCCAAAGAAGAAGTACGCCAGCACCGCTTCGGTCGAGCCGTGCTGCGCCACATCGAGGGTCTGGCACATGAACACTTTGGCGGCCAGTGGAATGTCGCGGTCGTTGAGGGCCTTGGCCAGCGGCACCTTGGCCTGGATGGCAGCGAGGAAGCGCCGGAACACCGAACTGTCGGCGCCGATTTCATCCATTGCCGTGAGGTACAGGTCCAGGTGGCTGATAAAGCCGCCGTCCGGGTGTTCGTCGGTTTCTTCGCCCACCACGATTTCATTGATCAAGCGCGCGGCGGTGATGTGCACCGGCGGCACCCACGGCAACTCGACGCAGGTCAGATCGCGCTGGATGCGCTTGAGCAAGGTCATGAAATCCCACACGGCGAACACGTGGAATTCCATCAGCGTGCGCACGTCTTCAACCGTGCGGATAGTGGCGAACAGCGGGTGGCTGAATAACTGCTTGCGTTCGGTTTCGATGTGGCTGTCGATATCAAAAGGCATACATGCTCCTGCAGCCTGAGTCTTCAGGCGGGAAATCCATTCGGAATGTTTGGGTGAGTGTTCAGTCGTTTACCGTGTCTCCACGGTAGGGATGGCGGCGGGTGGCGTACTTGAAGGACGCGACGAAGTGCTTTTCCAGTAAGTACTGCCGGTCTGTGTACCAGCCCGCGTCCAGCAGTTGGCGGTGCACTTTTGGCAGGCGCCAGCACGGCACCGCGGGATAAAAGTGATGCTCCAGGTGAAAGTTCGCGCCGGCGTGCAGCCAGGTGCACAGCCGCGAGGTGCGCGAGCGCGCTGGCGGTGCTTCATCGCCTTCGCTGAACGCATGTTCCTGATAGGCATTGAAGGCCGAGACCAGGAACGCCACCGCAAGGCTCGCGCAAAACCCCAGCAGCAACCCATCGATCTGCCACAGCGCCACGGCGTACACGCACAACCAGCCCACCTGGCAGGCGATGTTGCAGCGCGCCAGCCGTTGCACCTGCGCCGCGCTCAAGGGCAGCGGCGAAGGGCTGCTCAGTGGGCCGAACGCCAGGCGCACGGTGGCTTGCAGGTAGTTCGAGGTTGCGAGCAAACGCGACAGCGCGATGCGGCTTGCCAGCGTGCGATAGCGCGAGAAGTGCCGGTAGTCCGGGTCTTTGGCGCTGTTGCTGTAGCGATGATGTTGCCAATGGTCGACGAAGTAACCGGTCACGCAGAACCCCGGCAGCAGCGAACTGGTAAGAATGCCCAGGTAGCAGCTGTGCATCGGGTTACCGCTCAGGTTGAAGTGGAAGCCTTCATGCCCAAGGATCGCTTGCAGAAACAATCCGTACCCGGCCACGACCAGCAAGGGCGAACACAGCAGCACCCACACGGTGGGCGCCGTGTTAGCCACCCACACAAACAGGGCAAGGGGCAGCAGGTACAGGCACACGGCGTAAGCGATGATCAGCAGCGACTCGCCCGTGCGCGCCTTGAACAAGGCGCGGTCGAGACGGACCTGGGGCTTGGGGTGCAGTTGTCTGGCCATTGGCGAGGCGTTACTCGATCAGTTCAGGTTTGAGCGCCAGGTGCCCGCCACGTGTGAGCGTGCGCAGGCGCAAGGCGATAAAGGCGTCGACCACACTTGGCGCGATGCGCGCGGTGTACATGGCCAGCGTGCCCATGAAGGTCAGCCCGCGATTGCGCAAGCCGTGTGTGCGGCAGGCGCGCACCAGGCCGTCAGAGGCTGCATCGAGTTTTTCTTCCAGAGACAGCAGCGTCTTGTCACCGCGCTTGAAGGTCACCAGGCGCTTGACCGACAGCCCCACCCGCTGGGCCGGCAAGTGGATCGCCGTATCGATGAACCCCGGGTACACCGTGACCACGTCCAGCTGCCCGCGATACTGCATGCGCAGCACGTCCGAATAGGCGCTCAGCGCGCGTTTGCTGGCGGCGTACGCGGCCACATAAGGCGCATTCACCAGGGCGAAGAGGGAGGATACGTTGACCACTTTGCCGCGTTTGCGCAGCAGCCCCGGCAAGAACCCGGCCACCAATTGCCATGGTGCAAACAGGTTTACATCCACTGCGCGGATGACTTCGTCGGTGACGCCGGTTTCACCGCGTTCCAGGGTCAGCGTGCCGGCATTATTGACCAGGATGTCGATGTCGCCGAAATCGGTTGAGATAGCGCCGATCACCGACGCCAGCGCGCTGCGGTCGCACAGGTCGACCTGATAAAACCCGTCCAGCAGTTCCGGTTCCTGCGGCGCCAGAATGTCCAGGCCAATCACCGTGGCGCCTTGTTGCTTGAGTTTGCGGGCGGCGGCATGGCCCAGGCCACGCGCGCAGCCGCTGATGACGATGATTTTTCCGAGCAGGTTCATGGGTGCGCTCCGGCGATGCTGAAGGTTGAGTGGGACAAATAGGTGTCGAGGTTGCTCGCCATCGAGATCTTCGCCGGCGGGTGAAATTGCAGGCCGCGGCAGGCCATCAACCCGTTCGAACTCTGGTTGCTGGTGATAAATGCCATGCCGCCGAGCATCGCGTGGGCCTGGTCCGACAGCTCGGTCAGCAGCTGCTCGATGCCATAACGCACCAGCAGCAGACGGGCCAGCACGTTCGGCAGGTCCTGGGGATTGCGCTCGATATCCAGCGCCGCGCCTTCCAGCGCGCTGATTGCCAATTGCAGGTTGGCCGCCAGGTCCACGCGGTGATGCGCGGTCCAGCGGCCTGCGTCGGTCACCGTCTCGATCAGGCCGGCGCAGGCACCCACGTAGGACGCGCAGATCAACAGTTCGAACCAGATAAAACCGACGGTTTGCACGTCGCCCAACAGGTGCTTGTAGCCGGCGGAAAACAGCATGCGTTCGGGCACCAGCACGTCATTGAGGCGTACCTCGATGCTTTCGGCAGCGGCCAGCGCGTTGTTCTGCCAGAACGGCGCGCGGCTGATGCCTGGCGCGTTGGCGGGAATCAACGCCACCATCAGCTCTTCGCCCTGTGGGGTCTGGCGGGTATAGCTGGCGGTGAGCAGGTCCATCGACCGGCCGAGGCAGCAGGGTTTTTTGCTGCCACTGAGCAACACACCCTCGGGGGTGTGCACGGCCTGCATGTTCGAGTCGAGGATGCCCGCGCCCGAGTTGCCCTCGGCAAACCCCGAGGACAGCAACAAACGATTCTGTGCAACGGCCGCCAGCAACAGACCTTCGGCGCCGCCCCCGTTTTGGGTGAGTGCCAACAGACTCGCCACCGAAAACTGGTGCATGGTGCTGGCCACCGCCAGCGAGGGCGACCGCGCGCCCAGGGCGATCTGCACATGCACGGCATCGAGGATGCCTGCACTCAGCCCACCGGCGGCGCGGTTGACCAGCAGCCCGACCGGACCGTGTTGTTTGAACAGGGCGATGACGCTGCTCTCGGGGGCTTCGCGTTCGGCGAGGGCGAGGGCGGCCAGGCGCGCGTCAAACTCCGGGGCGTAGCGGTCAAGCAAGGCGCGCGAGCGGTTTAACAATGACAGTGACATGGCTCAGGCCTTCAGGTAGCTCGCCGGGAACAGGCCGGTGATGATCGAGTGGATGTTTTCGCGAATGGCCTTCTGCGCGACCGGGTCGAGCATGTCGGCGAGCATCGGCAGGCCCAGGTCAAAGCGCGAGGTGAAGGTGATAATTGCGTCCTTGCCATCGGGCAGGACTTGCCAGGTGCCCGAGAAGTGATCGACATCGCCGGCCATTTGCTCGAAGTGGATCTGGCGGGTCTGAGCGTTGAACGTGTCGCGCTCCTGCCACTTGAGAATGCCGCTGTGAAAGTTGACCTCCCAGGAGGTGAACGACACGTCGTCGCTGACCTTGTTGATGGTGATATTGCGCACCGAGTCGCACAGCTCGACGTAGTGGCTGAAGTCGCTGATCACGGCGAAGACTTCATCAGCGCAGGCATGGGGGATATGTGCCTGGACATTGACTTCCTGCATGGGGTAACTCCAAAGATCAAAGGGGTGAGACAGAGGTGGTGAGCGCCTGGGCGAATCCCTCGATCAACCAGTTGCAGTCCTGGGCGGTGAGCAGCGGCGACGGTGTAAGCCGCACGACGCGGTGGTCATTGAGCGAGTGGCACACGATGATGTGCTGCTCGATCAGGGCCATGACCATGTTCGCGGCGATCGAGGCGTCGCTGAACTCAAAGCCCAGCAGCAAGCCGGCACTGCGCAACGTGACGTGCTCGGCCAGGCCCATGCGCTGCAACAGCGCGCTGAAACGTGCGTGCAGGTCCTGGCCCATCAGCCGCGCCCGCGCCACCAGGTCCTCTTGCACCATCACCTGCAGCGTGGCCTGCACGGCCGCCATGGCCAGCGGGTTGGCGCCAAAGGTCGAGGTGTGCACCGTGGGGTTGCGGTTGAACGGCGCATAAATGGCCGCGCTGGCGACCATGGCGCTGACCGGCACGCAGCCGCCGGACAGGCTTTTGCCGACCAGCATGATGTCGGGCACCACCTGTTCCCGATCGCACGCCCACCAATGGCCGGTGCGGCCCAGGCCGGACTGGATTTCGTCGATGATCAGCACGGCGCCGTACTGGTCACACAGCTCGCGTACCCGCGTCAGGTAACCCGGTGGCGGCAGGATCACGCCGGCTTCGGCCTGGATCGGCTCGAGAATCACGCAGGCTTTTTCCGGCGAGGCGAGCAGTTGCTGTTCCAGTGCGGCGCTGTCGCCGAACGGCACGAATGCGCTTTCACTGAGCAGGCCACTGAACGGTTCGCGGTAGCTTTCGCGGCCGGTGACGGCCAGTGCGCCGAGGGTCTTGCCGTGGAAACCGCCGAGCGTCGACAGCGTGCGACGGCAGCCGTTAAGCCGGGCGAGTTTCAGGCCGGCTTCGGTGGCTTCGGCGCCCGAGTTGCAAAAGAACACATAGTCCAGGTTACCCGGGCAGCGCGCTGCCAGCGCCTGCGCGGCCAACGCTTGTTGCGGGTTGAGCAACAGCTTGCTGGCCAGCGCGTTTTGCTGCAGTTGGCGGGTTACGGCCTCCACGACAACCGGATGGCCGTGGCCGAGGAAAAACACCCCATAGCCACCGGCATCCAGGTACTGGCGCCCTTGGCTGTCATAGATGTAGACGCCCCGGCTGGCGTGTTCGATCGGCAGGTTCATCAAGGACGCGAGGCGTGCATAGCCCGAGTTCACATGCTGGCGAAAATACTGGTCAATCTGTTCGGCGTCGGCGGCGGGTTCCAGTTCTGTCAGGTGCGAGTTCATGCAACGGATGCCTCTGCAACAGGTGGGACCGGCTGTTTAAGCATCCGCGTCAAGGCACCGAGCTTGGGGGCCAGGTGATTGAGTGACAGCAGCAATTCGCGGCTGACGTCGCGCGCACTGAAGGCCGGCTCGCCGAGCAACTCGGGCAACGAAGTGGGCAGCGGCGTGCGCAGGCAGGCATAGCGGCACAGTTGGTTGGCGCGGCCCAGTGCGGCCTGGACGGCGCCGGTCAGTGCTGGCAGAAACACCGGGCGGATCAGGCGCTCATAGATGTCCGGCGCCATGCAGCGAGGCCGTGTGAAGGGTTGCGCCTGGGCTTGCATGGACTCGCACATCAGGTCCAGCAGGCCGGTGAGGTCCAACGCCTGCGGGCCGCTGGTGAGGAAGTAGTCCGCGCCGATCAAGCGCCGGTGCAAGGCGTTGGCAATCGCCTGCGCCGCCACGTCGCGGGCAATCAGGTCGATGTAGCCGGCAGGCGGGCAGGGCACGATGGGCAGCACGCCGGACATCATCAGCCCCATGGTCATGTGAAAACCCTGGAAGTTGGGCATGTGCCCGGTGTCGGAATTGCCGATGATGATTGACGGGCGAAAAATCGACACGTCGATGCCGGAAGAACGCACCAGCGTCTCGGCCTGGCGCTTGGCGACTTCGTACGGCGTCTCGGCCTGCACGCCTTCGTAGTAGTCGCACGGGTGGGTGAAAGCGGTGCTGATGTGGTAGAGCGGCACCTTGGCTTGCTGCACAAAGCGCACGACGTTCTCGGTACCCAGGTAATTGACCGAAAAGATCTGGTCGATGTCGCCATCCATGCGGGTAATCGCTGCGGCGTGAATGACCCAGTCGACGCGCTGCAGCAGTGCTTCATAATCCTCGGCGGCCAGCCCCAGCCGGGGGCGGCAGATATCACCGCTGAGCACTTGCACCTGCGGGTGGCGGATGCGGCTTTTGCGCGCCAGGCAGATCAGGTTGAAGTCCTCTGCCAGGCAGTCGATCAGTGACTCGCCGAGTACGCCCGAGCCTCCTGTGAGAAGGACGGTTAATTTTTGCTGTTCTGACATGTAGGACGCTTCCTGCGGACTCATCGAAAGAATTAACGGTGCGTTCCGCCGAATCCCAGGCACACGTGCCCCTGGCGAACACTCTTGTATTCACTTTCGGTGGCGCTGACGTGCTTTGGGGGAAGGCAGTCAGCGCTTAACGTTTTCGCGAATAAGATGCGATGGATATTGGCCTTTTGATATCACCGCGTCTTGAACGAAACGCTTGTCTTGCGCAAAACCTTGGCCGCCGTGCGCGGGGTCATGCCGATCATGCGGCGCATCATGCGCGCCAGGTGCGCCTGGTCGGAGAACCCGCCATCGGCGGCCGCGTCCGACAAGCTGGCGCCGCCGGCCAGGGATTTGGAGGCGCGCTCAAGTTTGTTCCAGATGATCCACTGGGACAGGGAAACGCCCATCTGATGCGTCGCCACACACCGCAGGCGCGGGCTGGACAGGCCGACCGCATTGGCGGCGCGGCTGACGGAACCGGGACCGTCGCGGTCCAGGCGCAGGATGTTCAAGGCTTTATAGAGGCGTTGGTCGATGGGCGGCGTAATCGCCAGCAAACGCGCGAGCGCGTCGACAAACTGGGGCAGGGACGTGGTACGGCGAAAGCACTCCAGCAGTTCGTCACTGGCCAGGGCGATGCCGTTGTCTTGCAGCAATGCGTTGAGTGCACGGCCCAGTGGTGTGTCCGGATTGACGTACACAAACGCCACCGGATGACTGTCGGCCACGGCGCGGTGTTCGACGTTGGGGCCGATGATCACCCCGGCCGCGCGGATCAACTGGCCGGGCAGTTCCAGGGTGACCGGTTGGTGCACGCCGATGCACAGCTGGATGGCGACATGGGAATGGGCAGAGTTCTGATCCGCGCGACCGATGTAACCGGCCCATGAATCGCCAAAAGTAACGCTGCCGTCCCACATGTAAGGTCTTCCTGACTCGGAGGGTGAGTTTTCCGTGTGCAGGGTAGGCCTGCACAGGTCTTGATTCAAGCACCGGGCGCGCAGTCAGCGAACGCATGCCGGCCAGTTTGATGCAGGTTTCGTCGTATTCGCAGGCAGGGTCGGAGTGCGCCACGATCCCGCACCCTGCAAACAGGGCGCTGCGCAGGCCGACGATGCCGTTACTGAGCCTGGTGTGCGTCGGCTGGTTGCACGTGGCCGCCACCAGGGACACACAGCCGGACGTGGCGCATGCTTCGCTGTGGCGGTTTATCAAGCGGCCGAAGGTGCTGGCGCTGCTGGTGGCGTTGAACGTGTCGCGCTAGGGAAGGCGCGAAAGCGTTGCGGGTTGAAGCTGTGGGCTGAGTGTTGGTCGCTACCGAATGGCCTGCACCGAAAACCCGAACCGATGCTTGAACCGCATCGAAAACCTCGACAGCGACCGATACCCGCACGCGTCGGCAATCTGCGACACGCCCAGGTGTGTGGTCTGCAACAGCATCATCGCGTGGTGCATGCGGATGTCGGTCAGCAAGGTGCTGAAGTTGACGCCCTCATCCGCCAGCCGGCGGCGCAAGGTGGCCTCACTCACCGCCAATTCACGGCCGGCGAGCGCGGCGGTCCAGGCGTGCTCGGGGGCTTTGGTCAGCAGTTGCGTCAACCGTTCGGCCAGCCCGGCAGCCGCGGGGCGCGGGTAGACAATACCGCGCTCGTACAGGGCGAGCAGCAAGCCCAACGCGCGATGGCTTTGCTGCACGCCGCCGACCTGGGGCGAGTCGATCCCGCGCAGGCAGAATTGCAGCGAGTCGTTCAGGTGTTCATCCAGCGCGGCCAGCGCGCAACTGCCGACGGTCTGGGTGGCGGCGAGCACGTGCCCATAGCGCTGATGGAATTCGGTGATCAGTGCCGGGCTGAAGGTCAGCAATAGCGCGGTATAAGGCGAGCCGTCGGTGGCCGGCGCCTTGCTGACATTGAGCTGGGTGTTCTTGGCCACGGCCATGAGGCTCGCGCTGTCGTCCAGTGCCCAACGACCGTGGGCATTCTCCATCAGCAGCGTGCCGGCAGTAACCAGCAGCAGCGTCGCTTCGAAAAAGCGAAAGTCGCGCGCATGGTGGCTGCGCGTCAGCTGAGGGCGGGCGACGCTGCAAACGCCTTGGGATGGCAGCCGTTCGCCCGATGGCAACAGCCATTGGGCGGGCAATGCAGTGAGCGGTTCAGTCAACGCGCAGCAGCTCTTTGGGGGCCAGGGTATAAGTGCCGGTCAGGCTGGCCTGGGCAAGGACATGGCCTTGCAGCGCAGCCAGCACAGCGGCGCCGTTCAGTGCACCTTGTACCTCCAGACGCGCAACGTCCAGTGCGTACAGGGTAAAAATGTAGTGGTGCAGGCGTTCATCATTCCACGGTGGGCAAGGGCCGTCATAGCCAAAGTAATCGCCGGCCATTTGTGGGTCGGCGGCGAACCACACGCTGTAGTCATTCAAGCCATGGCGCAGGCCGTCCGCGGCTTGCGGGCCGGTTTTACCCTTGGCCGTGACGCCGTCACTGTGGCTGCCGGCGCTGATTTGGCGGGTGTCGGCAGGAATGTCGAGCAGCAGCCAGCGATAAAAGTCCACGCGGGGCAAGTCCGCCGCCACGCGTTTGCCGGCCTGGTTGACGTCGTCGCCGACGCTGGGCACATCCGGGTCGTGGCACACCAGGACGAAGGATTGGGTACCCGCCGGCGCATCCGTCCACGCCAGGTGCGGGTTGCGGTTGCTGGACAGCGCATAGTGGTGGATCGGCTCGGGAATGGCGAAGGCGTATTCGCCGGGGATGGCGGTGTTGTCAGCGAAGGCGTTGCTGCTCAGTTTCATGTTCAAGTCTGCCTGGGAAAGGAGCACTCATTCTAGGCAGACAGCCAGGACCGCTTTTGACCCAGCCGATCAAATAGTCTGCCCAGGCGCTCAATGTGCGCTCACGTCACCGCTTCAGGCTTTGCCTCAGCTGACAGGCGCACGCCTAAACCGTAGAGCACTGCGCCGGCGATGATGAAGAGCGCCAGCATGTAAAACATGTGGTGGGCCGGTTGCGTCGCCAGCATCACGCCACACAGCACCGGGCCTAACGCTGCGCCGATGTTGCTGAGGTTCTGCGCGGCGTAATACATGCCCCGCAGAGGGTCCGGCGCGATGGTGTCGATAAACATGTATTCAGCCGGGAATACGATGATTTCACCCACGGTGAAGATGGCCATGGCGATCACCCACACCGTCAGCGTGGTCGACAGCGCAAAACCGCCCAGCCCGACGATGAACAGGCTAAGCCCAGCGGCGAGCCACAGGTTCAGGTGTTTGTGGGTGATCCGTTTGCCGAGGCTGTATTGCAGGCAGATAACCATCAGGGCGTTGGTCGCGACAACGCTGCTGATAATGCGGTAGGCCGTCTGGGGGTTGCTGGTGACTATCAGGTACTGCGAGAGGTAAGCGGTGAACTGGCCGAACACCACCGCGCTCAGCACCCCGCCCAAGGTAAAGCACACCAGGCGGTAGTCGCGCAGCAGCACTTTGCCGACGGCCAAAAATGGCGTGGTTTGCCGGTTTGCCTCGGCTGTTGCCAGGCCTGTGTCGCCCCACACGAAGTAGACAAAAAAATAGCCGGCTCCCAGTCCCGCCGACAGCAGGAACGGCAGGCTGGTGTCCAGCGCGGCCACGCCGGCACCGAGGAACGGCCCGACGGCGTAGCCAATATTGGTCAGCGTGTACTTGATCGAAAACACTTCACTGCGCTGGTCAAGGGGAAGCAGGCTGCCAAACCCGGCTTTCACCGCGATATCGATGACGGCATAGGCCAGGTTGATTGCCACCAGGCACGCATAAAACAGCCCGAGACCAGACGCGATGAAGGCGCCGAGAAAACCTGCCGTGAAGACGGCGCAGGCCGTAAGGATGAGCCGGTAACTGGAGAGGCTATCGACCAGGAAACCGCCATACAGGCTCAGCAGTGAGCCGATGATCAGCGTGCTGCCGATCACCAGGCCGACCTCGGCAATGCTCAAGCCAAAGTGGCCGGATACATAAATCACCAGGTAGGGCAGCGTGATGGCCCGGGCGAGGGTTAGCACCAATGAAGCGCAGAGAAGCAGATTGAGGGTGGCGGGATATTTTTTCAGCGTGGCGAGCATTCGAGCCTCATCGTCCATTTATAAGGTGCAAGCGTCGCAAGTCGCTCGTCCGGATCGACGCAGCTTACTGTTGATCTGAATTCTGATTTAGGATGCTTTTTATCAAAAGCCACGAACTGAATTCATGAATAAGGGCCGCGTATGTTTTCCTCCGAGCGCTTGAAGGGTATCGATGTGTTCGTCTGCGTCGCGCAGTACGGCAGCTTCACGGCGGCCGCCGAGAAAATGAACCTGACGGCGTCTGCCGTGAGTAAAGGCATCGCCAGGCTGGAAAAGCGACTGGGCGCGCGACTGTTCCAACGCACGACGCGCACGTTGGCGTTGACCGATGCCGGTGCCGCGTTTCTGCGTACCTGTACGGGGGTGCTGGCCGATCTGGAAGACGCCGAGCTGTCGCTGCAAGCCGAAAACACCGAGCCTCGCGGGCGCGTGCGCATCGACTTGCCAGGCCCATACGGGCGCGTGCAGGTGCTCCCGATTCTTCTGCCGTGGCTGCAGGCGCACCCGTTGGTGGTGCCGCATATTTCCTTCTCTGACGGCCATATCGACCCGTTCAAGGAGGGCGTGGACATTGCACTGCGCATTGGTGACGGTCACGCCTGGCCGCACACGGTGGAGCATCGGCGGCTGACACGTGAGTGGCATGTGTTTTGTGCATCGCCGGCATACCTGGCTCGCCATGGCACGCCGTTGTCCGACCGCGACCTGGAGCAGCACCAGTGCATTGCCTATGGCTGGGTGGATGGACGCATCAGCCCTTGGCGCTACACCGGCGAGGAGGGCACGACACTGCACAGGCCACTCACGCCGCAACTGGTGGTAGGCAATGGCGAAGGGCTGGTGATGGCCGCACTGGCGGGCTGCGGTATCGTCGAGTTGCCATCCTGGCTGATCAAGCAACCGTTGCAGGACGGCGCGTTGGTCGAGGTACTGCCGCAACTGGCGACGCCGGGGTTTGAGGTCAACCTGGCCTGGGTCAAAAGCCGGCAAGACCAGCCCAGGGTTCGCGTGGTGCTGGAGGCGCTGATTGCCGGTTTGAGTTCACTCGAATAATCAGTGGCTTTGCGGCTGGCACGAATGCGCGATTGGCTGACACAAGATTGATCCTGATCAGGTGCCCTGCCTGGCAGCGCCTCTAACCTTATGCTTCCATCAAAGGCCAGGGAGGGCTCAATGAGTGCCTCGGGTCGCGTATCTCAAGGAAGAGTCAGCTATGCGGTCATTGAAGATCCTGTTGTTATCGTCGGCGTTCAACGGTTTGACCCAACGCGCCTGGCTGGACTTGCGCCAGGCAGGTCACGCGCCCAGCGTGGTGCTGTTCACCGATGCCGCCACGGTGTGCGAGCAGGTCGAGGCGTCAGGCGCCGATGTGGTGATTTGCCCGTTTCTGAAGGACCGTGTGCCACAGCAGCTGTGGAGCAACCCGGAACGCCCGGTCGTGATCATCCATCCGGGAATCGTCGGCGACCGGGGCGCCAGCGCGCTGGACTGGGCCATCACCCGGCAGGTCGACCGCTGGGGCGTGACCGCCCTGCAGGCGGTGGAGGAAATGGACGCCGGGCCGATCTGGTCGACCCGTGAATTCGACATGCCGGCTGATGTGCGCAAATCCGAGCTGTACAACGGGCGGGTGAGTGACGCAGCCATCGATTGCATCCGCGACGTGGTGGCAAAATTCGCCCGGGGCTTCGTCCCGACGCCGCTTGATGACACGCAGCCCGATGTCATCGGGCGATTGCAGCCAAACATGACCCAGGCCGACCGCAGCTTCAGTTGGTTCGATTGCGCACGCTTCATCAAACGCAGCATTGACGCCGCCGATGGCCAGCCCGGTGTGCTGGCGAGCATCAGGGGCGGGCAGTATTACGTGTACGACGCGCACCTGGACTCACGCCACGGCATTCCGGGAGACATTCTTGCGGTACAGGACGACGCGGTGCTGGTGGCGGCCGGTGATCACAGCCTGTGGATCGGCTCGCTCAAGCGCAAAGCCCAGCCTGGGGAGGAGACCTTCAAGTTGCCGGCCCGCCACGTGCTGGCCGAGAAACTCGCAGGCATTCCCGTGCTGGACAGCACCCTCGCCAGCCACACGTGGAATGAACAGGCCTATCAACCGATTCGCTACCGAGAGTCAGGGCCTGTCGGTGAACTGACGTTTGAGTTCTACAACGGCGCCATGAGCACCGAGCAATGCCAGCGTCTGGTGGCTGCACTGCGTTGGGCCAAGGCGCGGGACACCCACGTGTTGTTGATCAAGGGCGGGCGTGGCAGCTTTTCCAACGGCGTGCACCTCAATGTGATCCAAGCCGCCGCGGTGCCTGGGCTGGAAGCCTGGGCCAACATCCAGGCCATCGACGATGTGTGCAAGGAGCTGCTCACGGCCCGGCAGCTGGTGATCAGCGGCCTGACCGGCAGTGCCGGAGCCGGCGGCGTCATGCTGGCGTTGGCGGCCGACATCGTTTTTGCCCGTGAGGGCGTGGTACTCAACCCGCATTACAAAACCATGGGCTTGTATGGCTCCGAATACTGGACCTACAGCCTGCCACGTGCCGTCGGCAGCGAAGTGGCGCACCGGCTCACGCAAGAATGCCTGCCGATCAGTGCCCACCAGGCCCAGCACTACGGCATGGTTCAGGCCATCGGCCCACGGTGCCCACAGGCGTTTGGCCTATGGCTTATGCAACAAGCCACCCGCGCGCTCGACGATGAGCACTACGTGCTGGCGCGCGCGCGCAAGGCAACGATGGACCTGGATCAGGTTGAACGCTGTCGCGAACACGAACTGGCACACATGCAGCAGGACATGGTGCACAACCGCCAACAGTTCGCCGAGAAGTGCCGCAACTTCGTGTTCAAACGCAAGACGTGCCAAACCCCGCAACGCCTGATGGCGCCATGGGCTGTGGCGCGCAAGGTGGCGTTGGTTGAGTGAGGGGGTTGCAGGTGGTGGTCAGAGGCTGTCGGGATCGCCAAAAAACATTTTGACATGGCTCTAGGACAGTACTTTCAGCTTGAAAAAATCGATTTATGCCCCCAGTCATGCCCCCAGTTGCGCTGAGTGTGCAAGCGATCGCGATTTGCGATTTCTGACGCGGACCTCGGTGGCCATGGCTGGCATTCAGTGCACCCCCCGTATACCGGATGACCAATCCGAATCCGGCAAATCCTTGGTGGTTCGATGAGTCGATATCCTTATTCGAAGTTGCCCGGGCTATCTTTCAGCACCTGTCCTGAAATAAGTTGGCTGGCAGAGTGGGGGGGCTAGAGGGAGCGTCTCACCTTCGTTGTTCCTGGCCAGTCATGTCTGTGTCTTGGATCGCTGATCAGTCATCAGGCAAGTGCAACTGCACGTCCATGGCGTCATGAAGGAGTCGGACGACCTCGATCACCTCGTCATTTGCTACACGATAAAATACGACGTGGCGTGGGCTTTTGACCGTCCCATGAGGATGTTTAGCTTGCTGGCGCGAATAGACGAGGTGATAGCTGCGCAGGCCTGGTGCAAGCTCATTGCGCTCGTGGCTGCCAATGCGATAAGGCGTGGAGGCAATCCCTTGCAGCGCCGCGAGGATCAGCGCTTGATACCGTTGCCTTGCTTGATCACCGAACTGCGTCTGGGAGCGCCTGAGAATGTCGATAATGTCGGTGCGTGCCGCATCGGAAATCCGATACTGCCACATGCTCAGTGTTTCTCTTTCGTCGGGATCTTTGCCTCCAGGCTGAAGCCCTCGAGGTAGTGCTCCAGATCCCCTTCGTTCACCTGAGTAAAGCGCCCGTGTTCAAGATCCATGATGCCAATCGAGGTCGCCTGACGCAGGGCTTCAATTTTGGCAGTGTCTTCGGCGACGCGCTTCTCCAATAGCCGCAAACCTTCCCGCAGCACTTCGCTGGCATTCTGATAGCGGCCAGACTGAACAAGGTCATGGATAACCTGTTCCTGGTGAGGGGTGAGCACAACGTTTCGCGTCGCCATAATGAGCTCCAGCCTTAGGCAAACAAGTTCTATCGAGCATTGGCATTTTATGCCATTTTGCTGACGGACATATAGTTTGAGATTTGAATCTGACCAACTCTGTCGTACGGGGTATGAGCGAACGCGGGATCCACATCGGCTTTCGCGACGATGGATTTCATCTTGACTTTGGCATCGATAAAGCCGTAGTCAGCCAAGACGAGAGGGTGGTCGCAGCGGCTGACGACACTCAAGCATTGCTCCTGAATGGCTTCGGCATATCCAGCAAGCTGTTCCGCGTCCCCTGGATCTGCAGCTTCAACCCCACAAATTAGTGCCGGCAGCGATCATCGCACCCATGAGGGTGACCCATTTCGTCCAGAAATCTACGTCTATGATGCGCTCCAACGCTCGTCACTTCTTTGCAAGCTTTCGCTGAATCGTCGGCTGAATGTACCGCGCCCGTTCGATGCGTCCCAGGCGCTTACCGAGTCGCTCTGCCAGCTCCAAGTCGCCTGCGCCGTCACTACTATGACGATGTGATGTTTCATGCCCATTGCCACTGAACGTTTTTCGCTAAGCATGCCTACTCGCTCGGCAGTGAGAAATTGAGCATTCACGGAGGGGGGGCTTCAAAAAATACGAAGCAGCGTCATGTGATGGGCGGTCAATCCAAAATCTAGCATCAGCAGAAACGCCTGCACGAAAGGGCATGGCATTGGATTGAAAAGGAGCTCGCATTAGTGATGATGCGAGCCCGACTTTTGACATGCCCAGCGTTACTGGGGAGCCATTCTGAGATTCAGAAGCTGATGATAAATAGTGATTCTGCTACCATTTATATATCGTGCCTCCTCGTAGTAGCGAGCTTGAGCTTTAGGTGTACTCATATGCTTCATATTCAGACTGGCGGGCGTGCCGATATCAAACCCTTTATATTGCAAGTTTTGTACGTATGAGACGTACTCGGTGCAGAGGCTTGAGAAGTCATCACTGGATGTATAAACAATAACAAACACTGGACTGACACCTGGTGAATTGTAGCCGAATGTTTTATCCAAGTGTTCCTTGATTACTTTCCTTTCAATGCTCTGGCCGAGACGGAAGGCCTCAATGATCGAAATTAGGTTACCTTTACTATCCTCAATCCACCCATCTGTCTCACCCACTCCAAGGCCGGAAGCCGACCATCCCATACGAGATTGGTCATGAACAGTCCAGCCGATGAATTTCATTTTCTGCCTGAGCAACGACACCATCCAGTCATTGATCATGTCTTCAACGTCTAGAGAAATGACATTTTTAGACTTGGCTGCGGGCTTCTTTCGCAGCAAGTTGGCATTTCTCATGAGCAGTTCGGTGCCTATCTGTTCAATGATTTCGAGCAAATAGTCGTCGATTGAATTAGTCGGCTCTATGAGGATCTGGCTCTGGTCACTAGCACCCAAAGCTCTAATTCGCAACCAGCTGGATCTCAAGTCCATGTGCATTGACTCAATCGCCCTCACCGGCATCGGAGCGATCTGGAGTTGGTGCTGAGGGGCTGGCTTAAGCAAGCTAGACTGAAGGCTGATCAATTCGCTGCGTGCAGACTCAGAACTATCGCCAAGTTTAGCAAGAAGGCCCCGAATATAGTCCATTGCTTCTTCTAGGCGACCAGATTTGTTCAGGTACTCTGACCGCACATCCGCAAACTGGTAGCTGCCTCGCTGACGATTAGTCGCCATCCCCCAAAACTGGCTAAATTCTGAATGACGTGATGTCATCAGGCACGCCTGAAGGACGCTGTGCAGGTTTTCATCTGCAAATTCAACGCGTCCCTCAAGCATGTGTGCCTCAAACACCCCCATCCAGGCGTCTGAGTGCTCATTAAGTAGCGTGGCTGCTTCGGCTGGAGTTGGGGCGGAGACAGCACTCCTAACCAAGCCGGTGGCGTTTTGGAGCGTAGGCGATGCTCTCACCAGCTGAGCAAATTGATCGATCGCTTTGCTTCTGTCAATGGAGATATTGATCGTAGCTATAAGGTACCTTTTGTACTCGTTAACCGATTTATTTACTTCCTGCTCATCGGCATTGATTAGATGGATTCGAAGAAGCTCAAGTTTCTCCACCAGTGCACGACTCTTATCGTCGAAAATTTCTTTCAATTCGACTTTGGCGAGTAGTTCGATAGCGTTATTTTTGTGGGATTTGTGAGCGCCGTCTCTAATGCTATTTAGAAAAAATTTGGCAACAGGTATATGGCCGTTATTCGCGGCTCTAAGGGATAAGTCGAAAATTTCCGGAACCCAATATTGTTTCTCGGCTTTCAAGTCCCTGCTATTTATCAGTGCCGAGACCCTGTCCTTGCGCTCTTGAAGAATGATCCTATCAAGAAGAATTAGCAACGCACTTAACGGTGCTACCTGACTGACAAGCTTATCCAGAAGGCCGCCATAAGCCTCGTTAGAGAAGTCGTTTGCCATGTCGCAGATGGCTGGCCAGAGATGCAGTGGCCTGTAGCTCGAATTATCATTCGTATAGTCTAACGCCCCGGAATATTTATCGGGGGCGAATCCAAAACGCTCTATGATCGAACAGAGCTCTTCTGTGATTTCGCCTCTGATAGCTTCGTCCACAGAGTCACTGTAAATCTTTAAAAGCACTCTGAGGTGCAGCCTGACACCAGAGTTCAGATTGCTCGATTCTTTAACAGGTAGTTCCTCGTTACGGTCTTCCCACGCGCTCAAAGCATTCAACCATCGCCTACGTTGTGGCTTTGACATGTTCGACAGTAGTTGATTCCAGTTCAGCTCATCAAACGCGAGTGGATCATCGCCGCTGCTATCCTCACCTGATCGTCGTCTCCGGAGCACTTGCAGGTAACTGTCGATGAGAATTTTGGTCAGTTGACCAGGCAGGTGACTACCGAGACCTTTCCGTTCTTCTGCTATTTCGATAGTCCAGAACAATACTAGCCAACTACCCAGCGGGGCGGATTTGGAGGAAGCTTTATCTCGGAGCCAACCACGCACGAGCTCTCCAATGAGTGCCAGATGGTCTTCAAAGAGATTCTGTTTATAACCATCACTTGTCAGGTATCTTAAAGCTGTAACTGCGGCCTTTATGTTGGGTAGCCGCGTGTCCGTTATGGATTGGGTACGCGAACTTCGAGTGACCTCGTAGTCGACAAACCATTCGACCATTTCGCAAATGGATTCAAGCGCGCTCGGCACATGGGTGTATTCGAAGCCGCTTTCGAATCCATTGCAATACACCTCAAGCCCTTGCGTCCACACGAGATCCTGCCAGATTTGTTCGTAATCAACTTTGGTTGAAACTCTGCGCGCAGTTTTTGCGATATTTCGATACAAGCTGATCAGGCCGATGTGGCTTGTCGGCCTGAAGGACAGCAAAAAGCACAGATAGCTCGGGTCAGACACATGTGAGAAAAAAATATTTACAAGTTTTGGGGCCGTGTGCGAATACTCGATCAGTGCCCGGGTAAGCGGGAAACTGTTTTGTATCGAGTGAACATTATACTCATGCCTTATGATTAGTCCTACAAGATGATCTGTAATGCGGTCGCGATCATCATACCCGCCCCGCGCATTCTCTCTGAACCATACGACACGCTCAAGCAGCGTTGCCTTCGGCTTTCGAAGCATGTCGCTGATGACACCTTGTAAAGGCTGCAGTGAGAGCGCATCAGCATAGACAGCCTCATTGGAGCCGCTCTTGTGAAATCGCTGAGTCAGTGATTCGGTGTGATTGTGGCTAAGTGCCATATCGGCTGCGTAGCCAGACCAGTCTTCAAGAAGCGTCTGGTCAGATTTGATGTATAAGAAAGCGCAGCCAAGAAATTCATCAAGGTCAATGGCGTGATCAAAGTCTATCTCAAAAACATAAGGCCTCTCCGCCGCAACAGACATCCTTACGACGTATTCGGAAAAGGCTGCATCGAGATCCTGGCAACTGACCCGCAGCATCTTCCAAAGGCACGTTCCCACGCCAAAAATGTCATGATTTTCAATGGTTAATCGCAGGTGATCACCTTCCGGTGTAAGTCGATCACCAAGCAATCTTAGATCAGAATCACCTATAACATTTCTAGGCAGGCGCAGGTGTGGTGACGAGAGTTCCCCACCGCGATAGCGAATTTCATGTAGGAAGTGATGAGCATTCAACTCGCTGCGCAGCTGCGCTGGCATATCTTCAGAGACCTGCGCAGTTCTTTGTACGCAAAGATTGTCGTTTGGAAAGCTGATCAAGCGGGCGCTTTCGAGAACTTCAATTTTTACTGACTGCGAAAGATAATATTCCTGTCCGTCACTGGTAGGCCAAGGTGCTCTGTCTTCAATAAGCGACTTAACGACGTCCCTGGTGAGGTGGGAGGGATAGAGCTCCGACCTGCAAATCAGTGATGCCATCAGTTCATGAATCTTATCAGGCGGAGGTGATGATTTCTCAGGGTAATTGTCCTGATAAAGGGAAAGTTTTTTCTCCAGATCTTTGATTAGCTCGTAGGCACTCATATCATTTCCATAATCAACGGGGCGCACCTTCAAGCCGGCGGCTGTGCCAAGCTTACTAAGAGGCCGCTCGTAAGAGAACTGACCGCAACCAAATCCGCTGTTTCATCGCGGTGGACTTGCGGCGAAAGCCTTCCCGCCCATTTGCGCGCGTAACGTACAGTTCGACCAAGGCTCACGCTGACTCAGGTTCACGCTGTGCAGTTACCTCTGCAAGCACGAAGCGTGCACGGACACTGCTCAACGTGCTGGTGAGAGGAGGGCTATCTCTGAGACGCCGCCGTTCGGCTGGCGGGCCGGAGCCCTCTGCTAGCTTTTTGTCACATCCAATAGCTCGGCAGCGGCCCATATGCAAATGCAGGTAGATATCCGTACATGGCTTCTTAAACAAAGCGATTGGCTTCAGGAGACCATAGAGAGACTGCTGCAGAAAATCACAGCTTGATGCTGCTGATTTCGCCGTTCTAAGCGCTTTGATAAAGACTCCCGCCGAACGCAAGCCTTCAACACATCGAACCTTTGATGAGCTCAATCACCGCCACACCGTCTAGGATGAGTGAGCTTTGTGCCGGGGGCCAATTATTGTTGATAGACCACCTCGTGAAAAGGCACCTGATCTGGGCACCTTGAAGATGATTACGCAGACTGATGTTCGAACATTATTGCTCCACTCGGCACATGCGATGCTCAGGAGGGGCTCTTCAGGATATTCCGCTGGACCAGAGACAAACCCTGTTAAAGGAAGGGCCGCGGGAGGGGCGTCTACTGCTTCTGGCCTCGCCTGTTGAAGGCGAGGATGTCCAAGTATTAGCTGAACAATGAATCGGATTTGAGGATGAAGACGATGCTCAAGCGGCCGCCGGGGCTTTGGCCGCGATCGGCATCCCTGCGGCCCGGCGTTTGATCGTCAAGGCTCTTGCTCATCCGCACTACAGTGTAAGGCGCACCGCCATAGGGAAAATGGATTGACCCCGTTAGTAAGGCGCAAAGGGGCTCGTAGACTGTCGCGCTGTTAGTAAGCATAAAGATCTGTTGTTATCTGACTAGTGCTTAGGTACTGCACGAAATGAGGGGAAGATTCTGTCGGTTGCCTGACGTCAGAAATTGGCTTGGACGCTTTCCTTGGAAAGGGCCTATGCTACTGGCATCTTGACAGCCTGGCAGAGCCAGGCAGTGACAGGGAGTCCTGATGGCTATAATCGTCCGCGTTCTCAAAGCGAGGCATGGAGACTGCATTCTCGTCAGCCATGAGGGGCCTGGCGGGGTGTTCAATCTGCTGATAGATGGAGGAACGTCTACGACCTTCAGGTATGGGCCACGGCAGCTTTACGCCGGTGCGCTGTGCAATACCCTCGATGATTTGAAAGTCAAAGGGCAACACATCGATCTAGCCATCCTCACCCACATTGATGACGATCACATCAATGGACTTATCAAAGCCTTTGAGAAGCCAGGTTATCTAGGCGATATGGTCAAATTCATCTGGTTTAATTCTTCGCGATTGATCACACATCATTTTGATGTGCCCGAAATACCTGAAAATAATATTAAGCTGCTTGATGACAATCCGCAAACATCGATCAAGCAAGGAAAAGACCTGGAAGAATTGCTTGATAAGATTGGCTGCGTTCGAGCTCCGCTTGTAATGGCAGGGCAAACGTATAAAGCTGGTCCCTTTACGTTCAAGGTGTTGTCGCCTAGTCGTGAGCAACTTGTTAAGTTGTTGCATGTATGGCCTTCCGAAGTTGATTCAGGAAAAACCTCGGCGCACGACACTGATTATAATTTAACACTTCAAGATATCTGGTCAGGCGATAAGTTTTATTCTGATGCCTCTGTTTACAACGGCAGCTCTATAGCATTTATGCTCGAAGCAGATGGTAAGCGCATGCTTTTTCTGGGCGATGCGCACGAAGGCGTGGTATGCGATAGCTTACGGGCTGATGAGTACAGCGAAACCAACAAGCTTCAATTGGATCTTGTTAAGTTGTCGCATCATGGAAGTCAATACAACACCAGTAGCGATTTGTTAGGGTTGCTGGATTCACCGATTTATATAGTGTCCACCGATGGGTCTAAGCATGGGCTTCCGAACAAAAGGACAATAGCCAGGATCATCAAGTCTACGCAGGGTAAAGTGTGTTTTAACTATGATCATGTGGTCGCTCCCCTGCTACAGGCTCATGAAATTGAGGAGTACTCCTCTCGTCTAGAAGTGCTCGATGATGAAATCAGATACTAATATGACAGTTTCGGAAATCATGCAGTCATACTGCGTAATGGTTAATGGCGGCAGTGGTGTTCTGGTAAACGCTATGACGCAAGAGTATTCCTACGTGCTCACGGCCAGGCACGCCGTGTTCGAGGAGGGCGCCCACAATGTGGTGATAGATCATAATCAGGATCCAATTGAAGTGCTGGGCGTCTTGGTTTTCCCTAAGGTGGGTCTGGAGGAGCCCTTAGATTGTGCAATATTGACAATTACGCATCAACCAGGCCTGTCGCAGAAATCTTGGAATGCCGCTCACTTGCCACCGCTGGCCAACCTTACCTTTGTGGGTCTTCCAGAAGCGGAAAGGGCAAGTTCAAAGCCAATTACGCATTGGACTGGCCACTCAGCGAGCGTGGTTAACGAACTTATAACACTTGCGCTGGAAGATATCCCGGGCAAGGACATCATTCAAGGGATGTCTGGAGGTGGTGTATACCATGTAGATAACGATTACCCGTATCTGGTGGGCGTGGAGTTCGAAATGGAGGCCAGTCGATTGGATCACCAGTTTGGTCGCGTCGATTGTCATGGTCTCGCACGATACAACGAACTCATCACCCTCCATTCATGTGCGCCAATGATTCCGCCACATATGGAGTGCTTTTCGAGAGTGCGGGATAGGATTTTCGCATTCAATGTGATTGATCCCACTAACGTTCAGCATCTGAAATCTGCATTAATTGGTTTCGCAGACTCATTAATTGAGAGCGGAATGCCGCCTCCGTACGAAATTATGAAGCACTATGATGTCCAGTTATTGATAGACACGGGGCAGTCCAGCGTGCTGGAAACACGAGGGTTGTGGATTGCATATTTAGAGTTTGTGGTGATCTCCGCACTCATGGACGATGCTGGAGTCGCGGATAACGGCTATATCAGCGGGATCGATAAGAAGCGTCGTCTGCTGTATACCAGCGACGTCACCAACTGGCTTGGCCGTTTGGATGAAATTCTCAAAATTGCTCGTAAGTTGCTCGACAAAAACGGCACCCTCGTGGTCGCCTCGCCTGATGCTGCAGCGCAAACCTTTCCTCCAGACTTTGTCCTTAAGAATGTAATTGGCAATATTGCAACCATCCCGAACCAAGGCCCATTCTCTATTGATGAAGTTGAGAGTGCGATTTACGCCAGCTATAAGCTCACTCATCTGGAAGGTTTGCGCAAAAGCTGCGTCATCGAGAAAGAGTTTGACTATCGCAGTTTGGCTCCAGGTAAGGTTCAACTGCTGGAGCTCAGGAAGAAGTTGAATGAAATTATTAATTAAAGATTACAATTTTGAGTTTCTGACTGCTGAGTTTGATGGCATAGAATTTCACATGTTTCGCTCAGATGATTCGCTGTCCTATATTTCGTGTATTGCTTGCCTGTGTAAAAAGCCGTCAGATATCGTAGCGAACTGGCGGGTGATCCAAAACCTTGTTTCGGTTCACCACCAACCTTCAGGAAACCTCGCTGTGTGGAACGTGTATATCGCTTTTGTGACGATCGGCACTGTGCCAATTTGGGATAAATACCAGATCGAGAACAACAAATACTCTGCTCGTAAATTGATAATTGATGGGTATGCTGAATTGCCCACGGTTGAGCAATTGACTGACTGTTTGGAAGAGCAGCTCCTAGGATCAGATTTGACGCTGGATCCCTGTGTCGCGGAAACCCGGGAACCATTATTGTCACTGGAATACTTTGTTCGGGGTGCGCCGTTAGATCAAAAAATTGAGTCCAAGGAAAAGCGCGCGTTAATGATAAATGAAATCATAGAATCTCTGAATAAAAATGAAAATCAAAAAAGTTGAAATTGAAGCATTTCGTGCTTATAGAATGAAATCAGAAGGCACATTCGATTTTACGAATGCTGATGATCTTCCTTCTAATTTTGTTGCGATATTTGCCCCCAATGGATTTGGTAAAAGCTCGTTTTATGATGCGGTCGAATGGGCGGTCACGAATCATTTGGAGCGTTTAGGTGGCGACTACAATAGAGTCAATTATGAAGGCGCCGCCCGCGCGACCAAAGACTTAGACAAGGGGCAGGAGATCCTTCGAAATAAATACGTCAACGACGACGTTAAAACTCGGGTGGTTGTTTCAACTACGCTGCCTATTCCGTTTAAACGAGAGTTGGGAAAGCTTCGCATAAATGGGCGAGACTTGCGCTTTGGAGAGAAAGGTCGCGAGAACGAATATTTTCGGCGTGTCATTTTAAGTCAAGATGAGATTGACAGATTCCTCCGAGAGGCGAAGCCGCATGAACGCTATACCAAGTTTATGGAAAATTTCGGCGGGGAAACTGAAAAAGTCCGAAAGGAATTGACTGCACTTATCCTTGATAATAAATCTGAGCTGCTAGCTTTGGATTCCCAGCGTGAAGCCATTATCGCCGAGCTGGACCAGCCTGTTGACCTCTCCATCTTTTATAGTTTCAATGCATTAGCTACACAGCTAAACGCTGGTGGTGAGAACATCTTGCTTGCGGACGAGAATTTTTCCGCGCAGGCTGAACACGAACTGAATGCAAGCCTTGTCTCCCGACAGCATGAGTTAAGCGTAGAACGTGAAGCTAATGTCCGGGCGGTTGACACTCTT
This sequence comes from Pseudomonas sp. LBUM920, assembly GCF_003852315.1. Lineage (NCBI taxonomy): Bacteria > Pseudomonadati > Pseudomonadota > Gammaproteobacteria > Pseudomonadales > Pseudomonadaceae > Pseudomonas > Pseudomonas edsoni (SeqCode). The sequence goes on from NZ_CP027762.1 coordinate 3,114,257, forward strand.
GCTGATAGATTGGTAAAGATTCCCGAAATTGAACTTAATAGCCAATTTCTCATCGATCAGAAAGCTATTTCAGAGCGTCTTGATCAGGGCGTAAAAGATGCTGGCGGCTATCAGGAACTGCTCAACGCTCATGAAAAAAGCACAAGCGATGTCCAGGAAGCGAGTCAGCGTTCGGCAAATATTCTTGATGTAATCAATCATTCTGTTGTGTTCTTTCAGTCTGAATCACGCCTCAATGATATCGCCCAACGTCAAATAACGCTGGGAGATATCCAGCCAGGTCATGCCGCACAGTTGTCAGGGTTTGCAAAGGCTTTGAGCGATCTTAATCTGGAGCTCAAAAAGGCTGATGATCGCGCTGCATTTCTTAGGAACTCCATCGATAATGCTGGGCCGATTTATGCAGAGCTAACATCACATCGTGCGCGAATAGAATTGATCGCTCAGCAAATTGCTGAGAAAGAGGTTTCGGTTCGCCTGGATGCAGCAAAGTTGGATCAACTTCAAGCCAACCTGAACCTCGTGTCAAGTTTAAAACTTACTGCAAACTTTATCTTGTCTGCAGTTGAAGGCACAAAATATTTAGGTCAAGAGAAAATTGAGCGCTTGACCAAGTGTTTTACTGAGTTGGAATCCATTGATCTCCACGACAAAACTGTGCATGCGACTCAAACAGCTTTGGCTGACCAGATGGGTGTGCACGAACGTTTGATTTCCACCGGCCTTGACTACCTCAGCGCATGGCCGTCAAATATTTGCCCGCTGTGCAGCGCCCCCCACGAAGATGCCGAGAAGCTCAGGCTGAAAGTTAAATCTCAGACTCTGCTATCGCGGATTAGTCAAGAAAACGCGGAGCTCCTCGCACAGTCCGAAACACGTCGTAAGCAACTGCTCGATGAAGTGAAATCTATCACGCTAGTGGCGGAAGAGGCACATGGGCAGCAGTTGGCTGACCTTCGCGGAACAATCAAGGAGTTGAGTGCAAGACTGGAGCTAGTTGAACGAGAAAAGTCTGATCTGGAGGTGGAAAAGCGCGCCTTAGAGGACAGAGTCAACACGCTCGATAAGACCGTATGGAGTCTCGCACTCGATGAGCTCTTAACCCGTGCTCAAGGCGAGATCGTTCAGCTTTCACTCAAACGTTCCGGACTTGTAAATCGTCAAACTGAGTTGTCTGAAGAGATTGCACAGCTCAATCGAAAGATTTCACAGATTGATGCAGATTTGCAGGTTCTGACAACGGAAGGCGATACCCTTAAGTCTCAAGCGTCCTATCTGCTTGTCTCTCAGTACCTAGTAAATAATGGTATCAATTCAGCCCAGTTGGCTGAACATTGTCAGGTCGAGAAGAGTAAATTTGAATCTCAACTTGCTAACGCCAAGGCCGTTACTGATGAGCTGACGACTCAGTGCAGTGCACTCCAGCAGAAGATGCTGTCCGATGGGACGTGGGTGAGTTTTGTCCAGCTACGATCTCAGAAAGATGGGCTTGATCTGGAATTGGCTCGCGCTCAGTCCGCAATCAACGCTTTCTATGAAAGCCTTGCCACGTTGATTGTTGTTCGCTCAGAGGATCGTTTAGACCAAGTCAAAGCACTGATCACCAGTGAACTCCAGACCCGCCGCTTGCGCACCGAGCAACTTGAAACCGCTGAAAACAGTTTCAAACTGCTGTTGGAGTTGATGGCGTCCTTTAAACCCTACATCAAGCGCTTATCCCTTCAAAATGAGTTGGCTGAACTGGAAGTGGAGCTAGATCAGCGAAGCCAGGTGGACATGCTTCTGAGTACGGAACGGTTGGCTGTGATCGAGCAGCTGAAGACGTTGATTAACAATTTCTTCTATGAAGATCTCATCAACGTTATCTACAAAAAAATTGACCCGCATCCATCCTTTAAGAAAGTAGAATTCAAGCCGGATTTTGACTCTGATAAACCAGGTTTGAACATTGTCGTGAGTGACGAAGACGGGGTTTTGATTTCGCCAATCTTATACTTCAGCGCTGCTCAGTCCAATATTCTCAGTCTCAGTGTGTTTCTGGCCGGCGCGCTTCATGCCAAGGATGATAAGGGTAATCCGATTGATGTCGTGATGATCGATGATCCTATCCAGTCGATGGACTCCATCAATATTCTCTCAACTATTGATCTTTTGCGCAGTATCTGCCTGCAGTTTGATAAACAAGTTATTATTTCTACGCACGATGAAAACTTCTTCGGCCTTCTGCAGCGCAAGATTCCAGCTGAGATTCTGGGAGCAAAGTTTCTGCAGTTGGAAAAATTTGGAGTGGTAGTGCCTGTCGAGCCATTCTTAAATTAGCATGTTATCTCGGAAGGGATTAATTCGCCCCTTCCGTGATACACCGCCCGACGACGGAACATTTAGGCGGTCTGACATGGCGCGGTATCTGCTAATCAACCAAGTTAAGGAAGTTGTTGTTAGCTGGAGGGGGCTACAAATCAGTTTGTCGTCTCGAATCAGATAGCCGTTGAGTAAGCTGGTTTTACGCCGGCCTTGGACACTGGAGGTCCAAATATTTTGAAATGAAAGCTGTTGATGATGCCGGTGTCGAGTGCGCTTTCGGAGAACATTGCTACAGCCACTGAATATGCGTAACTATCGCGGCTTAGTAGAGTTCCGTAACTGACCTGAGGACCGCCGATGGCAACATCAATGATCGATTTCCGAGCCATCCGCACACATCACGGCAGCCAGCACGCCGGTTTCGAAGAGCTCGTCTGCCAATTTGCCGCGCTCGAGTCTCAGGGTGGCGTACCGTTCCACCGCAAGGGGGCGGGTGCCGACGCAGGACTTGAATGTTATCGAGTCGAGCCCAACGGATCTGAAACTGGATGGCAGGCCAAGTATTTCTTCGAGCTCGGTAGCGGCGAAGCGGGGCAGCTCAAAGACTCCTTTGAAAACGCCGTAGCCAAACACCCCGCACTCGCCACCTTCATCGTATGCATACCTTTCGACTTGTCTGATGGCCGTGTTGAAGGCCGTAAGTCTGAGCGCGATCGCTGGGATGACTGGGTGATTGCGCGTCAAGCTTCCATCGCGCCTCGTATAGTTGAAATCCAACTCTGGGGCGGTTTCCAGCTCACAGAACGACTCTCACGGAATGATCCACTGTATGTGGGGCGTCGTACCTATTGGTTCGATCTCCCTCATTTTGGGTGCGAATGGTTTAAAGACCGGTTTGCGATCAGCCGTGCCGCTCTCGGTCGTCGCTACACGCCAGAACTTAATATCGAACTGCCTATTCGTCAGGCGTTAGTCGCATTCGCACGAGATCCAGATTTTGCGTGCAAGATCATTGGTTGGGCTGATGATCTCGACGAGGCGAGACATCGTTCGCTACGCAGCATCGGCACCGCGCTGGGGGGAACATGTGATATAGATTTCACTGCGCTCGGCGACCAAATGGCTGCGATATCTTCAGCAATTCGCGGCGTACCACTTGGCCCAGCGAATCTCATTCCATTCGGGGAATGGAGCGCTTTATTGGCGATTGCAACTGCGGCGCTCAACCGCTGTCGGAGCGGAATCTGGGAGCTACGTCGGCAACCCGGCGCGGGTCAGGACAGTGGTCGCGACGGTCTTCATTTTGCCGAACATTTGCGCGAAGTGATTGATCGCGTTGTCGAGGAAATCAATGCCCCCTCGACCAACTTCGCTAATTCACACCGCCTACTGCTGAGCGGAGAGGCGGGCGTTGGCAAGTCACACTTGCTGGCCGATGTCGCCGAGCATCATGTTGCGCAGGGCTTTCCCGCCGTCCTAATGCTTGGTGGAGCGTTCAGTGATGCGGAACCTTGGCGGCAGATCGCCGAGCAGTTGGGGCTGACAAATGCTCCTCCGGACGCAATTCTCGGTGCGTTTGACTCCGCTGCCGAAGCAGCTGGCACCCGCGCGTTAGTGATGGTTGATGCGATCAACGAGCGTAATGGTGTAGCGGTTTGGTCCGAGCGTCTTGCCGCGTTCCTCGCTGTGGCCGACCGTTTTGAACATATAGCGGTCCTCGTTTCCTGTCGCTCCACCTTCATCCCTTATATCGTGCGCGACCTCGATACGACCACGTTACCCCGTTTGGAACACCCAGGTTTCGCAGGAAGGGCGGCTGAAGCTGCGCGTCGCTACCTCGACCAGCGTGGCATCGTTCGAATGGCAGCCCCGCATTTCGCGCCAGAGTTTGAGAACCCGCTGTTCCTGCGTACTTGCTGTGACATGCTTGAACGTCGTAATGAAAGCGAACTTCCGCGTGGACTGGCTGGAGTGTCGAAGGTTTTCGATTTTTATTTCAACGCGGTGGTCGAGACGCTCAATTTGCGGATGGGCTTGGCGCCAAGGCTAAAGCGTATAGAGGCGGTCCTCACGGCGCTCACGGAAGAGATGGTAGTTGCCGGTACCGGCTATCTCTCAATTGACGCCGCGAATTCAATCATCGAATGTCTGCACAACTCAAACGGTCTCGCTGAACAAAGCCTTTTCTTCCAGCTCGAAAGCGAAGGTGTGATCGCAGTTGAGCCAATCGGTGATGGAGGAGAGATCAACGAGATGGTTCGCTTTACCTTCGAGCGATTAAGTGACCATCGTATAGCCCAGAGGCTACTTAATACTCATGTAGGCGACGGCGATCCTGAGCCAGCTTTCATCACTGGGGGGGCACTCGCATCTTATGTGGCGGGTCGAGGCTCCTCCAGGTTCGCGAGCATCGCCGAGGCATTGGCTGTACAGCTGCCAGAGCGTTACGGCGTTGAACTCATTGACGTTGTCGACGGCAAGTTTTCCCGCTGGGAACTTGCTCATGCCTTTCAGCTCAGTCTGCTGTGGCGTCGACAGGACGCCTTCACCAAACGCACCCTGGAGCTGGTTGAGGAATGCGCTGACGTAATCGGAGGTGACGCAGTTCTTGAGACGCTGCTTGCGATCGCCACTGAACCTGACAATCTCTTTAATGCCGACCATCTTGACCGTTGGCTGCAACCGTTACCGATGTACGAGCGCGACATTGAATGGTCGACTCGCGCGACGCACATCGCCGTGGATGGCGACGGCGACGGCGCGATAGAAACATTGATCGAGTGGGTGCTCGCCAACGGACTTGAGTCAATCGAGCTGCCGCGCGCTCGACTAGTCGCCATTACGCTTGCATGGCTCACTAGTCTCAGCCATCGTTGGGTCCGTGATATGGCGACCAAAGCGCTCGCGACGCTATTGGTAAATCGCCGTGACCTCGCCGCCGAGATGATCGAGAAATTCGCCAGTGTTGACGATGCTCATGTTTTCGACCGTGTGCTTGCTGCTGCATATGGTGCAGCAACGCGAAATTCCAGCGATGAGGGACTTGCCGAGCTCGCGCGAGTTGCCTTCGAGGCGGTGTTTACTAACGACAAGATACCAACCCACGCGCTCGTTCGCGACCACGCGCGTGGGATCGTCGAGCTTGCTGCCAATCGCGGCGTTTTGCCCGCGGACCTATCGCTAGATTGCGCTCGGCCTCCTTATCCAGGAGGGAGGGTACTCGAGACGGTGACCGAAGAAACCCTTAGCACATATGTTCAGAACTATGGCGGCAGTTTTTTGCGTGACGAAATCTGCAGCTCCGCGGTCGAGGATGGAGATTTTGCACGCTACAAAATCGATAATCTTGCCGGCGACTTCCTGTTACTTCCACGCTCGGAGCATGGTCGTTCCATGCGTGAGATTTACGACGCCTGGTACTTGGAAGCGATCAAACCTCATCCGGCGCGTACCAAAGCGTTTGAGCAGGTACTTGAAATTGCAGCTCGCACCAATTCGATGCCTACGGGGCTCTCGCTTTTTCTTCGTCAAGCTCAAGACGAAGGCAAAAAATTGATGGAGGCGCGGCGTGCGTCCGAAAAAAAGTGTGACGCGACTATCAGCGAGTTTGAGCGTCTTTTGGACGAGGGAGAGATAGAGGAGTTTCGTATTCGTGCTGCCGGCTTTGTGCGCGGCCGTATGTGGGACGAGCGAGCCGTAGCTGGGCATCCAACATATGCTGGTGATAGGTCGCGCCATTGGGTCGCTTGGCGCGCGCATGAGCTTGGGTGGACTCCAGAACGCTTCGCCGAATTCGACCGCGAGATGGCGGGCCATGACCGTAATGAGCACCGAATCGAGCGCATTGGTAAAAAATATCAATGGATCGCCTACCATGAAATGACCGGACGTCTTTCTGACACCTCGCTCGTAGGCGGTAACTATCAGGACGATCCCGAGCTCTTTCGCGGTCCTTGGCAAGTCGGGTCACGAGAGATGGATCCGACTATCCTTGTGACTCGTACGAAACAACGCGACTCGGATCGTCAAGGTCCGACCTGGTGGTCCCCTCACTTTTCTCGTTGGCGCGACGATCCGCCCGAATCGCGAGTCGCGTGGATGGAGGATCAATCGCGAGACGTGCCTGATCCAGTGCAGCAGATTGATGTAATCGACCCTGCTGGCCGACGCTGGCTCGTACTCGACACAAATGTTGGCCGTAATCATCTAGCTATGGTAGATGGCGAACGCGTGATTCATCGGATGACCTGGCACAAAGTTAAATCGATATTGGTAGCACGTGATGATGTTGAGCGTTTAACGGAGTTTCTAACCCAATCAGCAGATAATCGGGATCATTTTCCAGCATTCGATATGCCTCGGAATGGCTACCTTGGCGAGTACCCTTGGCATCCGGCATTCGACACCATCGATGGAGGTTTCGAGATGGGTTCGGACGAAGCAATTTACACGCAAGCGACGGTAGCTGACTGGCATGTCGAGCGCTCAGGCCATGACTATTCGATTGAGGAAAGCTTCAATCTTACGGTTCCCGCTCCAGCGCTTATGCGCGGCCTTCATTTACGTCTGGCGGAAGGACGCTCCCTTGCATACGCAACAGCAGATGGCAGAATTCTTTTTAAAGATCCGTCCGTTGACGAGCCCGGGTTCAGTGCGGCTGTTGTAGATCGCGGTGTGATGCGGGCGTTTTTGGACGCAGAAGGGTTAGAAATCGTGTGGGTTGTTACTGGTGAAAAAAGTGCCCATGGCGGATCGCGTCATGGCAGGGGGTGGGGTGGAATGCTTAATTATAGGGGGGTCTACCGGTTTAATGGCGATTCTATCCAAGGCCGACTCGAGTTCGAGAAACAGGCTCCCCGGCCTGAGCAGCTAGCGGAGCTTCTGGCCCATCCGTGAAAATGTGCTATCGGCTTCCGAATTAGGTGCGACATCACCGAGGTGATAAGCATTAATAACGGGCTTCGCTTTTAGTCTTCCCATCAACCACAAAGCTGATTCAACCGCATTCGTTTGCACGACCTCACCGCCACGTAAAAGGAATGACAATGAGTGATCAAAGTGGGTATCGGGCATTTCGTACCCATGCCTTAGAGCAAGGGCGAGACGCGGTCAAACGACTGGCCATTTCCGATTACGATGAAAGTGCCGACGTTCACTCCAGATTTACTCAGCGGATTGCCTTAAGAGCTGCGCGGCGTTGGGTTCAGAACAATGTCAGCGAGCTGCTTGCCGAAGACTCTGACCAGGCACTTCATATCCGCCGAATGCTTGGCATACCCGCTTCGCAGTCACTGATTAAACCAGAGGCGTGGCCCTGGTATGGCAAGTTGGGGATATTCTTCGTCCCGCATTGGCTGACATGGCAATACACGCGTAGGCAGTTAGCAAAAACACGCACCTACGAAGGACGCGCCTTTCTTTACGAGACCTTTTACGACCGAGTCGTGACGTGTCGCTTGAACCGCTACACCCCGGCCGTTGATCAGGCCATACAAGGCATGCCGCTGCTCTCCTATGAATGCGCAAGACAGCTCGACAGACTGGATGCTGGCTGGTTCATGGCCGTGCGTAAAGTCGGCGTGGAGAGCTTTGCGAGGATCGAACATTATGCTCGCTATGGCAGCTTCAGATTGAAGGGCCCACTCGCCAATCTGCTGGTGCTGACCAATGTGGTGCAGACAGAATCGGAGCTGGCCTGGCTAGACTATCAAATGAAAGAGCGCTATCACGCGCCCGAGATCACCCCTGAAGCCCTTCGCACCTTCAAACAGGCCATTGATCTATTGCTGGCCAATGGTGTTAAGCGCAAGCAGGTAGCGGGTATCTTTCGTCATGACCTGGATGCTATAGACCCAGATCGGCTGCAGGTAAACTTGCAACTGATTGTTGCTTCTGGCACCGCAGGCGCAGATGCCGTCTACGAGGTCATTGGCGAGTCGCTTTGGCGAGCTGCCAGCGCAAATTGGGCCTTTGTATTGGATGTGGTTAAGGCCCATTCAGCTGATCAGATTCAACACTGCAAGCGTATGCTGGACCATTACTGCGAGCCTTCTTCATTGTTGGTCGAGCACTTGATTGCTCTGGGCGCGAGCGTCGAAAACCTAGCGCATTGCCAGACGCTCATATTGGAGCTCAACAAAAAAGAGGGAGAGGGCGAACCGCTCGCCGAGATCGCGCTGTTGGCCGGTGCTCCATATTGCTTGAGCTTCGAGCAGATAGGGCAGTGTCGCACTTACCTGGCGCGCCCCGGAGCATTGCAGGAATACTTGGCAGTGCTTGAGCGACATGGGTATGGCTACCCTGAGGCAGTTCTGGGTTTTCAGCGTGCGTATACCGTCATCGGTGTCCAGAGCCTTGAGACTTGGCTTGTAATCAAAGGGCACCGTAAACCGCGTAAAGAGCGGGAGTTGGTTGACTGGATCATTCGCTGTGCTCGCACTCTGGCCGCCCAACCGTATCACTATCTGCTCACCGCCGTGCCCATGCCAGAGTTCAGTCATCTGTGCCAAGCGGAGCGCGTGGTACGGTTTGGACTAGGCACTTTGCAGTACTTAGTCGAGAACAAGGGATTGAACTCATTCAAAGCGATCATGGATTGGTACTACAAGGCACGTGGCGTACATACGCTTTGTTGCTGGGACCTCAATTCAACATCTCGTGTACTGCTGGACGATGCCTTCCGTCGTAACCACTTTGCCGCTTTCACTGAGAACCTGAGCTGTGTCATTAGAGCCATTGATGATCGGGTGGTAACGGACATCGGTTATCGCCACCAGCAACCGGACGACGCGGCACGCGAGCGCTACGACGAACGAAGGGAAGTTCTAGCTCAGGCCGAGAGCCTAAAACTTTTGTCTCGTTTACCAGCCATCCTGAACCAAACGGGCGGCGTCCTGCTGCCGAGCATGATTCGCCATGCGTGGTCGTCAGATGAGCAGCTACAAGAACAGATGGACGCATTGGTGCCGTTGGTAGAGAACCTGCTAATGGGGCGCGGACCATCAGGCGCTGAGCTGCAGCCTCAGGAGGTTGAGGCTATATCCATGATCTACAAGGCTGATAGCCACAGCGTCAGGTCACAGTGGAAGAATGTCCTGGGTTTCGAATCGCAAATGGCTGGATTGACATTGTGGGATGGTTACCCGATGCGCTGGGCGCGCTCGATTCGTCGCATGGAAAAGCGCCTTGAGCGCAGTAGTCTGCAAGCGCTGGTTCAGGCAAAGACGTTCAGCGCGAAGATCTGTTCAAAAAGGGACTTTACCGACGCGTGTCAGGCCATCCGTTCCAAGCGGCTATACGACAAGTCGCGTGATCCTCAGTCTGTAGCGGCCCATCTAGGTGTACTGTTCGCGGCGAGTCGTGAGGACTCATTGATCGGATCGTGGCTCGAAACCGACCTCGGACAGATAGCTGCCTTGGAGGATTTCAGTGTTGATATCTCGGAGGGGTTGGAGCAGCTCGACACGCTTTTCACCAGCACTTTACCGGACGCTCTTGAGGCGCATATGCCGGCGTTTGTAATGAACTTCAACGATGAGCAGGCTGATAGCCTGGCCAAGCGAATGGTGGGTGAGGCTCATCTGGCTGGGGCGCAAACTGGCCGTGGAAGATTGCAGGCCGCAGTCAGACACACCCAAACAATTGTGCTCGCGACATGTGCATGCTGGTTGAAGCGCGAGCAGGGCAAGTTCACCGCTATGCCTGCTAACGACGAAGTCACTGAATTGCAGGCGTTCGTGTCAAAATATCCGGCAGCGTTTTTCGCTAGGCAAGCCGCGAACCTGTGCACGCGCGATGACACGGACATGTGGAAGGAGGAGCGGCACGCGCATATGGTGGTATTTGACCCTGTGCAACGTCGGCTTGCGGGGATGGCCATGATCTATTTCGAATCAATCCCGGCGCTCCATCCAACCAAGCGTTGCCTGATCGTTCGCGCGATCAACCCGATGGATGAGATGTTGGCTACTCATACGGTACATAGCATCGTCAACGCGTTTTTCGATATCGCCGTCAGCATCGCTCAAGAAAATGAGCTGGCAGCGGTGCTTTTCCCGAATCCTGGCGGCATGCATCTCCTTTCCAATCAGAGCACTGTTGAGAAGTACTTCAAAAAACGCCTCATTGAACGCGCCGAGCCATACCGGCAGATAGAGCCAGGAGCAAGCGCTGCGAACTGGCGTACCAGACCTAGGCGTCTGAACGCACGATTTTATGCTTATGCGCAGGGACAGCAGCAGGTTTCAGAGTTATACGCCGTTTGGGCGAATAGCCAAATCATTCTGCCGGCTCAGACGCGCAGATCGGTTGAGTACATCAGCTAGGCATTTGACTGCTGCTCCTCACCGTGCTGAATTCGATGAGCTACGCTTGGCGACTTCCAACCAGTTCAACCAGAAGCAAAGCGTGTGGATCATCCCGTCTGGAGTAGTAAAGCAACTGCAAATCGATATCCGCAAGAGGTATGCGCCCCAGAATACCCTCTCTAGATCGTGCAACTGTCGGTGCATGCCAAGAATATCTTCGTCTACCAGCTTTAAAAGTTTAAGTCTGCTAGGTAATGCGCAACCGGCTCCGCTTTAGTCGAGGCTGGCGCATGGACAAATGCTGGTGCAGATGCCGTTGGTGTAGGTGACGAATTTCCGGTTAAGGGGGCGTTTAGCAGAGCAGAGAGCTTCATGATAGCGGCACTTTGATATTGGCTGGTATTGCGTGCAGACTAGGCACTGTCACGACACTAGAACGGGGCGCCCATCTGCTGATCGAAATGAGGGAACATGAGATATATTTGTTTTATTCTGACCGCTGCTCTATTGGGGGGCTGTGGCAAATACAACGCGGTCGACACCATGTCTGACGCTAAGCCGGATAGTCGAGACATTGGTTTGTGTGGGGGCGGAGTTGGCATCGACAATCAGGTGGGTCTGATCATTCGTAAGGAGGCAAAAAAATCAGGTGGTGAGCTTTCGGCTTCTCAACGTTCCAAAATACAGGCGGCAGCGGTAGACGCGGGGATTTTGTCAGCGAATGACAATTATGAAACCTATGTGAAGTGCATCCTTGAGCTAAACAAGCGTCGTGGCGACAGCCAGGCGCTCAGTCTGCAACAACGTTTGCAGCAGCCGGCGTTGAAGGTCTGGCGCCAAGGCTATGAAGGAGAGACCAGCTACGTTCGGCGCTTGGTGATCGAAAATACGGGTGAGGAGCTGACTGAACTGCAAGTGACAAAAGCGCCCTTTCTTGTGATCAGTGGAATGTGCGTTATTGATCTGGCCGAGAAATCCGACAAAAAGAAGTGCGGTGATTTATCCGTCGCATATGTTCCCCTTGCAAATTATTACTCCTCAGTTACTTGGGTCGGGGCTTATAAGGGCGAGCTCTACTCGGTCGATGAAGTGCCAGGTGGCATGGACGACGTGGTGAAGCGTTTCGCACGTGCCAATGCTATGCCCGGAACCCAAGCATTGAATGATAATCTAGTGCTTCTGGTGAGGGTTCGTTACAAAGACAAGTTTCAAGACACGCACGAACGCTTCTTCGATGTCACGTTCACGCAAATAGAGCTTGAAAACGATCTAGGCCAAGCGCTCTTTGCAAACCGTGAAAAGCTACTTGAGGCTGGCTTGGTGGTCGATGTACGAAGGATTGCAGTGCCACGTCTGCTAGAGGTCTGGTCAAGCCTTCTGCATCCTAGGAGTGAGCTGCCGACTTTTTGGCAGCGTCTTGAAAAGCGACGACGTGAGGTCTGAATTCAGCTTGGCGATCTACACCTGAGATTTATTGCGCAGTAGATATCACTCGGTTGCTCACGCATTTGGGTAGAGGGAGGACACCTTACCGACCTACCTTGACTACCCTTTACTACGTGGTGTTTGGGAACAGCTGCGGGTGAGTTTTTGAGGCGGGAGACTGTTGGAACTCAGGCTAGGGGCATCCTTTTCAAACCATCCAAAGTATGCCCTCAGATGTGCCCCCAATGTAGCGATCCACTGGGCGCGAATGCAGCTCCATGGTTTATGGAAAGGCAAAAATGATCAGCTCAACAGCCTGCCCATCGACACTTAAAGACTCTCAGGGTCGCCAAAAAACATCTGAATCCGCGAGCGCAACCAGCGCTCTCCCGGATCGTTGTCCTGCGAGCCACGCCAGGCCATGTGCAATTCGAACGAGCGTACGGGCAACGGCGGGTCTTCTGCGCGCAAACCGCCCGCTGAGGTCAGCGCCTCGGCGGCGTAGTCCGGCACGGTGGCCAGGATATCGGTGCCGGCCAGCAATGTGCCCAGCCCGTTGAACTGAGGCACGGCTAGGACCACGTGGCGTTTGCGGTCGAGTTTTTCCAGCTCTTCATCGATAAACCCGCTCAGGTCGCCGGCGAACGACACCAGGGCATGGGGGCGGGCGCAGAAATCATCCAGGCTCAGCGAGCCGGGCACGCTGTCGGCGCGCAGCAGTTTCGGCAGGCTGCGGCGCAGGACCTTGCGCTTGGCGTTGGCCGGCAGGTCGGCGGTGTAGCTCACGCCGATGGAAATTTCGCCGGAGGCCAGCAGACCCGGCATCAGGATGTAATTGACCCGGCGCACCACCAGCACGATGCCCGGCGCTTCGGCGCGCAGGCGTTTGAGCAACTGGGGGAGCAGGGCGAATTCGACGTCGTCCGACAAACCGATGCGGAACACGGCCGTACTGGTGGCCGGGTCGAACTCGGCGGCGCGGCTCACGGCGGTGGAAATCGAGTCCAGGGCCGGTGAGAGCAGGGCGAAAATCTCTACAGCGCGGGCGGACGGCTCCATGCTGCGCCCGGTGCGCACAAACAGCGGGTCATCGAACAGTCCACGCAGGCGCGACAACGCCGCACTGATGGCCGGCTGGCCAAGGAACAGCTTCTCGGCAGCACGGGTCACACTGCGCTCATGCATCAAGGTTTCGAATACGATCAAGAGGTTAAGGTCGACACGACGCAGGTCGTTACGGTTCATCTTGTGTCCTGGAAGAGTCAGCGAGCTTGACGAGAGCGGCCACATGTAAACAATGACCGGCATGAATCTTACGGGGAAAGGCTGGTACTCTGCACCGGCTAATTGAGTTTTCCTACAAGATCTGGGGTCCATTCCTCAGTTGCGGAATCAATGACAGGCATGTCGACTATTAACGGCGACCGGTGGTCTTACCTGGAAAGCCCAGATAGAGTTCATGGCATTAGAGGTTACTTTGACGAGGTTTGCGATGTCCCGCACGATCCGTTTTCACAAGTTTGGTCCGGCCGAGGTGCTCAAGTGCGAAGAGCATGTAGCCGCGCTGCCCGCACCGGGCGAAGTGCAGGTGCGTGTCGACGCGATTGGCATCAGTTGGTACGACATTTTGTGGCGCCAGAACCTGGCGTCTTCCCATGCACGTCTGCCATCCGGCCTGGGCCATGAGATGGCCGGGGTGGTTGTAGCCCTCGGCGACGGCGTGGATGACTTGGCGGTGGGCGATAAAGTGGCCAGTTTTCCGGCCGAGAGCCCCAACGATTACCCGGTGTATGGCGAACAGATCGTTCTGCCCCGTTCGGCCCTGACCCGTTACCCGGACGTCTTGAGCCCGATCGAAGCCAGCGTGCACTACACGCCGCTGCTGATTGCCTACTTTGCCTATGTGGACCTGGCGCGGGTCAAACCCGGCCAGTTTGCCCTGGTGACCGACGCCAGCCACTGCGCCGGCCCCTCGTTCGTACAACTGGGCAAAGCCCTGGGTGTGCGGGTGATTGCCGCGACCAAAGACAGCGCAGAGCGTGAGTACCTGCTGTCCCTCGGGGCAGAAAAGGTGATTGTCACCGAAGAACAGGACTTGCTCATGCAGGTCAACAAGTTCACCGACAACCGCGGCGTTGACGTGGTGTTCGATGGCTTGGGCGGCCCGCAGATGTCGTTGCTCGGTGACGTGCTGGCACCGCGTGGCAGCCTGGTGCTTTATGGCCTGCAAGGCGGCAACCAGACACCGTTTCCGGCGTGCGCAGCGTTCCAGAAGAACATTCAGTTCTTTGTGCATTGCATCGGCAACTTCACCGGCAAGCCGGAGCTGGGCATCATTCAGGATCAGGTGGCCTTGCAGCGTGCGCTGCGTGATATCAACCAACTGACGGCCGACCGCGTACTGGTGCCGCTGAAAACGACGGTGTTTCCATTCAATCAGTTCGTGGAAGCGCACCGCTATATGGACGAATGCCCGTGTCGCGAACGCGTTGCGTTGCAGGTTGAAGCTGTTTGAGGTGTAGGAATATTCGCAAATGAGTCATCCGGGCCCTGGGCGCATGAGACAAATGCGCCATTTAGCAGGGCTTAACCCGCGCGTTGGATGAAACGCGCGAGCGTCTTTCGGTCCTGTAAACGATACCTTTGCCCCTGCCGCCGCCCTGATTTTCAGCGCGGCGTCTTTGTGTGCGCGCTATTGACGCGGCAACGGATAAGTATCTGAACTGGTTTTCGACCGGCTTCTGTATCTGTTAATCATTATTCCAGTCCTGATAATTGAGTCTTCACGTTCAACTCAAGGACCGAGTAATGATTGATACTCCGATACCCCAGCACGGGCTGCCTGCAACTCCCCATGATAATGCAGCAACTGCCTGGACCCGAGGATGCGGGTACTTTCCAGGCGAGCCTCAATCGATAAATCAGCGGAGGTCAAAGTTAGAAGCTTTTTATGTGTCAGATTCATCTTCTAGTTTAAGGATAAATGAGTGTAGGGGGCCGTCAGAGCATTCCTAGGATTGTCGCATTGACGGCCTGGACGCCTCACGCACGGCCTGTTGGCGCAACGGATGCTCCAACTGCGCTCCGGTGCATATTCCATGTCGATTAATTGCACAGTGCTAGTGTTTATTTATCGCGAACACGGTAGCGCGGGCACCCCTTCTTACAGATGCAATAGACCGGACAATACGTCTCGGTAGTTGCTTGAAACTGATATTTCAACTCAGGTAGTAGAGCTATGAGCGCTATTCACGAACAAGCTATGAATTATGTTTATCAGCAAGTACTGCAACGGCTCATTGGGCACTTCAATCGTGCAGAACGTACAGCACTTCAATTGTTGATACAGCGGATTGTGGTTGCCGCTGGCGGTATGGAGCAGGTGGGCGATTACAAGGTGCTGGTGGCCCATGGCGGCGGTGAAGTCAGCAGCTACACCCTGGCGTTGTTGCGTGCCGCGCAATTAAGCATCGCCGGCCGCGCCCCCAGGACGTTCCAACTGCGCGTGGCCACCTTGCGTCACAGCGGCATGACCCAAGGCACGCTCGACACGCTTCACCGCGGCTACAGCCAGTTGTTTTTTCACGACGACCCACGGGTTGAGCTGCTGATGGTGGAAAACCACCAGGTGCTGCCGTTCAACCACCAGCGCCCGGCCTCCGCCACTGGGCGCGAGGTCAGCCAGCGCAACATGTTGATGATGGGGCATCTGTCCTCCGGTGACGTTCGCGCAACACTGTGCAACGAGACCTATCTGGCCTTGGGCGACTTCTACCAGCGCGTCACCGCCTGGGACGGTGGCGTGCATGCATTGGTCAGCGGCGATTGCGCGCGCAAGCAGGGCCAGTTGCTGGCCTGGCTGAAAAAGACCGCCCAGGCCGCAGGCGTCGAGGTTCCTGCGGGCAGGCCTGCCACACTCAATGGGCTGTTCGCGCGCATGGATCAGTGGAGTGACGACATTTATCGTGACTTGTACGGCGAGCACTATGTGGCGAAGAGCGACACCAGCCCGGGTGGGCACCGCCACCTCGCGTACATCGGTATCGCCGACCTGCTGGACGGCATTGACCGCGCTTGTGCACCGTTGCTCACCGAGTTCATGGCCTATAACCCGGACCCACTGGGCTTTCATCTGAGTCATCCGACCTTTGCCAATCCGATGTTGATGGCGCACCTGCGAGGCCTGCAAGCCGAGAGCCTGAGGGCGCTGGATTACGAAGCGGGCGTCGAAGGGTTCATGCTGCAGGCAGCGAATTACCTGCGTCGTCGGCAAGTGTGCGAAGCGTTGATCACCCAAGCCGTCAGCCGCGAAGGGCGCGCCCTATCGGCCCAGCACGCCCAGCAGTTTTTCGGCCTGGATGAGGGCCAGTTGATCTGCCTGCTGTTTTCGCCCTTTATCCACCACGGTGAGCGGCTGGAAGGTTATTTGCGCCAGTGCCACTCGGGCATGCTGGTGGCCCTGCCGGAACTGCACAAAGTGCTGCAGGGCAAGCCCGCTGCCGAGATGCTGCAGCAATGGGTAACCGACGCCAGCGGGCTGCCGCTGCCGTTGCTTCAGCATCTGTACCGCAAGCGGCCAATGCCCGGCGGCCGCGGCAGTACCGCTCGTGGTTGCCGTCAGGAACGGTCGATGGCCAGTGCCGACATGGCCTTGCAGCTGTCCGGGCGATGACGCTGCGTGGTGTGCGGCAGGTGGATTTCGCCTATCAGGCGGTGTATCGCTACATGATCAACCTGATTGACGAGGTCAGCAGCGATAGCCGGGTAAAGCTGCCGTCTCTGCGCCAGTTATCCCAGCGCCTGAACGTGTCCATTTCCACCATCCAGTACGCCTATTCGCTGCTGGAGAAAGAGGGGCGGGTGTATTCAGTGGCCAAGTCAGGCTATTACGCCTGGCCGCTTGCCGGCGGCGCCTCGACGTGGCCAAGCGGGGATTTGCTCGAGCGCCTCTATGTGGCCGCGCGACGTCCGGGCATGGTAGTGCTCAGTGGCGATGAACCTGCCTTGTTGGCGTCGCTGGACAGCACGCTGTTGCGCCTGGAGCGGGAGTTGGTGCGCCAATACCCCCACCACTTGCAGCCCTGGTCCCAGCCATGTGGGGTGTGGAAGCTGCGCGCAGCGCTGGCGGCGCGTTACACCTCGTCGCCGACGCGCTGCTGGCACGCCGACGACGTGTATATCGGTGCCGACCTGCGCGGGGTGCTTGATATCCTCATCGAGGTGCTCGGCCTGCCCGGTTCTACGGTGATTATCGAATCGCCCTGCGACTGGCTGATCCTGCGCCTGCTGCAGGATGCCGGCATCCGCCTGCTCGAATTGCCCTGGGCGCAGGACGGCAGCCTCGACCTGGTGTCGCTCGAAGGCCTGCTGCGCGACGAGCGCGTGAGCCTGGTGCTGCTCTCATCGACGGTCAGCCAGCCTTCCGGCGTGGCGATGGCCCTGCGCGATCGCCTCAAGGTGGCGCAATTGCTCGACCAGCATGGGTGCTGGCTGTTGGAGAACGACACGTGCGGGGAGTTGAGTTTCAAACCGCCCCACACGGCCTTGCGCGATCTGGTGAACCCGGAGCGGCTGATGGTGTTTTCCTCCTTCGAGAAAATTCTCGGCCCGGAAGCGCCGTATGGCTACGCGCTGTCTCGACACATGAGCAGCCAATTGCAGCGCCAGTTTCTGCTGCGCTCGTTCCGGTTGTCGTCAATTCGCCAACGCGCGATTGCCCGCCTGTATCAGAGCGGGCAAATTGATCAGCACCTGCGTACCCTGCGTCAGTTGCTGCGTGAGCAAGCCGGGGCAATGAGCCTGCTGCTCGACCAGCATTTGGGCGATCAAGTGACTTATCGCATGCCTGCCGGTGGCGCTACGTTCTGGTTGGGTTCGACCCAGGCAGTGGATATGCGCCAGGTGTTCCAGTGTTTGCTGGCCCGGCAAGTGGTGGTGGCGCCCGGCGAGTTGTTCAGTGTCGGCGGCCTGCACCATCAGCACATGCGTTTGAGCCATACCTTTCATGGGCAGCCCAACCTGGACGTTGCGCTGGCGGCACTGGCTGATGCCCTGCGGCAGGCACAAACGGGCTAGATGCGTGAAATTTCTCTGAGTTTTGTAGGATCGATACCGTCGCGTAGTAGTCCAACTCTCAGTAAACTGTCGTTTTTTCCAAATCCTTCTTTTCGAGGTTCATGCATGACTATCAGTCCTTTTGCGGGCAAGCCGGCGCCAGCTCAGTTGCTGGTGGATATCCCGCGACTGGTCACGGCCTACTACACAGGCCAGCCTGATGCAGCGATCTCCACCCAACGTGTGGCTTTTGGTACCTCCGGCCACCGTGGCAGCTCGTTTGAGCTGAGCTTCAACGAGTGGCACGTGCTCGCCATCAGCCAGGCCATCTGTTTGTATCGCGAAGCCCAAGGCATCAATGGTCCTTTGTTCGTCGGCCTGGATACTCATGCGCTGTCGACGCCGGCCGGTGCCAGCGCGCTGGAAGTCCTGGCGGCCAACGGCGTGCACGTGATGCTGGCCGAGGGCGATGAATACACGCCGACCCCGGCCATTTCCCACGCCATCATCTGCTACAACCGCGGCCGCACCACGGGCCTGGCCGACGGCATCGTTATCACGCCGTCGCACAACCCGCCGCAAAGTGGCGGCTACAAGTACAACCCGCCCAATGGCGGCCCAGCCGATACCCACGTCACCAAGTGGATCGAAGCCAAGGCCAATGAACTGTTGGCCAACAAACTCGCCGGGGTCAAGCGCATCACTCACGCCCAGGCGCTCAAGGCCGATACCACGCACCGCCATGATTACCTCAACAGCTACGTGGCCGACCTGGTCAACGTGATCGACATGGACGCCATCCGCAGCGCCGATTTGCGCCTGGGCGTCGATCCGCTGGGCGGAGCAGGGGTGCGCTACTGGTCGGCGATTGCCGAGCACTACCGCTTGAACCTGGACGTGGTGAACACTGAAGTCGATTCAACCTTCCGCTTCATGAGCGTCGACTGGGACGGCCAGATCCGTATGGACCCGTCCTCCAGCTATGCGATGCAAGGCTTGATCGGCCTCAAGGAGCGGTTCGACGTGGCCTTCGCCTGCGACCCGGACCACGATCGACACGGCATCGTCACGCCGTCCGGCGGCCTGTTGGCACCGAACAATTATCTGGCCGTGTCCATCGATTACCTGTTTCAGAACCGCCCGGACTGGCGCGCCGATGCAGCCGTGGGCAAGACCGTGGTCAGCAGTGGCTTGATCGACCGCGTGGCCGCACGTATCGGCCGTCGTCTGTACGAAGTGCCCGTAGGCTTCAAATGGTTTGCCGATGGCCTGTTTGAAGGCTCTCTGGGTTTTGGCGGCGAAGAGAGCGCCGGCGCCTCGTTCCTGCGCAAGGATGGCACTGTGTGGAGCACCGATAAGGATGGCTTGATTCCGGCCCTGCTGGCGGCGGAAATGACCTCGCGCAAAGGCCAGGACCCAAGCCAGATCTACCGTGGCCTGACCGATGCGCTGGGCGAGCCCTTCGCGATCCGCGTCGACGCCAAGGCCACCCCGGCGCAGAAAGCCTTGCTGGGCAAGCTGTCGCCGGAACAGGTCACGTCCACGCAATTGGCCGGGGAAAGCATCCAGCAGATCCTCAGCCATGCGCCGGGCAATAACCAGGCGATTGGCGGTTTGAAGGTGATGACCGAAAACGGCTGGTTTGCCGCGCGCCCATCGGGCACCGAGGACATCTACAAGATCTACGCCGAGAGCTTTGTGGGCGAGGATCACCTCAAGCAACTGGTAGAAGAAGCGCAGGTGCTGGTCGACGGCGCAATCAGCCAGTAATCACGCCATCTCGGCTGTGGGAGGGAGTTGCTCCCTCCCACATTCTCAGGTTAACGAAAGTCCCTTCAAGCCAGATCGACCAGCACGATCTCGCTGTCCTCGAGCGCCGTCACCCGCAGCAGTTGCTCATCCTCAACCGCCACGCCGTCTCGCGCTTGCGCACGCAAGCCATTGACTTCAATCACGCCCGTCGCCGGCACCAGGTACGCGCGGCGCCCGCTGTCCAGTCGATACTCGGCACTTTCGCCCGCTTTCAGGTTGGCCGCTACCAGACGTGCATCAGCGCGGATGCGCAGGCTTTCGCTGTCACCGGCCTTGCCGCTGGCTAGGGTTACAAAGCCCTCGCGATCTCCCTGGGGAAAGGGTTTGGCGCCCCATGAAGGCGGCAAGCCGGCTTCGTTTGGAATAATCCAGATCTGGAAAATCTTGGTCGGGGTGGCCTCCAGGTTGTATTCGCTGTGGGCAATCCCGGTGCCGGCACTCATCACCTGCACATCGCCGGCCTCGGTGCGGCCCTTGTTGCCCAGGTTGTCGGCGTGGCTGATGGCGCCTTCGCGCACATAGGTGATGATTTCCATGTCGCGGTGCGGATGCTGCGGGAAACCCGTGCCCGGCGCGATAATGTCGTCGTTCCATACCCGCAGGTTGCCCCAGTGCATGCGCTTGGGGTCGTGGTATTGGGCGAATGAAAAGTGGTGATGGGCGTCAAGCCAGCCATGATGGGCGCCGCCCAGCGTGTTGAAAGGTCGAAGTTCGAGCATGAGAGTCTCCTGTTGATGGGGACCATGATCCAGCAGTGCATGATCGATAAAAAGCGTAAAAATTGCTGGACTCTCATCCAATAATTCGATTGGTTACAGGCGTTTCAACTTTCACTTCATCGCCTAACTGCATGACGTCAAAGCAATTGGCTGGAACTGAGCGCCGATTCCGGCGACCATGGCGCCTTCGCCAAAACCAACCTCATCGCTGGAGTCCGCGTGCCGCAACAAACGCCTGATTTGCCCCCTGAGCTTCGACCTCTGGCAGAAATGCCGCTGCTGAAACGGCTGGCCGCCCGCTTGTTTGGCCACGGCCTTACGCGTCTACGTGCGCAGCATCGGTTTTCCTGGCTGCACGGCCAGGCTGACGGATTTCGCAGCGGGCACGAAGCCGGTGTGGAATATGGCTATCGCGAAGGCAAGGCTGACGGAATAGAAGAGGGCCGCCAGGTATTGCTGATCCGTGACTTCCGGCCCGAAGAGCACAAAGCGCCAGGCGTGGATGACAGCCTGTTCGACGACTGGCGGCTGCCGCTCAGCGCCGACGTGAAGAAGCGCATGAAGGCGGATGTGGCGCGCTTACTGCCAGCCCATGCACAGCCGAGCAGCGCGCAATGGAAAATGATCTTCAGCGACACGCCTTCGACGTCGGTGATCGCCGGTGCGGGCGCCGGTAAGTCCACCTCCCTGGTGCTGCGGATCCTGTTGCTCACCCATTATCTGGGCTTTGAACTGAGCTCGATGACCGTGGTGACGTTCACCCGCGAGTCGCGCAAGGACTTCATCAACAAGCTCATGGAAATTCTCAGCCTGTGGGGCCAACCCCTTGGCAGCAAAGAAGCCCAGGCCGTGGTGCGTACCTTTCACTCGCGCATCTTGCCGATGGTACGCAGCTTGCCTGGCTTTGAACGGCTGCAGGCGTTCGAAAACCTCAGCAGTGGTGTCGAGGACGCGGACAGCAACCCATTCGACCTGCGCATCGGCGATGCCCAACGCCAACAGATGAATGCCTGCTACCACCGGCTGCACGGCCGGCACGAGCGTTTCCGTGAACTGATTGCACCCTTGGCCCGTCATGGCCTGCAGCTCAAGGAGCTGGAGCGCGACCATCCGGATGTGCAAAAGCGCATCGCCGTCACCGAGTTGGCCGCCAAGCGTGATGAAGAACTGTGCGATGTCATCGAAGACCTGTGGTTTCGTGCGGGCGCATGGCCGATCAAGGGCATTGAGCCGAGCCGTCAGACGTTTGAGATCAATGGCGCGCAGTTTCACTGTCACGGCTATATTCCCCAGTTGGACGCCTGGGTGGTGCTGGGCTTCGATTCACGCGAAAACGCCCAGATCAGCCGGCCGAATTCGAAGCTTTCGGTACGTGCCGAGTGGGCAGTAAAGCGCACCCTGTTTCAAGCTTTCTGTCGTAAGCCTATGATTTGGCTCGATAGTTACGAATCTTCCAAACGGCTATTAAGCAGCTTGGCCGGCGATGCTACCGCAGGGCCGGGCTTCGATTACAAGGTCAAGGGCGAACTCGCCTCGGCGCCACTGCTGGACAGCTTTGTCATGGCTGCCGGGTTCATCGAGAACCTCGGCCTGGACGTGCCGACTGCCGTGGGCCAGATGAGCTTTGCCAAGGACGATCCCGACCGCTTGTTTTTTGAAGCCTTGAGCATCTTCTGGAAAGCCCTGGAAGATCACTTGCTCGACCAATCGCCGCCGATCATGACCTACAACCGGATGTTTTCGCTGTTCGGCGAAAATACCCCGGAAAATCTCAAGCTGCTCAGCGATCCGTTGCTGCGGCCGATGTCGCACTTGATGATCGACGAGTTTCAGGACGTGTCACCGCAGATCGTGTCGTGGATTCGCGCCAGCCTGCGGGAAATCCGTAGTCGCGGCCCGGCGATGCACGTGGGCCGAGGCGCACAGCGCTCATCCTTGCTGTGTGTCGGCGATGACTGGCAGTCGATTTATGGCTGGCGCGGCAGTTCGCCCCAATACTTCATGGCATTCAACACCGAATTCCCGTCGCCGAGCACCACCCGCGTGATGCTGAGTGAGAACTACCGCAGCCACCAGCACATCATCGACGCCGCCGAGCATATTGTGCGCGCCGCCCCTGCAATCCCCGGCAAGAAAGCCAAGGCCAGTGGGGCGCCCAAGGCACTGGTACCCGTGACGGTGCTTGAGCGCGACGACGCTGCGTTGGGTCGGCAGTTGCTGGCGCACTACCAAAGAGGCGAATCGGTGTTAATGCTTTATCGAAAAAGTAGCGATAAGTTATTGATTCAAGAGCATATTCAGCCTGTAGTTAATGCTGATTCTAGCTTGCCGCTGCCGGCCCGCAGGCTGAGACAGCTGACTTACCACAGCGCCAAAGGACTACAGGCCGATGCGGTATTTCTACTCGGTGATTGTCAGCATGTGACCAGTTCGCCTTACAAGAATCAGGTCTACCGCATGGCTGGCCTGGGCAAGGCTGGTGACAGCGAACCGTATGACTCTGCCCAAAAAGACGAAGTGCTGCGCCTGGCCTATGTCGGGATCACCCGCGCTGTAAGCCATTGCTATTGGTTCGTGGAAAAGCCGGAAGGCCAGGGCGTGAATGTGCCCAGGGCTTCGGAACGGGTAGATGGCAACAAAGCGTTTTTCGACGATCAGCGCGGCCAGTGAGTGCAACGTGATGTGGGAAAGCCGCAGCCGTTCCCACATTAGCTACACGTCGCTTGATAACCTGAGATCAGGCCCGCAAGGACAGCGGCGGCACAAAACACTCCAGCTCATCTTCGACCGCTTCGATGATGCGCTCCACATCGGCGGCATTCATCACGGTGGCACAGGGAATGCCGGCAATCGCGATCAACGTTTCGCCGCTGCTGCGATCAAACAGGCGGGCGACCATGCTGCCGGGGGCGTCCATGCTCCCCTCAAAGCCCATCGGGTGAAAATGCCAGCGCATCAGCTGGCAAGCGTTGGGAAACGTCACTTTATTCATGTTGCCCACCTTCTTCATTGAGCGCTTCCTTTAGCTCGCGGCAGGGGCCATGACCGTCACTGGCCAGGGCATCGAAGACGTTCAAAATAACATCCGTTCGCAAGCGCAAGGTGACTTTTTTAGGCCCGTTGGGCAGTTCTTTTTCAATAACTTGATGTGGGTCATGTCCTACTACAAACTAGGCAAAAGGCCAGTATTCAGAAGCGCCAATTGACCATTGAAGGCTGCCCTGAAATTCGGCACTCTCCAGGGTTTACCCGCAACAGAGCCGCCCATGCCGCAGACCGCCCCGGACGATGATTGCCAACACACCCAAGCCACGGGCGATCTGGTGCTGCGTCACCATCTGTGCTGGCGCCATCGTGATCTGGATGGCGTGATGTCCTATTACCATCCGGACATCCAGTACCACGACTTCTTCCAGAACCGCGTCATCGCCTACGCCGAACTGCGTGAATACCTGCAAGCGAGCATGCCGCGTGGCGCCGATGAAGCCATTGAGCACACCGACCGTATTCGTGCCGACGGCGACACCGCGTTCATCCAGTACCGCATCACCTTGCGGGGCGGCCAGGGCCTGGTGTCGTTTCGCACCAGCGAGGCCATCACCGTGCGCGACGGGCTGATCTGGCGGGTCAACGAATACGCGTCACTGGTGCACGAACAGGCGACCCCGGCCATGCGCCCCACGGTCAGCCGCCTGGGCTTGTCGCCCCAGCAATTGGGGCACATGGCCAATGACCTGCAACAGTATTTCGAACTCAAGCAACCCTATCTGGACCCGGAACTGGACCTGCAACGGGTTGCCAAGGAATGCGGCTACAGTCGCAATCAGATTTCCTACCTGTTGAACCAGGTGCTGGGGCAGAGCTTCTATCGCTACGTCAACCAGGCACGGCTTCAACACTTGCTGGCGGCGCTGGATAACGCCGTGCCACCGATCAAAGTCGATGACCTGGCATTCGCCGCCGGTTTCAATTCGCTGTCGGCCTTCTACAGTGCCTTTCGCCAGCACACCGGCCAGTCGCCCAAGGCCTACGTCAAACAAATTTCTCTGCGTGCACGCGCGCAAGACAGCCCATAACGCCGCGCTCTAGGATCCAGCCTATCGAAACGAGGTAGGGGAGCTTGGCATGCCGGCATGGCGCAATATCAGTTTATGGATGGACCAGTTGGACGACCCGCTGCTGGCGCGGCCGGCGCTGGAGCATGACTTGGACGTCAATGTGGCCATCATCGGTGCCGGGTACACGGGCCTGTGGACGGCCTATTACCTGAAACGCCAGGCACCTGAGCTGAAAATTGCAATTATCGAAGCGCAAACCGCAGGTTTTGGCGCCTCTGGCCGCAACGGCGGCTGGCTGATGGGCAATTTGCTCGGCGAAGATCGCCTGCTCGCCGGGCTTGACCCGCAGCAACGCCGCGCCTCCTTTGACCTGCTGCACGGGATTCCCGATGAAGTGGCGCGAGTGCTGGCCCGTGAGGGCATCGACTGCGACTACCGCAAGGGCGGCGCGCTGTACTGCGCCGCGCGCTACCCCGAGCAGGAAGGCAGCCTGCGCCGCTACCTCGAAAAACTCTACGCCCAAGGCCTGACGGCAGACGATTACCGCTGGCTGAGCCCGCAACAGCTGGCCGAACAGATCCGTATCGCCAAACCCTATGGCGGCATCTACGCGCCGCATGTGGCGACGATCAACCCGGCCAAACTGGTGCGTGGCCTGGCGCGCGTCGTGGAGAGCATGGGCGTCACCCTCTACGAAAACAGCCCGGTCACCCATTGGCAGTCCGGCAGCCTGCGCACCGCCAAGGCGGGCGTGCGGGCCGCCTGGGTGGTGCCGGCTGTCGAGGGGTATGCCACCACGCTGCCGCCGCTGGGTCGCTATCAACTGCCGGTACAAAGCCTGATTGTCGCCACCGAGCCATTGCCCGCCAGCGCCTGGGATGAAATCGGCTTGAGCCACGGCCAGGCATTCGGTGAAAGCAGCCGCCAGGTCACTTACGGCCAGCGTTCGGCCGACAACCGCCTGGTGTTCGGCGCGCGTGGCGGTTACCAGTTCGCCGGTAAATTGCGCCACAACTTCGACCTGACCGACAGCGAAGTGGAACTGCGTCGCTACCTGTTCGGCGAACTCTTCCCACAGTTGAAGAAGGTTCGGATTACCCATTCGTGGGGCGGCAACCTCGGCATGTCGCGTAACTTTCGACCGCACATGCTGTGTGACCACAAGACCGGCATCGCGCTGTCCGGTGGGTACGGCGGGGAGGGCGTAGGCGCCAGCAACCTGGGTGGCCGCACCCTGGCCGACTTGATCCTGGGCCTCGACACGCCGCTGACCACCCAGCCGTGGGTGATCCGCGAACGAGGCCTGGACGCGCTCAAGGCCTGGGAGCCCGAGCCGTGCCGCTGGCTGGGCTACAACGCGATCATTCGCAGTTTCGTCCATGAGGACCAGGTATTGGCCAACCCCAATACCGCGCCCTGGCGCCGCAAGTTGGCGACCGGCGTGGCCGGGTTCATGGAAGGTTTCATGCACTAAGACGTTTCACTCACACGGGAAACCCCATGAGCATCACTCAATTCAAAGACACGCTGAATGCCCACTTGCCGGACTCGTCACCGGTGGCCGTGCCCTTGGGCGAACCCGTCGCCGTGGCCTCGACCTTAAGTGTTGAGCGCGGCGACGGCGTCGAAACCGGCATCTGGGCGTGCACGCCGGGGCGCTGGCGTCGGCAGATCAAATCCCAGGAGTTTTGCCACTTTATCCAGGGCCGCTGCACCTTCACGCCCGATAACGGTGAAATCGTCCACATACAAGCCGGTGATGCACTGATGTTGCCGGCCAACAGCACCGGAATCTGGGATATCCAGGAAACCGTGCGCAAGACCTATGTATTGATTCTGTAACGCTTTGATCCTTGATCGCCTGCCATAAAAACAGCCCTAAAACCGCCAGGAAATCGAACCATGAAAGCCATTGCCCTGTTGCCCTTGATGTTGGTGGCCGCTATCAGCCAGGCCGCCGAGACGGTGAAGATCTATAACTGGTCGGACTACATTGCGCCGGACACCACCAAGAACTTCCAGCAAGAAACCGGCATCGGTTTCACTTACGACGTGTACGACAGCAACGAAACCCTCGACGGCAAGTTGATGACCGGCAAATCCGGGTATGACGTGGTGTTTCCGTCCAACCACTTCATGGCCCGGCAAATCCAGGGCGGCGCCCTGAAAAAGCTCGACAAGAGCCAGTTGCCGAACTGGAAAAACCTCAACCCGGTATTGCTCAAGGCCCTGGAAAACAACGACCCGGGCAACCAGCACGGCTTCCCGTACCTGTGGGGCAGCACGGGCATCGGCTACAACATCGACAAGGTCAAGGCCGTGCTGGGCGACAACGCCCCGGTGGATTCCTGGGACCTGATCTTCAAGCCGGAGAATATGGCCAAGCTGCAAAAATGCGGCGTGGCGATCCTCGACAACGGTCCGGAACTGCTGCCGGCGGCGCTTAACTACCTGGGCCTGCCGCACCACAGCAAAAAGCCCGAGGACTACAAGAAGGCTGAAGACCTGCTGATGAAAGTGCGGCCGTACGTGGCGTATTTCCACTCTTCGAAGTACACCGCTGACCTGGCCAATGGCGACATCTGCGTGGCCGTCGGCTTCTCCGGCGACATCCTGCAGGCCGAGAGCCGTGCCAAGGAAGCCAAGAACGGCGTAAACATCGGCTACAACATTCCCAAGGAAGGCGCCGCCATCTGGTTCGACATGGTCGCCATGCCGGCCGACGCGCCTGACGAAAAAGCCGGCTATGCGTTCATGAACTATCTGCTGCGCCCGGAAGTGATGGCCAGCATCACCAACTACGTGCACTACGCCAACGGCAACGCCGCAGCCGACAGCCTGGTAGACCCGGCGATCAAAGCCGACACCAAGGTGTACCCGAGCCCGGAAATGATGGGCAAGCTGTTTGCACTCGAAGCGATGCCGCTGAACATCGACCGGGTTCGTACGCGGGTGTGGAACACCATTCGTACCGGGCGATAGGCTTAACCGCTGTGGCGAGCAGGCTTGCTGTGACAAGGCCTTGTTGTGGCAAGGCCCTGTTGTGGCAAAGACCTGCTGTGAGAAGCGGGCGTCCTGTGGCGAGCGGGCTTGCCCCGCGTTGGGCTGCGAAGCGGCCCCAAGACCTGCCGCTGAAGACTGTCTGATACACCGCATTCATGCCTACTGGGGCCGCTTCGCACCCCAACGCGGGGCAAGCCCGCTCGCCACAGTAACCCAGCTCGGCACGGTAGCCTTGCGCGCCACAATAAGCCTGCCAGCTGGAACGCGCCGGCTCGGCACAACCGTGCATGCCGTGAGGGGTTTTCCAGATCATGGCCTAAAGACTGGATAAACAACGAAAACAGCTCCGGCTGTGACGAGATATCCAGCTTTGCGTACAGGTGTCGCCGGTGCACCTTCACCGTGTCCGGCAAGATCTTCAGGCGCTCGGCCATGGCCTTGGACGAGAAGCCGCGCAGCACCAGGCGGGCCACTTCCAGCTCACGCTCCGAGAGCACGCCAGTGCCGAATTGGTTCAGCGCATCCCTGACCTGGCTGTGCATCGTCGGCGCGCGTTGGGCGCTTTGCTGCCAATGTTGCTGCATCAGGGGCAACACCCAGGCCGCCAGCAGGGTCATCAGCCCGGTCTCCTCGAGGCTGAAGCGCCGTTGCATGCCCAGCGACAGCGACAATGTCCCTGTACCCGGCACCTGCAGGATGAACTGCACCTCGTCTTCCAGCACGTTGTCGTGGAAGTAGTTGAGGAAGTAATCGCTCTGGCGAAAATGGTCCGGCGCGACTTCCTCCAGCCGGTACACGCCACTGGCATAACCCTCGCGACAGGCCTGGTAAAACGGGTCGAGCACATACAGGCCGGTGAGGTAGGCCAGCATCGACGCCGGCTTGCTGCTCGGCAGGGCGTCGTATTCCTCCAGGGCCTGGGGCGGCCCCGCCAGTGGATAAACAATCGCCAGGGCGTTATCGAAGGGCAGGCACTGCTGCAGCAACAGCACCAGTTGCTTCCAGAACCGCTCGGTGCCGATGTGAGCGACGGTGCGGCCAAGGCCTGCGTGCAGACCGACCTCTCTGAACAGGCTCATGTCACAGGCTCCCGCCCTCTAAAGATCGGCCAAGGGTTCGGCTTTTGGCGAGTACCGTCAAGGGGAGTACGCCAATAGGGGCATTGGCTGACAGGCCGGCAGGCGCTACCGTCAGCCTCATTTCGCGCAATTACAGGTAAGGAGTGGCTATGCGTGCACGTCAAATCGGCATCACGTTGGGGCTGGGCACGCCCGGCGAATTGAACGCCATCACCGATGTGCCGGGCGTTCGGGTCGGTCACAGTACGCTCAAGGCGTGTATCGACGGCAAACAAGTGCGGACCGGCGTCACCCTGATCCAGCCGCGCGAAGGCGAGGCGCGCCAGCAACCGTGTTTTGCCGGCTACCACGTACTCAACGGCAATGGCGATGCCACCGGCCTTGAATGGATCAGCGAAGCGGGGTTGCTGACCACGCCAGTGGCCATCACCAACACTCACAGCATCGGCGTGGTGCGTGACACCTTGATCGCCCTGGAGCGTGAACGCCTGGCGGACCCGGCGGTGTATTGGTGCATGCCGGTGGTGATGGAAACCTACGACGGGCTGCTCAATGACATCTGGGGCCAGCACGTCAAGCCTGAGCATGTGCGCCAGGCGCTGGATAGCGCCCAAGGCGGCGCGGTGCAGGAAGGAGCGGTGGGCGGTGGCACCGGGATGATCTGCCATGAGTTCAAGGGCGGCATCGGCACCGCCTCGCGGCGATTGCCGGCCGAGCAGGGCGGCTGGACCGTCGGCGCGCTGGTGCAGGCTAACCATGGCAAGCGCCAGGAGCTGCGGGTGGAGGGTTACCCGGTTGGTCGTCACTTGATGGGCATTGCATCCCCCTTCGCCACGCGTGGCACGCCAGGCATGGGCTCCATCGTGGTGATCATCGCCACCGACGCACCGTTGCTGCCACATCAGTGTCGGCGTCTGGCGCAACGCGCCTCGATCGGCATTGCGCGCACCGGCGGCGGCACCGAGGACTCCAGCGGCGACCTGTTCCTGGCCTTCGCCACCGGCAACCGCGATCTGCCGCCAGCCGATTACGGGCGCAAAGGCTCGCCACTGAGCACCGCGTTGCAGATGGTCAACAACGATCACATCTCACCGCTGTTCACGGCCGCGGCAGAAGCCGTGGAGGAGGCGATCATCAATGCCCTGCTGGCCGGTGAGGACATGACCACGGAGCAGGGGGTCACGGTGCCAGGGTTGGCGGGTGAAACGTTGCTCGAGGCATTGGCGAGGTCCGGCTGGAGTGTGTCCCGGTAATAGGGGGCAACTAATAATTAATAGTGTAAGTAGTGGCTCTTTAATGTCGCCAATGACACCGTGACAATATATTGGATCCATTATCCAAGTGCGCCGCTCAACTTGAGCGGCTTTACTTCTATTTAATATTTAAATAACACAGGGTCTGCGCCCGTTGGGCAAATGCAATGGCCCCCAATAAACATTGCCCGCGACTTCCTTAAGTTGAATCCACGTCACATTTTCGCTGCGGAAATATTTGTAGACGAAAGATTTCAAGTTGTGTCAGTTTCGATACGCCTTCAAAAGAGGCGAGTGATAGGACGATCTCGCCCGCGGGGTTCCTATCGACCAAAGACTGATGCACTTGCAAACAAGGAAGTACGTTTATGTCAAAAGTAAAAGACAAAGCTATTGTTTCTGCCGCGCAAGCCAGCACTGCTTACTCGCAAATCGATAGCTTCAGCCATCTGTATGACCGTGGCGGCAACCTCACGGTGAATGGCAAACCGTCCTTTTCCGTGGACCAGGCAGCGGACCACCTGCTGCGCGATGGCGCCTCGTACAAGGATGTGAATCACAACGGCAAGATCGATCTGACCTACACCTTCCTCACCTCGGCTTCCTCGGCCACCCTGAACAAACATGGTATCTCCGGGTTCAGCCAGTTCAACGCCCAGCAGAAAGCACAGGCCGTACTGGCCATGCAATCCTGGTCGGATGTCGCCAACGTGAGCTTTACCGAAAGCGCCTCGGGCGGTGACACGCACATGACCTTCGGCAACTACAGCGGTGGCCAGGATGGCGCGGCTGCCTTCGCTTACCTGCCCGGCACCGGCGCAGGCTACGACGGCACTTCGTGGTACCTGACCAACAGCAGCTACACGCCGAACAAGACCCCGGACGTGAACAACTACGGCCGGCAGACCCTGACCCACGAAATCGGCCATACCCTGGGCCTGGCTCACCCTGGCGACTACAACGCCGGGACCGGCAACCCTTCGTACAAAGACGCGGACTATGGACAGGACACGCGTGGCTACAGCGTCATGAGTTACTGGAGCGAAAGCAACACCAACCAGAACTTCACCAAAGGCGGCGTCGAAGCTTACGCATCGGGCCCGCTGATCGACGACATCGCCGCAATCCAGAAGCTCTACGGTGCCAACTACAGCACCCGCGCCGGCGACACCACCTACGGTTTCAACTCCAACACCGGGCGTGATTTCTACAGCGCTACGTCCAATGCCGACAAGCTGGTGTTCTCGGTATGGGACGGTGGTGGCAACGACACCCTGGACTTCTCCGGTTTTACCCAAAACCAGAAGATCAACCTCAATGAGGCCTCGTTCTCCGACGTTGGCGGCCTGGTGGGCAACGTGTCCATCGCCAAGGGCGTCACTGTCGAGAACGCCTTCGGCGGTTCGGGCAACGACCTGATCATTGGTAACAACGCAGCCAACCTCATCAAAGGCGGTGCCGGCAACGACATCATCTACGGCGGTGGCGGTGCGGACCAACTGTGGGGCGGCGCCGGCAACGATACCTTCGTGTACGGTGCCAGTTCCGATTCCAAGCCGGGGGCTGCTGACAAGATCTTCGACTTCACCTCGGGTTCGGACAAGATCGACCTGTCCGGTATCACCAAAGGTGCAGGCTTGAGCTTCGTCAACGCATTTACCGGGCATGCCGGCGATGCTGTACTCAGCTATGCCTCGGGTACCAACCTGGGCACCTTGGCCGTGGACTTCTCCGGGCACGGCGTGGCGGATTTCCTCGTCACCACCGTTGGCCAGGCTGCGGTCAGCGACATCGTAGCGTGATGTAAAGCGCGCGGCGCTCCGGCGCCGCGCTCTATGATGGAGCAGAACATGCCGCGTTTTTCTCATTTGATCGCCTGTGCTTCACAGGTGTTGTTCGTGTCGGCAGGAGCCCACGCAATGGCTAGCAGTCTCGTTTTACCCACCACCGCCCAGTTGGCCGGCCACTGGCAGTTGCACCAGCAGGATCAAGTGTGCGCGTTGGACCTGTTGGACCAGCCGAACGCGCTGGCCGGTGACGTGGCGTGCGCCGCGCAATGGCTGGGCGATAAACCGCTGACCTGGTTGCCGACCCCGGATGGCATCTGGCTGATGAACGCCCAGGGCACCGGCATTATTCATTTGAACCGTGAAAAAGACGGCGAATATAAAGGGCAGACGCCTTCAATTCCCGAAGTTATCCTGCAACGAACACCTTAATTAAAAGTAATAAGCATATAACCCGATTTTAATAGTTGGCCGCCCTACTGTGGGGCCAGGGCAACTAGTGCGCGTAATTCGCTTCAGGGAAGATCAGAAGATATGGCGAAGTCCCATGCGGTTGCGCCCTTATTCAGGGCGTTGGGTGAATACAAGAGTATTTTGATCAGCATCGGCTGTTTTACCGCATTGATTAACCTGTTGATGCTGGTGCCGTCGATTTACATGCTGCAAGTGTACGACCGTGTGTTGTCCTCCCAGAATGAAACCACCCTGGTGATGTTGACGTTGATGGTCGTCGGCTTCTTTGCGTTTATCGGCACGCTGGAAGTCATTCGCAGTTTTATCGTGATCCGTATCGGCAGTCAGTTGGAGCGACGCTTCAACTTGCGCGTCTACAAAGCCGCCTTTGAACGCAACCTGCAACGCGGTGAGGGGCACGCCGGGCAATCCCTTGGCGACCTGACCGTGATCCGCCAATTCATCACGGGGCCTGCGCTGTTCGCGTTCTTTGATGCACCGTGGTTTCCCATCTACCTGTTCGTGATTTTCCTCTTCAACGTGTGGCTCGGCGTGCTGGCAACGGCGGGCGCGGTACTGCTGATCGCGCTGGCGTGCCTGAATGAATACCTGACCAAAAAACCGCTGGGCGAGGCGGGCGCGTTTTCCCAGCAATCGACCCAGTTGGCCACCAGCCATTTGCACAACGCCGAGACGATCCAGGCCATGGGCATGCTCGGCGCGTTGCGCAAGCGCTGGTTCGCGGTGCATTCGCAATTTCTCGGCTATCAGAACAAGGCCAGCGACACCGGCTCGGTGATCACCTCGCTGAGCAAGTCCTTTCGCCTGTGCCTGCAATCACTGGTGCTGGGCTTGGGCGCCTTTCTGGTGATCAAAGGCGAGATGACGGCCGGGATGATGATCGCCGGTTCCATCCTCATGGGCCGCGTGCTCAGCCCCATCGACCAACTGATTGCGGTGTGGAAGCAGTGGAGCTCGGCCAAGTTGGCTTACCAGCGGCTTGACCAATTGCTGCGCGAATTCCCGCCGGAAGTCGAACACATGGCGCTGCCGGCGCCCAACGGCCAGGTCAGTTTCGAGCAAGTCAGCGCGGGCCCGCCCGGGCGGCGCGTGCCGACCTTGCATCAGGTCAGCTTCAACCTCGGTGCGGGCGAAGTGCTGGGCGTGCTCGGCGCGTCGGGTTCGGGCAAATCCACCCTGGCTCGCGTGCTGGTGGGTGTGTGGCCAACCCTGGCCGGCACGGTGCGCCTGGACGGCGCCGATATCCATCGCTGGGACCGTGACGACCTTGGCCCTCATATCGGTTATTTGCCCCAGGACATCGAACTGTTCAGCGGCAGCATCGCCGACAACATTGCGCGGTTTCGCGACGCCGACCCGGAACGCGTGGTGCAGGCCGCGCAACAAGCCGGTGTGCATGAGCTGATCCTGCGCCTGCCGCAGGGTTACGACACGGTGCTGGGCGACAACGGCGGTGGCCTGTCCGGTGGCCAGAAACAACGCGTGGCCCTGGCACGCGCGCTCTACGGCGGGCCGCGCTTGATCGTGCTGGATGAACCCAACTCCAACCTCGACACCGTCGGCGAGGCCGCGCTGGCCAGTGCCATCGTGCAGATGAAAGCCCAGGGCAGCAGCGTGGTGCTGGTGACGCACCGGTCCTCGGCGCTGGCCCAGGCCGATAAATTGCTGGTGCTGAACGAAGGCCGTTTGCAGGCCTTCGGCCCCAGCCAGGAAGTGCTGCGCGCCTTGTCGGGCCAGCAGCAGGAAGCACCACGAGAAAAGGCCGGCGTGAGCCTCAGCCGTCAGTACCAAGCCGGAAGGAATCCAGGCGCATGAGCAGCCTTACATTTGAGCAACGTGATGCCGGTTTTTTCGTAAAAATGGGTTGGCTGCTGACCATCGTCGGCGCCGGCGGCTTCTTTCTCTGGGCCAGCCTGGCGCCTCTGGACCAAGGCATCCCGGTGCAAGGCACGGTGGTGGTGTCGGGCAAGCGCAAAGCCGTGCAAACCTTCAGTCCCGGCGTGGTCAGCCGGATTCTGGTGAAGGAGGGCGAGGTGGTCAAACAAGGCCAGCCGCTGTTTCGCCTTGACCAGACCCAGAACCAGGCCGACGTGCAATCCCTGCAAGCCCAGTACCGCATGGCCTGGGCCAGCGTGGCGCGTTGGCAGAGCGAGCGCGATAACCGCTCCAGCATCACCTTTCCGGCCGAGCTGAGCGCCAACCCCGATCCGGCCCTGGCCCTGGTGCTGGAAGGCCAGCGCCAACTGTTCAGCAGCCGCCGCGAGGCGTTTTCCCGTGAGCAAGCCGGGATTCGCGCGAATATCGACGGTGCCACCTCGCAACTCAATGGCATGCGCCGTGCCCGCAGCGACTTGTCCGCCCAGGCCCAATCCCTGCGTGACCAACTGGCCAACCTGCAACCCTTGGCCGACAACGGCTATATCCCGCGCAATCGCTTGCTCGATTACCAGCGGCAACTGTCCCAGGTGCAACAGGACCTGGCGCAGAACGCCGGCGAAAGCGGCCGCGTAGAGCAGGGCATTCTTGAATCACGGCTCAAGTTGCAGCAGCACAGCGAGGAATATCAGAAGGAGGTGCGCAGCCAACTGGCCGACGCGCAGCTGCGCAGCCTGACCCTGGAGCAGCAGCTCACCTCGGCCGGCTTCGACCTGCAGCACAGTGAGATCAACGCCCCGGCCGATGGCATTGCGGTCAACCTCAGCGTGCACACCGAAGGCGCCGTGGTGCGTGCCGGTGAAACCCTGTTGGAAATCGTGCCACAGGGCACACGCCTGGAAGTCGAAGGGCGTTTGCCGGTGAACCTGGTGGATAAGGTTGGCACGCACTTGCCGGTGGATATCCTGTTCACGGCCTTCAACCAGAGCCGCACCCCGCGCGTGCCGGGCGAAGTCAGCCTGATTTCTGCCGACCAGATGCTTGATGAAAAAACCGGCCAGCCGTACTACGTGCTGCGCACCACGGTGAGCGAGGCCGCACTGGAGAAACTCCATGGCCTGGTGATCAAGCCGGGCATGCCTGCCGAGATGTTCGTGCGCACCGGCGAGCGCTCGTTGCTCAATTACCTGTTCAAGCCGCTGCTGGACCGCGCCGGCTCCGCGCTGACCGAGGAATGAGCATGAAACCTGTGTTCATTTCGCTGCTGTTGATGTGTGGCTCTGCCCAGGCTGCCATGGGCCCGTTTGATGTGTATGAGCAAGCCTTGCGCAACGATCCGGTGTTTCTCGGCGCGATCAAGGAGCGCGACGCCGGCCTGGAAAACCGCACCATCGGCCGCGCCGGGCTGCTGCCCAAGCTGTCGTACAACTACAACAAGGGCCGCAACAACTCTGAGGCGCACCTGCCGGACGGGCGCGGCGGCAACTACCGCGACGACCGCAACTACAACAGTTATGGCTCCACCTTCAGCCTGCAACAGCCGCTGTTCGACTACGAAGCCTATGCCAACTACCGCAAGGGCGTGGCCCAGTCGTTGTTCGCCGATGAAAGCTTTCGCGACAAGAGCCAGGCGCTGCTGGTGCGGGTGCTGAGCTATTACACCCAGGCCTTGTTTGCCCAGGACCAGATCGACATCGCCCGCGCCAAAAAGAAGGCCTTCGAGCAGCAGTTCCAGCAAAACCAGCACCTGTTCCAGCAGGGCGAAGGCACACGCACCGACATCCTCGAAGCCGAATCGCGTTATGAACTGGCGACTGCCGAAGAGATCCAGGCGCTGGATGAACAGGACGCGTCGCTGAGGGAGTTGGGCGCGTTGATCGGTGTGCAGAGCGTCAACATCCAGGATTTGGCGCCACTGAACCAAAGCTTCGCCGCCTTCACCCTGACGCCGGCCAACTACGACACCTGGCATGAACTGGCGATCACCAATAACCCGACCCTCGCATCCCAACGCCAGGCCGTGGAAGTGGCGCGCTATGAAGTGGAGCGCAACCGCGCCGGGCACCTGCCGAAGATCACCGCGTATGCCAGCTCGCGCAAACAGGAATCCGACAGCGGCAACACCTACAACCAGCGCTACGACACCAACACCATCGGCATTGAAGTCAGCGTGCCGCTGTATGCCGGTGGCGGTATTTCGGCCTCCACCCGCCAAGCCAGCCGCGGCATGGAGCAGGCCGAGTACGAGCTGGAAGGCAAGACGCGCGAAACCCTGATCGAGCTGCGCCGCCAGTTCAGCGCGTGCCTGTCCGGGGTGAGCAAATTGCGCGCGTATCAAAAAGCCCTGACCTCGGCCGAGGCGCTGGTGGTATCGACCAAGCAGAGCATCCTTGGCGGCGAGCGGGTCAACCTGGATGCGTTGAACGCCGAGCAGCAGCTGTACAGCACCCGTCGCGACCTGGCCCAGGCGCGTTATGACTATTTGATGGCCTGGACCAAATTGCACTACTACGCGGGCAACTTGCGCGACACCGACCTGGCGAAAGTCGATGAGGCGTTCGGCCCGGTGAAATGAGCAGTTATAAAAACAATAAGGATGGTTTAGATGATCACCGATTCATCACGCTTCAAACCCTTTACCGCAGGTTCCTTGCTGCTGTTGTCCGTTGCGGCACAGGCGCAATACACCGAGACCGGTTTACTGGGTAACCCCGCCAGCTGGCGTTCGGCCGAGTTCCAGAGTGACTGGGGCCTGGACCGCATGAAGGCGAATGAGGCCTACGCCGCCGGGATCAGCGGCAGCGGGGTAAAAATCGGCGCGCTGGACTCCGGGTTCGATACCGATCACCCGGAAGCCTCCAAAGACCGCTTCCACCCGGTTACGGCCACCGGCACTTACGTCAATGGCAGCGCGTTCAGCACCACCGGCGCGCTCAACCCCAACAACGACTCCCACGGCACCCACGTCACCGGCACCATGGGCGCGGCGCGCGATGGCGTGGGCATGCATGGCGTGGCGTACAACGCGCAAGTCTATGTGGGCAATACCAACGCCAACGACAGCTTCCTGTTTGGCCCGACCCCGGACCCCAAATACTTCAAGGCGGTGTACACCGCGTTGGTGGATTCCGGCGTGCGCGCCATCAATAACAGCTGGGGCAGCCAGCCGCCGGACGTCAGCTACCAGACCCTCGAAGGCCTGCACGCCGGCTACGCCCAGCATTACAACCAGGGCACCTGGCTGGATGCGGCAGCGGATGTGGCCAAGGCCGGCGTGATCAATGTGTTCAGCGCCGGCAACAGTGGTTACGCGAATGCCAGCGTGCGTTCGGCGCTGCCCTATTTCCAGCCGGAGCTGGAAGGCCACTGGCTGGCCGTGTCGGGCCTGGACAAGGCGAATAACCAGAAATACAACAAGTGCGGCATCGCCAAATACTGGTGTATTTCCACCCCGGGCGCGCTGATCAACAGCACCGTTCCCGGCGGCGGTTATGGGGTCAAGTCCGGTACGTCGATGTCGGCGCCGCACGCCACCGGCGCCTTGGCGCTGGTGATGGAACGCTACCCGTACCTGAACAATGAGCAGGCGTTGCAGGTGCTGTTGACCACCGCCACGCAACTCGACGGCTCGATCACTCAGGCACCCAATACCACCGTGGGCTGGGGCGTGCCGGACCTGGGCCGGGCGATGCACGGGCCGGGGCAATTGCTCGGCTCGATGAACGTCAACCTGGCGGCCGGGCAGGGCGATGTGTGGAGCAACGGCATCACCGACCAGGCGTTGCTCCAGCGCCAGGCCGAAGACCGCGCCGAGCACACGGCCTGGCAGCAAACCCTGATCGACAAGGGCTGGCAAAACGGCGTGGGCGCAACTGCCAGCCAGCAGGACCAGACTGACTACGCGATCGGCACCGCCCGTGATCAAGCCGCCGCGAACCGCGTGTATGAAGGCAGCCTGATCAAATCCGGCGCCGGCAGTTTGCTGCTCAGCGGCGACAGCACCTACCGCGGCGCGACCAGCGTCAATGGCGGCCTGCTGGCGGTAAACGGCTCGCTGACCTCGGCAGTGACGGTGAACGACAGCGGCACCCTCGGCGGCTCCGGGCGAATCGGCGCCTTGGCGGTGAACAGCGGCGGCACCGTGGCGCCGGGCAATTCGGTCGGCACCTTGCAGGTGGCGGGCGATGTGAACCTGGGCGCGGGCTCCACCTATGCGGTGGAACTGACCCCGACCAGCAGCGACCGCATTGTCGCCGGTGGCAAAGCCGTACTGGGCGGCGGCACCGTCACCCTGGCGCTGGAAAACAGCCCGACATTGCTGAGCCAGAGCCAGGTGCAAAGCCTGATCGGCCGCCAATACACCATCCTGCAGGCGGCGGGCGGCATCCAGGGGCAGTTTGGCCAAGTGCTGCCCAACTACCTGTTCCTCGGCGGCACCCTCGACTATGCGGCTAACGGCGTGCAACTGGACGTGGGGCGCAACGGTGCGACCTTTGCCAGCGTTGCCGCCACCCGTAACCAGCGCGCTGTCGCCGCCGCTGCCGAGCAACTGGGCGCGGGCAACCCGGTGTATGAAAGCCTGTTGCAGTCCGATTCCGTGGCAACCGCTCGGCAAGGCTTGCAGCAACTGTCCGGCGAGGTCTACCCAGCGATTGGCGCGATGCTGATCAACGACAGCCTGCAGTTGCGTGATGCTGTGGGTGAGCGGCTGCGCCATGTACCGGTGAGCGGCGAAAGTAACCTGTGGCTCAAAGCCCTCGGCGCCTGGGGCAAGGCTGACAGCCGCAGCGAAACCGCAGGCTCGACCACCTCGATCGGTGGCTTGCTGGCCGGTGTGGACGGTGCGTTGGACGAGCAGACCCGCGTGGGTGTGGTGGCTGGCTACAGCGACAGCTCCTTGAACCTGGGCAGTGGCACGCACTCATCGGCGTCCATCGACAGTTACCACTTCGGTGCGTATGCCGGGCGGGAACTGGGTGACTGGCGCGTGAGCGTCGGCGGCGCCTACAGCTGGCATCGCGGTGATGTGAAACGCGACCTGCAATACGGCGACGTCAGCGGCAAGCAAAAGACCAAGCTGGATGCACGCACGGCGCAGCTGTTTACCGAGGCGGCGTACCGCATTCACCTGCAACCGCTGGCGCTGGAGCCGTTCGCCAACCTGGCGTACGTGCACCTGGACAGTGACTCATTCCACGAAAAAGGCGACGCCGCAGCCCTGGAGCGTGGCAGTGACCGGCGTGATGCGGTGCTCAGCACCCTGGGCCTTCGCGCGTTGAAAACCTTGCCTTTGAATGACCATCAGCGACTGGAACTGTCCGGCTCGCTGGGCTGGCAGCACAGCCTCACGGCGGTGGAATCCGAAGAACACTTGGCGTTTGTTGCCGGCGGGCCGTCATTTGCCGTGCGCAGTTCGCCGTTGCTACGTGACGCGGCGCTGGTTGGCGTGCAGGCCAGCCTGGCGTTGAGCCCGACCACACGGGTCAACCTGGATTACAACGGCCAGTTGGGTGGCCGCGAGAAAACCCAGGGCGTGGGGCTGAGCCTCAACTGGCAGTTCTAGAGAGCAACGCAGGTCAAGAACTGTGGGCGCTGGCACGCCAGCGCCCACGTTAGACAGGCGACGCTGAAGAAAAGTGATTCACATACCGGCAATAAGAAAACTAAGGAAGGTCACCGTGAACAAACGCAAGTCAGGGTTAATCACCGCCACTCACACCGGCCCGGGCTACCCGCTCAAGGCCTTGACCTGCGTGCCATACGGCGCGTTGCTGTGCTGCCTGGCAAGCCTGGGAACCGCCCAGGCCGCACCCTATGTGGAAGCGGGCAAGCTGGGCGACGCGGCCAGTTGGCGCAGCAATGAATTCAAGGCCGACTGGGGCCTGGGCGCGGTGCACGCAGATGCCGCCTACGCCGCGGGCTACACCGGCAAGGGCGTCAAGCTGGGGATCTTCGACCAGCCGGTGTACGCGCAGCACCCCGAATTCGACAGCCCCGGCAAGGTGGTGACCATTGTCACCGAAGGCATTCGCCAATACACCGACCCCTACATTCCGGTGAAGGCGGGCGATGCGTTCCGTTATGACGGCACGCCATCCAAAGACTCCAACGGCAAGCTGGGTAACCATGGCACCCACGTCGGCGGCATTGCCGCGGGTAATCGCGATGGTGGGCCGATGCATGGCGTGGCGTTCAATGCGCAAATCCTCAGCGCCGAAAACGGCGACC
This sequence comes from Pseudomonas sp. LBUM920, assembly GCF_003852315.1. Lineage (NCBI taxonomy): Bacteria > Pseudomonadati > Pseudomonadota > Gammaproteobacteria > Pseudomonadales > Pseudomonadaceae > Pseudomonas > Pseudomonas edsoni (SeqCode). The sequence continues at coordinate 3,154,634 of NZ_CP027762.1, forward strand.
CGGGCCCGGAAGACGGGATCATCCTCGGTAACGACGGCGCGGTGTACAAAGCCGGTTGGGATGGGCTGGTCGCCAATGGCGCGCGCATCATCAACAACAGCTGGGGCATCGGTATCGGTGACCAGTACGCCAAGGGCGGCCGCGATCCGGCATTCCCCAATTTCACGGTCAATGAAGCGCAGGCGCAGTTCAACGTTATCCGGCCGATCCTCGGCACGCTTGCCGGCGGGGCTTATCAAGGCGCAATCGACGCGGCCCGCAGCGGCGTGCTGACCATCTTTGCCGCCGGTAATGACTACAACCGCAACAACCCGGATGCGATGTCGGGCCTGGCCTACTTCGTGCCGGACATTGCGCCAAACTGGCTGTCGGTGGCGGCCTTGCAGCAAAACCCGGACACCGCCAGCGCTGATCCTTATGTGATCAGTACGTTCTCGTCGCGCTGCGGGTATGCGGCAAGCTTTTGTGTGTCGGCGCCGGGCACCAAGATCTTCAGCTCGATCATCAATGGCACCGATCTGTCAAACCTCACCACCGACTGGGCCAATAAAAATGGTACTTCCATGGCCGCACCCCACGTGGCCGGCGCTGCGGCGGTGTTGATGGAACGCTTCCCGTACATGAGCGGCGATCAGGTCTCCACCGTGCTCAAAACCACCGCCACCGACCTCGGCGCGCCAGGCATCGACGCGCTGTACGGCTGGGGCATGATCAACCTGGGCAAGGCGGTCAACGGCCCGGGGATGTTCATTACCGGCGCTGATATCCCGGCCGAGTTTCGCATCGACGGTGCGTATGGCAACGGGCAGTTCGTGGCGAATTTGCCAGGGATCGGCGCCGTGGTGGATGCCGGCAAACCGACCCAGCGTCTGTGCACCGACGTGCACTGCGGGCTGGACGTGTGGAGCAACAACATCTCCGGCCACGGCGGCCTGACCAAGCAGGGCATCGGTGCACTGGTGCTGACCGGCAACAACACCTACAGCGGCCCGACCCTGGTCAATCAGGGCTTGCTGGCGATCAATGGCTCGGTTACCTCCGACGTCACAGTGAGCCAGAGCGGCGTGGTCGGTGGCTCGGGGCGTATTGGCTCGCTGTCCGCGAAAAGCGGCGGCACCGTGGCGCCGGGTAATTCCATCGGCACGCTGAATGTGGCTGGCAATGTCACCTTCGACGCGGGCTCGACCTATGCGGTCGAGTTGTCGCCAACCAGCAGCGATCGGATCGTCGCCGGTGGCACGGCCACACTCAATGGCGGCACCGTGACCCTGGCCCTGGAAAACAGCCCGACACTGCTGACAAACGCGCAGGCCCAGAGCCTGATCGGTCGCCAGTACAACATCCTGCAAGCCGCGGGTGGGGTTACCGGTAGCTTCGGTGCGGTTCTGCCCAACTACCTGTTTATCGGTGGCACGTTGAACTATGCCGCCAACGGTGTGCAGCTGGATGTGGCGCGTACCAACAGCTTCGCCAGTGTGGCCGTCACGCCCAACCAACGTGCGGTCGCCGCGGCGGCAGACCAGTTGGGCGCGGGCAACGCGGTGTATGAAAGCCTGTTGCTGGCGCCGACGGCGGCCTCGGCGCAGGGCGCGTTCCAGCAACTGTCCGGCGAAATCTACCCGGCGCTGCAGAGCGCGCTGGTCAACGACAGCCGCTACGTGCGTGAAGCCGTGGGCGAGCGCTTGCGCAATGGCGAGATGGGCGCTACCAGCGAAACCCTCGACAGCCGTGGCAACGTGTGGGTCAAGGCCCTGGGCGCCTGGGGCAAAACCGACAGCCGCAGCGACACGGCGGGCTACACCACGTCGCTGGGCGGCATGCTTGTGGGCGTTGACGGTGCGTTGGACGAGGCGACCCGGATCGGTCTGGTCGCCGGCTACAGCGACACCTCGTTGAACATGGGCAACGACACCCACTCACGTGCCTCGGTCGACAGCTACCACTTTGGCGCCTACGCCGGGCATGAGATCGGTGCCTTGCGCTTGAGCGGGGGAGCGACCTACAGCTGGCATCGCGCCGATGTGAAGCGCGACCTGCAGTACGGTGATGTGGCCGGCAAGCAGAAAGTCAAAGTGGACGCAAGCAGCACGCAGGTGTTTGGCGAAGCGGCTTACCGCGTCGATCTGCAACCGCTGGCCCTGGAGCCGTTCGCCAACCTGGCTTACGTGCACCTGGACACCGATGGCTTTACCGAAAAAGGCGACGCCGCCGCGCTCAAAGGCCACGACGACAGCCGCGATGTGGTGTTGAGCACCCTGGGCATGCGTGCATTGAAGACCTTCAATGTGAACGATCACCAGCAACTGGAGGTGTCCGGCACCCTGGGCTGGCAGCACAACCTGAGCAGCACTGATTCCGAGCAGCACCTGGCGTTCGCGTCGGGCAGCCAGTCGTTCGCGGTTGAAAGCGCGCCGATGGTGCGCGATGCCGCGCTGGTGGGCGCGCGGGTGAGCCTGGCCTTGAGCAAAGAGGCGCGGGTGAACTTTGACTACAACGGCCTGCTGGCCAGCAAGGACAAAGTGCACGGTGTGGGGCTGAGCCTCGACTGGGCGTTCTAAAGGCTTCATAACCTTTGCATGCGGGCCAGGTGTCCGGTGGGAGCACGCCAGCTCCCACCGGACCCCTGGCCCGTCGCTGAAACGTGTTTTCGCTTTCTCTACAAATCCAACAACAGAGAGGCACTACCATGGGTATCTTTGACTATAAAAACCTTGGCACCGAGGGCTCCAAAACGTTGTTCGCCGATGCCATGGCGATCACGTTGTATTCCTATCACAACCTGGATAACGGCTTTGCCGTGGGCTACCAGCACAACGGGTTGGGCTTGGGGCTACCGGCCACGCTGGTCGGTGCGCTGCTCGGCAGCACGGATTCCCAGGGCGTGATCCCTGGCATCCCGTGGAACCCGGATTCAGAAAAAGCCGCCCTTGAGGCGGTGCAGAAAGCCGGTTGGACACCGATCAGCGCCAGTGCTCTGGGCTACGCCGGCAAGGTCGATGCACGTGGCACCTTCTTTGGGGAAAAAGCCGGCTACACCACGGCCCAGGTCGAGGTACTCGGCAAGTACGATGACGCCGGCAAGCTGCTCGAAATCGGCATCGGTTTTCGTGGCACCTCGGGGCCACGGGAAACCTTGATCAGCGACTCGATCGGCGACTTGATCAGCGATCTGCTCGCGGCCCTGGGGCCCAAGGATTACGCGAAAAACTACGCCGGCGAAGCCTTCGGCGGCTTGCTCAAGAATGTTGCCGACTACGCCGGTGCCCATGGCCTGACCGGCAAGGACGTGGTGGTCAGCGGCCACAGCCTGGGCGGGCTGGCGGTCAACAGCATGGCGGACTTGAGCAACAACAAATGGGCGGGGTTCTACAAGGACGCCAACTATGTTGCCTATGCCTCGCCGACACAGAGTGCCGGCGACAAGGTGCTCAATATCGGTTACGAAAACGACCCGGTGTTCCGCGCGCTGGACGGCTCGTCGTTTAACCTGTCGTCGCTGGGCGTGCACGACAAACCCCACGAGTCCACCACCGATAACATCGTCAGCTTCAACGACCACTACGCCTCGACGCTGTGGAATGTGCTGCCGTTTTCCATCGTCAACCTGCCCACCTGGGTCTCGCATTTGCCGACGGCGTACGGCGATGGCATGACGCGCATCCTCGAGTCCGGCTTCTACGACCAGATGACCCGTGACTCCACGGTGATTGTTGCCAACCTGTCCGATCCGGCGCGGGCCACCACCTGGGTGCAGGACCTCAACCGCAATGCCGAGCCCCACAAGGGCAACACGTTCATCATCGGCAGCGACGGCAACGACCTGATCCAGGGCGGCAACGGTGCGGACTTTATCGAGGGTGGCAAAGGCAACGACACGATCCGCGACAACAGCGGGCACAACACCTTTTTGTTCAGCGGCCACTTTGGCAATGATCGCGTGATTGGCTACCAGCCCACCGACAAACTGGTGTTCAAGGACGTGCAAGGCAGCACCGACCTGCGTGACCACGCGAAGGTGGTCGGCGCCGATACGGTGCTTACGTTTGGGGCCGACTCGGTGACGCTGGTCGGCGTGGGGCATGGCGGGCTGTGGACGGAGGGCGTGGTGATCGGCTGATTACTCACGCAACCGATCAGTGCCAGTGCTGCCCCCGCCAGCCACCGCCCCAATTGGGCCGGTGGGGGTAGCCATAGCCATAGCCGTAATAGTGATGTGGGTAGTAGTAAGGGCGTGGCGCATAGCCCCAATGCCCGTAATAGACCGGTGGCGGTGGTTGCACCACGATCACCCGCGGTGGCTGGCGAATGATGAGGGTGTCGGCGAATGCTGGCGCGCAGGCCAGGGCCGCCAGGGTCAGGGGAATCAGTAAAAGAGCGCGTACCGTGCGGGACATGAGTGCCATGGCCGTCGTTCCTCCGTTGTGCCACGTTCGAAAATAAAAGCGGCTTATCGGTTAAACGCCCAGGCGGGAAAAATCCTTCGGTAAATAAATCTTCATTGATCAGCGGCGCAGCCTTGCGACGGATTACGTGCGCCTGACGCGTTTAATCAGCACCTGCGAGATGTTTCGCGCGTCATGTGAGGAGCTGAGCATGTCCCGACTTCGATTGCTGCTGTGCGCCCTGGTACTGCTGGGGTTGGGCGGGTGTGCGGTGTACCCGGCCTATCCGGGCCCATGCTGCTACCGGCCGTACTACCACTCGTACTATTACCATCCCTACTATCACCCGTATTACCACCCGTACTACCGGTACTGAACCTGCAATAAAAAGCCCCGCATCTGCGGGGCTTTTTTTATCAGTTTTCCTTGCGTACCGTCGCTACGTCATCGGCCTTGACGCGCACATGCTTGCCAGCGATGTCGGTGAACTCGTAGAAGCCGTCGGCCGTCTTGGTTTTAGGGGTGTCCTTGGTCAGATACTGCGTACCATTTTGCAATGTCACCACGGTTTGCGTTGAGCAACCGGCCAAAAGCAGAAAAGTGAGTGCAACCAGCGGCAGACCCAAATTCTTCATGTTCATAACCCTTACCTTTAACCCTGAAAAGTCCCGCAGCCTATGGGTGCGGGCCGTAAATGTTACGCCATCAACTGAGCTATCTGATCCTTTTTATTAGAAAAGTTGCGTGCGCCATTTATCTATTACCGATTGCAACAACGGGTGCGCGACGGCACTCTGTATGCATAACCAGTATTTGATCAGCGCGCGACATGGCCAACCCCCTCGAAAATCCCTTGTATTACCTGCACAACTTCCGCCAAGTCCTGCACTGGCTGGTGCAGCGCTATGCAGATTTGCTTGATGCGGACGAACAGCATTTCATTCAGCAATTTGACAGGTTGCCGCAAGCGTCACAGGCGCTGTTGGTGCGCATGGTCATGCGCAAGGGCGTGCATTTTCGCGCAAGCAAGCTCAATTACCTCGAGATTGGTTGCACACGCTCGGCCGCCCTGGCGCTGATTGAGCAGGGTTGGGTCGATGATCAAGGCGCGCTGTGCGTTGAAGAGCTGTTCGCCGTGCTGCAAAAAGGCGAAGTCCTTGCTGCCTTCAAACCCTGGATTGATCAACCCAAAGCCAAGAAAGCCGACTGGCTGGCGCCATTGACGCAGCATTTTACGCAGCAGCGCAGCTTTGCCCAGTGGTGCCCAAACCTGAGCGATGCACTGTACAGCCTCACTGTGATGGACCTGTGCGACCGCTTGCGCCTGATGTTCTTTGGCAATCTGCACCAAGACTGGTCAGAGTTCGTGCTGGCCGACCTTGGCATCTACACCTACGAAAAAGTCGAGTTCTGCGCCGAGTCCCGCGGCCTGCGCACCCGTGACGACGTAGTCGGTTTTCTGTTTCTGCATCAATGCCAGCAGGCCTTTGAAGCGGGGGAGGCACTGGACGGCGTACTCGCGCAAATCGCTACGCTGTGCACCGATAACCCGTGGCTGGAAAAGCGTCGCGCCAAGCTGTTGTTCCAGATCGGCCAGTACTGCGAACGCAGCGCCGAACTGGACCTGGCGCAACGGATTTACCGCCAATGCGCCTATCCCGGCGCCCGCTCACGCCTGATTCGCGTGCTGGAGCGCCAGGAGGATTACCCGCAAGCCATGGCCCTGGCGTGCGCCGCGCAACAGGCTCCGGAAAGCGCCGCCGAGCAGCAACACCTGCTGCGCGTGCTGCCACGCCTGCGGCGCAAGCTGGGGGAGCCGGCGTTGCCCAAGGCCAAGCCGCGGCCCGTCACGCGTCTGGATCTGGCGCTGGAGGTGCCGCAGCCGCTGATGTCAGTGGAGTACTGCGTGCAGGCGCACCTCAGTGAGCCCGATGCGCCGGTGCATTACGTCGAGAATGGCCTGATCAACTCCCTGTTCGGTCTGTTGTGCTGGGAGGCGATTTTTGCACCGCTGCCCGGCTCGTTTTTCCACCCGTTCCAGCGCGGGCCGGTGGACTTGCACAGTGAGGATTTCTATCAGCGCCGCGCGCCGTTGTTCGCGGCATGTTTCGAGCAGCTTGGCGATGAGCGTTACAAGGCCACCATCCGCCAGCGTTACGTCGACAAATGGGGCATCCAGTCGCCTTTTGTGTTCTGGAACCTGCTCAGTGAAGACCTGCTGCAGCAAGCATTGGACTGCTTGCCCGCCGAACACCTGCGCTACTGGTTTGAACGCTTGCTGTTGGACATCCGCGCCAACCGCGCCGGCATGCCGGACCTGATCCAGTTCTGGCCCGCCCAAAAGACTTACCGCATGATCGAGGTCAAGGGCCCCGGCGACCGCCTGCAGGACAACCAGCTGCGCTGGCTGGAGTTCTGTGGCGAGTACCAGATGCCGGTCACCGTCTGTTATGTGCGCTGGGCGCAGCCAGCTTGAGCTACAGCGTTGCGGTGCGCGCGCTGTGTGAATTCACGGCCAAGGTCGGCGACCTCGACCTGCGCTTCACGCCGTCGCCCAGCGCCCAGGAAGGTATCGTCGGCCACCGCACCGTGGCGTCGCGGCGCAGCGCGCACTACCAGAACGAAGTCGCGCTGGAAGGCCAATACCAACAGCTCACAGTACGGGGCAGGGCGGACGGCTACGACCCGGACAGCAATCGCCTGGAAGAAGTGAAAACCTATCGCGGCGACCTCGACGCCCAGCCTACCAACCACCGTCAACTGCATTGGGCGCAGGTCAAGGTATACGGCTGGTTGATGTGCCAGAAGCTTGGCCTGCAAGAGATCGACCTGGCGCTGGTGTACTTCGACATCGTCGGCGAGGGCGAAACCCTGCTCAACCAGCGCTTTGAAGCGGCCGACCTTGAACGGTTCTTCAACCAACAGTGCGCGTTGTTCCTGGGCTGGGCCCAACTGGAAATGCAGCACCGCGACGCGCGCAACAGCGCCGCCCAGCGCCTGGCGTTCCCCCACGCCGACTTTCGCCTCGGCCAGCGCGCCCTGGCAGAATCGGTCTACAAAGCCGTCAGTACCGGCCGTTGCCTGATGGCGCAGGCGCCCACTGGCATCGGCAAAACCGTCGGCACGATCTTTCCGCTGCTCAAGGCCCTGGCGCCGCAGCAGCTGGACAAGGTGTTTTTTCTTACCGCTAAGACGCCGGGCCGCAAGCTGGCCCTGGACGCCGCCCAAGTCCTTTACGACAGCAGCCCCGATTTGCCCCTACGCGTGCTCGAACTGGTGGCGCGGGACAAGGCCTGCGAACACCTGGACAAAGCCTGCCATGGCGATTCCTGCCCGTTGGCCAAAGGCTTTTACGATCGTCTGCCGGCCGCGCGCACGGCCGCGTCCAAGGTGCGCCTGCTGGACCAGCGCAACCTGCGCGACGTGGCGCTGGCCCATGACGTTTGCCCGTATTACCTGAGCCAGGAAATGGCGCGCTGGACCGACCTGGTGGTGGCGGACTACAACTACTATTTCGACTTTGGCGCCATGCTGTTCGGCCTGGCCCAGTTGAACCAATGGCGCGCCGCCGTGCTGGTGGACGAAGCCCACAACCTGGTAGAGCGCGCGCGTTCGATGTACAGCGCCAGCCTCGACCAATACAGCCTCAAGACCTTGCGCGACAGCGCACCCGAGCCGCTGAAGAAACCCTTGCAACGCCTGAACCGCGAATGGAACGCCCTGCACAAGGACCAGCTCGCGCCGTACCAGGCCTACGCCAACAAACCCGAAAAACTGCTGCAGGCGCTGAGCCTCTGCGCCAGCGCCCTGGGCGACTACTTCAACGATCACCCCGAAGCCCTCAGCGGCGACCTGCAGGCGTTTTATTTCGAAGCGCTGCAATTTGCCAAAGTTGCCGAACTGTTCAACGAACACTTCATCTTTGATATCAGCAAGCGCCAGTTCGGTGGCAAGCGCAGTGCTTCAACCCTGTGCCTGCGCAATGTGGTGCCGGCCGAATTCATTCGGCCCAGGCTGACCGCCGCGCGCAGCAGCGTGCTGTTTTCCGCGACCCTGAGCCCACGCCACTATTACGCCGACTTGCTCGGCCTGCCGGCGGATACTGCGTGGATCGACGTGGAATCGCCGTTCAAGGCCGAGCAATTGCAGGTGCGTATCGTCGATGCGATCTCCACACGGTTTGTGCACCGCCAAGCTTCGCTGGAACCCATCGTGGAGCTCATCGCCGAGCAATTCGCGCAACGGCCCGGCAATTACCTGGCGTTTTTCTCGAGCTTCGATTACCTGCAGCAGGTGGCGCAGTTAATGGCCGAGCGCCACCCGCAGGTGGCGCTGTGGTTGCAGTCACGCGGCATGGCCGAGGCCGAACGCCAGGGTTTTCTCAACCAGTTTACCCAGCACAGCCAAGGCATCGGCTTTGCCGTGCTGGGCGGTGCGTTTGGCGAAGGCATTGATTTGCCCGGCGCACGTTTGATTGGCGCCTTCATCGCCACCCTGGGTTTGCCGCAACTGAACCCGATCAACGAACAGATGAAAGCGCGCATGGCGTCGATCTTCGGGTCCGGTTACGACTACACCTACCTGTACCCCGGCATTCAGAAAGTGGTGCAGGCGGCGGGGCGCGTGATTCGCAGCCAGCAGGATGAGGGCGTGGTGATGTTGATTGACGACCGCTTTGGCGAAGCGCGCGTTCGCCAATTGTTGCCGCGCTGGTGGGCGCCCGTCACTCAAGCGTGATGCCGCTCAGTTGTTCGCTCAGCGCCCAGAGTTTTTCGGCTTGCTCCGGATCGATGGCCCAGGCGTGAACGCCGCTGCGCTGGGTGTGATCTTCAGTGGGCGTGGCGACTTCACAGTCCTCGCAGTACAGGCCGCCCATGCCTTCAAGTTGCGGGCTGACGCCACACCACACCAGCGTCGCGGCGCCTTGTGCGGGGCTTTTGTAATGGCTGGCCGCACGCACAGTGCCGTGTTCATCCAGCGCGCCGACGAACGCCAAGTCCTTTTTGTCCAGATAGCGAACCAGGTCAGTAAGAATTTCGCCGGGGTGCACTGAAAAGGCACGCACGTGGTGGGCCTCGCCACGTGTGTCCAGCGCCACCGCAAACAGTGCGTTGGCGGTTTTTGATTGCCCGTAGGCCAGCCATTTGTCATAAGCGCGCCGTTCAAACTGCGGGTCTTCGAAATGAAGGGGGCTCAGGCGATGACCCAGAGACGACACCGACACTACGCGCGCACCGTTAGCCTTGCACAAGGACGGCCACAGCCGGGCGGTCAGTTGAAAGTGGCCGAGGTGGTTGGTGGCAAACTGTGCTTCCAGGCCGGCGGCGCTTCTGTGCAACGGCGTGGCCATGATTCCGGCGCTATTGATCAGCCGGTCCAATGGCCGCCCGGACGCAATAAACCCTTGGGCAAAGCGCTCAATTGACGCCGCGTCGATCAGGTCCAGACGGGCGTGTTCGACGCCCTGTATGCCGTGCAGATTGCGCTGCGCCTTTTGCACATCACGCGCCGGGACGATCACCTGTGCTCCGGCACTTGCAAGTGCGCGAGTGGCCTCCAGGCCAATTCCGGAGTATCCGCCGGTGACGATGGCTGTCATTGCGCGCAAGTCTTTAGCGGCCAGTGCTTGCAGCGCGGTGGTACTGGCATCAAAACCACTGTTGAGGGGGGCTTGTTTGCGCGTTATGGCGGTTCTCCGTTTGGGGTAGGGCTATGTTCTTCGTTGAAGGTCGGACGCGGAATACCCTAAAGTCCGGGTTTCTATCGCGATCGTCCGGAGCTTTTTAGTATGGATACGCTCTCCGAGGTATTGGCCCTCTTGAAAAGCCACCGCACGTTGTTCGCGGGCTTGAAGGCCGGCGGCACGTGGGCGGTGAATTTTCCGGCGCCGCAGGGCATCAAGTTCAATGCCGTGGTGGAGGGCAATTGTTGGCTGGAAGTGAAAGGCGAGCCGGTGCCCATCGCCTTGAGCGAGGGCGATTGTTTTTTACTGACACACAACCGCCCATGGAGATTGTCCAGCAACCTTGCACCGGAGGGCGTTGACGCGCGTGACGTTTACCGCGAGGCGGTGGGCGGCATCGCCCGCGTGGGCGACGCGCAGGATTTGTTTCTGATTGGCGGGCTGTTCACCTACGGCGATGAGGCGCGTTTGTTGCTCGATGGGTTGCCGCCAGTGGTGCGTATCAGCGCCAGGTCCGAACAGGCCGGTGTGTTGCGCTGGTGTCTGGAGCGGCTGGCCCTGGAATATGCCGGCCCAAGACTCGGCGCGGCACTGATGACCGAGCATTTGGCGCAAATGATGCTGGTGCAAATCCTGCGGCTCTATCAATCTTCCCTGGGTGCCAGCACTCGAGGCTGGTTGGCAGCCTTGACCGACCCACGGTTGGCACCGGTACTTGCGCAAGTGCACGCCGAACCGGCGCGGCGTTGGACCTTGAGTGACATGGCCGGTATTGCCAATCAGTCCCGTTCGACGTTTGCCTTGCGCTTCAAGCAGCAGGTCGGGATGGCCCCTCAGGAGTACCTGACCCGCTGGCGCATGCACTTGGCGATAAAGGCCTTGAACACTTCGGGCAGCAGTGTGTCAAGCATCGGCCAGGCGTTGGGGTACCAGTCGGACAGCGCCTTCAGCAGCGCATTCAAGCGTCAGATGAAGTGCACCCCACGCGAATACCGCGAGCGCTCCCTGCATAACCTTCACACCAACGATCACAAGGAAGCCCGTGATGAGCGATATCCAGCATGACAAGGTTCAGGTCAACGGTATTGAGTTGAGCGTCCACATCGCCGGGCCCGAGCAAGGCCAGCCGATTTGGCTGCTGCACGGGTTTCCCGAGTGCTGGCACTCGTGGCGAGAGCAGATTCCCGCGCTGGCCGGCGCCGGGTATCGGGTGTTCGCGCCCGAAATGCGCGGCTACGGCGAATCGAGTTCGCCTGCCGAGGTCGCCGATTACGAGTTACTGACCTTGTGCGCCGATATTCAGCAGGCCATGGACCATTTCGGCCATCAACAGGTGGTGATGGTCGGCCACGACTGGGGCGCCGTGGTGGCCTGGCATCTGGCGTTACTGGAGCCTGCGCGGGTCAGCCGCTTGATCACGATGTCGGTGCCGTTTGCCGGACGTGCGCGGCGCCCGGTGATCGAGATCATGCGCGAGCTCTACGCCGATCGCTTCAACTACATCCTGTATTTCCAGGCACCGGGCGTAGCCGAGCGGGAGCTGGATGCCGACATCGAACGCACGTTGCGGCTGTTCATGCAGGATCAGGACGTGTTCCTGCAGAAAAAGCCCGCCAACGCCACTTTGTTCGACGGCGTCTCGGCCCCCGGTGCATTGCCAACGTGGTGTACTCAAGCGGACATGGGCGTTTACGTGCACACCTTCAGCAAGTGCGGTTTTCGTGGCCCGCTGAACTGGTATCGCAACTTTGAGCGCAATTGGCAGCGCACCGAGTTCCTCGCCGGCCAGCGCGTGCTGCAACCCACATTATTCTTGATTGGCGACCGTGATCCGGTCGGCGTGTTTGAAGCTCACACCCTCAAGCGCATGCCCGACGCAGTGCCCAACCTGCAACAGCAGGTATTGGCCAACTGCGGTCACTGGATCCAGAACGAACAGGCCGAGCGGGTCAACGCGCTGATGCTCGCGTTTCTAGCGAGAACCTGAAGGTCGCACCATGGCCTGGGCGCTCCACCAATTGGATGTCGCGCCCATGCAATTGCAGGATACGGTGCACGATGCGCAGGCCCAGGCCGCCATCGCGGCGCGCGCCGCCGATGGTGAAAGCGCGCAGGAACAAGCCTTCGCGTAGCGGCACGTCGATGCCCGGGCCGCTGTCGCTGACGGTGACCGTCACACAAGTAGCCTCGGGTGCCAGGATCACTTCGACTTCGCCGTTTACCGGTGTATGCCGCAAGGCGTTGTCGAGCAGGTTGGTCAATACACGTTCGATCAGGCCCAGGTCGGCCAGCACGGTCGGCACCTGTGGCGGCAGCGTGGCGGTGAGCGTAATGGCGCGGGCTTCGGCGGTGAGTTCGAATTTCTGGAAGATGTCTTGCACCAGGTCGGGCAGGGAAAAGCCTTCGATCACGGGCTGCACAAAACCATGTTCCAGGCGCACCAGCTCCAGCAGTGACTGGGCCAACCCGCCCACCTTGCGGCTTTGGTCGAGGGCGATGCCCAGGTAGCGGCGGCGCTCGTCGGGGCTGAGGCTGGCGTCCTTGAGGGACAGGGTTTCCAGATAGCCGTGCAGCGACGCCAACGGCGTGCGCAGGTCATGGGAAATATTCGCGACCATTTCCCGACGTTCTTGGTCCTGATGGGTGATGGCGCGCCATTGTTCGCCCAGGCGGTTTTCCATTTGTACGAAGGCATGGTCGAGCACCGCGATTTCATCGCCGCTGTCGAGTTCGGGGGGATTGATTTGCGTGGGTTTGGGGGCGCCGTTGATGTCGAACCGGCCCACCTTGTCGGTGAGCTGGCGCAGCGGTCGGGTGATCCAGGCAAAGGCGATCAAGCCGGCCAACAGGCAGAGCAGGGCGACCAGCCCGATAGACCACAAGGCAATCTTCAGCGCCATGCCGGTCGCGTCTTTAGCGTCGTACACATCATGGGCTTCGCCCAGCAGCACCACGTACAGGAAGCCGGTTTGCTGGCCGTTGGCCTTGAGCGGCGCCGCGCTGAATACCTTGTGCCCATCGACGCTGCGCGGGTCATCGCCGAGGATCGGCAGCATCGCGCCGCTGAGGAATCGGCGCACCGGTGCGAGGTCGACCTTGTCGCGCAGCAAGTGCCCGCTGGGCGCGGCATTCCCGACCACACGTCCGTCAATATCGAGCAAGTACACCTCGACACTCGGGTTGACCAGCATCAACTGGCTGAACAGGTTGCGCACCGCCTCTGGCTTGAGGCCGTCGGCGTCCATCAGTTGAGTGTCGCGAGCAATATGCGCCGCCAGGTCGCGCGACAGGCCTTGCACCACTTCCAGTTCATGCATGCGGTTGGAGCGCACCTGCAGCCATGCCGAGGTGCCGCTGCAGATCACCAGCAGCACGGCGAACACTACCGACAGGCGCTGGGTCAGGGTCAGTTTCATGATGCATTCTCGGCAAACTTGTAGCCCCGGCCCCACACCGTGAGGATGAGCACCGGGTTGGCCGGGTCGGCTTCGACTTTGGCGCGCAGCCGGTTGATATGCGTGTTTACGGTGTGTTCATAGCCTTCGTGGCTGTAGCCCCACACCGCGTTGAGCAGGTCCATGCGCGAAAACACCTTGCCCGGCTGGCGGGCGAAGAAATACAGCAGGTCGAACTCGCGCGGCGTGAGGTCCAGGCGCTGGCCTTGCAGGGTCGCGTCGCGGGTCAGCGGGTTGATGAACAGCTGGCCAAGGTCGAGGCTGCCGGCGTCCATCTTCAGGTTGCGCGCCATCGCATCCACGCGGCGCAGCAGCGCCTTGACCCGCGCGACCAGCTCGGGCATCGAGAACGGCTTGGCCAGGTAATCGTCGGCGCCCAGCTCCAGCCCAAGGATGCGGTGCAACTCGCTGGAGCGCGCGCTGGTGATGATGATCGGGGTGTAGCGTGTCATGGCGCGGGCGCGCCGGCAGATCTCCAGGCCATCGACGCCGGGCAGCATCAAGTCGAGGATCAGCGCATCCCAGCCGCCCTGTTCGAGCAGGTGCAGGCCTTCATTGCCGTCGGCGCTGTGCACCACCTCAAACTGCTCGTCGCGCAGGTGCAGGCAAATCAAGTCGGCAATATGGGCATCGTCCTCGACCACCAGGACACGTTTGGGCTGATCCATGCTGAAAACCTTCGCTTGTAGTTCGCGCATTGTGCGGGTTTTGCAACAGTGTAGTTATCACGAATTGTTTAACTCTGCGTGAGGATTTCGCGACCGCCCATGGCTCAGGATCACCTCAATGCAAGGGCGCTGGTTATGACACGACAAGCTTTTATGACGAGCCAGATCCCCGTGGCGAGCGGGCTTGCCCCGCGTCGGGCTGCGCAGCGGCCCCAAAAAATGCGGGCGCTACGCACTCCAACGCGGGGCGAGCCCGCTCGCCACACCAAACCCTCCAGCCAGACGATCAGCGCCCGTCATCCATGAGGAAAATCCCATGTATTCACGCCGACAAATGCTGCTAGCCACCGGCGGCCTGGGTGTCGCCGTCCTGGCCGGCGGCCTGCTCAAACAGCTCAACCTGGTCACCGACGCCGAAGCCGCGGAAACCTTCGAGGTCAACCACACCGAGGCCCAGTGGCGCAGCCTGCTCAGTGCCGAGCAATTCGACATTCTGCGCGAGGAGGGCACCGAACGGCCTTACACCAGCCCGCTCAACGATGAGCACCGCACAGGCACTTTCGCCTGCGCCGGCTGTGCGCTGCCTTTGTTCTCCTCGGCCACCAAGTTCGACAGCCACACCGGTTGGCCAAGCTTCTGGCAGCCACTGGACAACGCGGTCGCCAGCCACGTCGACACCTCCTTTGGCGTGGTGCGCAAGGAAATTCACTGCCGCCGCTGTGGTGGCCACCAAGGGCACGTCTTCGACGATGGCCCTGCACCCACCGGCCTACGCTATTGCATGAACGGCGCGGCCATGACGTTCACGGCGGCTTAAGCCGATGTTTATCAATACTTATAAGGGACGATCCCATGTGGCTTCTGGTTCTCGCGTATCTGGGCGGCGTGCTGACAATTGTCAGCCCGTGCATCCTGCCTGTTCTGCCTTTTGTCTTCGCTCGCACCGGGCAGCCGTTTATGCGCAGTGGCTTGCCGCTGTTGGCGGGGATGGCGGTGACGTTCGCCCTGGTGGCCTCGCTGGCGGCAGTGGGCGGCGGTTGGGTGGTGCAAGTCAATCAATACGGGCGCTGGCTCGCGTTGCTGTGCGTTGCCCTGTTCGGACTCACGCTGTTGCTGCCGCAATTGTCGGAGCGCCTGACGCGGCCCTTGGTGGCCGCCGGCAGTCGCCTGTCCGAAGCCGCTGGAGCCGACGCCAAACCGCGTCCGGGCGCCTCGTTCCTGATCGGCGTGGCCACCGGTTTGCTCTGGGCTCCCTGCGCCGGGCCCATCCTCGGGTTGGTACTGACCGGCGCGGCACTGCAGGGCGCCAGCATCGGCACGACCTTGCTGTTACTGGCCTACGCCGCCGGTGCTGCGACGTCACTGGCGCTGGCGCTGCTGGTCGGCGGTAAAGTCTTTGGCTTGATGAAAAAGTCGCTCGGCGCCGGCGAATGGCTGCGCCGCGGTCTGGGTGCACTGATGTTGGTCGGCGTGGCCGCCATCGCGCTGGGCCTGGACACCGGGGTGCTGTCGCGCTTGTCGACAGCCTCCACCGGCGGCCTGGAACAAAGCCTGGTGAACACACTCAGCGCCAAGCCCGAACAGAAGAGCGGCGCGATGATGGCGGGCGGAGCCATGATGGCGGCGGCCAACCACAGCGATTCGCTGCCCATCGAAGGGGCTTTGCCGGCGCTGGACGGCGCGGTGCAGTGGCTCAACAGCCCGCCACTGAGCGCCGAAGCGCTCAAAGGCAAAGTGGTGCTGGTGGATTTCTGGACCTACTCCTGCATCAACTGCCTGCGCAGCTTGCCGTATGTCAAAGCCTGGGCCGAGAAATACCACGACCAGGGCCTGGTGGTGATTGGCGTACACGCCCCGGAATTCGCCTTTGAACGCGACGTGAGCAACGTCACCAAGGCCATGAAGGATCTGGGCATCACCTACCCGGTGGCGATCGACAACAACTATAAAATCTGGCGCGCCTTCAACAACCAGTACTGGCCGGCGCACTACTTTGCCGATGCCAAGGGCCAGATTCGCTATCACCACTTTGGTGAGGGCGATTACGCCGAGTCCGAACGCGTCATTCAACAACTGCTGCGTGAGGCTGGCGCGACCAACGTCGCCGGTGGCTTGATCGAAGCCGACGCCAAGGGCGTGCAGCAAGCGCCGGACATGAACGAGGTGCAATCGCCGGAAACCTACCTGGGCTTCCAGCGTGCGGAAAACTTCGTCACCACCGGCACCCTGGGCACCGACACCGTGGTGAATTACCCGGCAGCCGGCACCCTGGCGCTGAACAACTGGACCCTGGAAGGCCCATGGAATGTCGGCGGCCAGCAAGCCACCCTCGACCAGGCTGGCGGGCGCATCGTCTACCGCTTCCATGCCCGTGACCTGCACCTGGTGCTGGGCCCGGGTGCCGATGGCAAGCCGGTGCGCTTCAAGGTGACGATTGACGGCCAAGCGCCGGGCAATGCCCACGGCACGGATGTGGCGCCCGATGGCAGCGGCACGGTGACCGAGCAACGCCTGTATCAGCTCGTGCGCCAGCCTGCCGGGGTCAAGGACCGCACCTTCAGCATCGAATTTCTCGACCCGCACGTGGCGGCTTATGCCTTCACCTTCGGCTGACCCATCAATCTTGAAGTGAAAACCCAATCAATGTGGGAGCAGGCAAGCCAGCTTCCACACTCGACCGCGCTCTGGAGTGAGTTTTATGAGGCTTCTCAACATTTTACCCGCATTGGCCTTCGCCACCTTCGTCGGTCAAAGCTCGGCCTTTTCTTTCGGCGCCTCCGATGACGCGGTGATGATCGCGCCGCCCGCGCTGGACCTGCCAGCCGAGTCCGGCAACCTGCAAACCGCGGTGTTTGCCGGTGGCTGTTTCTGGGGCGTGCAAGAGGTGTTCCAGCATGTACAGGGCGTGAAGAACGCCGTGTCCGGCTACGACGGCGGTGCGGCCAACACGGCGCAGTACGAGTCGGTCAGCGAGGGCGACACCGGCCACGCCGAGTCGGTGTCGGTGACCTACGATCCGAGCAAGGTCAGCTACGGCAAGCTGCTGCAGATCTACTTCTCGGTGGCCCACAACCCCACCGAACTCAACCGCCAGGGCCCGGACAGTGGCACCCAGTACCGCTCGGAGATTTTCGCGCAAAATGCCGAGCAGCAAAAAGTCGCCCAGGCCTACATCGCGCAGCTCGATGCTGCCAAGGCCTTCGCCAAGCCGATCGTGACCAAAGTGGAGATGGGCAAGGCGTTTTACCCGGCCGAGTCCTATCACCAGGACTTCCTCACCGAGAACCCGTCCTACCCCTACATCGTGATCAATGACCTGCCGAAAGTGGCGCAGCTGAAAAAGCTGTTCCCGGACCAATACCGCGCAGAACCCGTACTGGTAAAAAACCAATAACCGACGCAAAACCAATGTGGGAGCGGGCCGGCCCGCGATGGAGGTGGTTCAGTCACCATCGATGCAACTGAACCACCACTGTCGCGGGCCAGCCTGCTCCCACGTTTTTAACCTTTGGTTTTTGCCAGATAAGGCGCTAACCGCCGCCCCATTTCCTCACCCAACGCCTGCAACCCGCTCAGCGGCCGCACCATCACTTCAAACTCGACGATTTGCCCCGACTCATTAAAACGAATCAGGTCAATCCCCTTGAGCTGCTTGTCGCCCACCCGCGCGCTGAACTCCAGCACCACACTGAGCCCGTCGGCCGTGGCCAGTTCACGGTGGTACTTGAAGTCTTCAAACACCGTGATCACGGTGTTCAGAATCATCGACACCACGGGCGCGCCAGGGTAGGGCGTGTGGGCCATGGGTGAGCGGAAGACGGCATCAGGCGCCAGCAGTTCGGGCAGCGATTGCAGATCGCGCCCGGCCAGCATCGCGTGCCAGCGTTGCAACGTCTGAGTGGCGGCGGGGGTCAGTGTCAGTTCGGACATGCGCTGTACCTGTTCTTGGGATGGGAAGGCCTTTCACCTGCCCAACATAAGAGCGGCACCTGAGCAGGGTCAATCACCCGAACTGACAGTTAAGTGACTGCAACTCACACCACTTCCAGGTACGAGCTATGAATCGCCCGTGCCAGCTCACGCACCGTGTCGATAAAGTCCGTCAGGCGGCTGTGCAAGCCGTCCTCCAGAATCTCGTCGATCCCGGTATAGCGCAGGCGCGCCTCGAATTCCGCCGCCAGGCGCTGCGCCGTGCGCCCATAGCTGCCGGGCAAGCCCGCGAGGATATGGCTCAGCTCCTCGATACACGCATGCAACGAACGCGGCACGTCACTGCGCAGCAGCAGCAACTCCGATACCGAGCGCGCATTCAAGGCATTCGGGTACAGCTCGGTGTAGGCCTCAAACGACGACAACGCCCGCAGCAGGGCGCTCCACTGGTAATAGCCGCGTGCCGACAAGTCGCTGACTTCTTCCGACTCCTCGCCAAACATTTCATAGCGCGCGTCCAGCAAGCGCAAGGTGTTGTCCGCGCGCTCGACGAAGGTGCCCAGGCGTATAAACCGGTATGCGTCATTGCGCATGATGGTGCCGGACGTCGCGCCGCGGAACAGGTGAGAGCGCTGCTTGACCCAGTCACAGAAGTGGCTGATGCCGTGCCGCGCCAGGCCACCGGCGGCGATGCTGCGCATTTCCAGCCAGGTGGCGTTAAGGTTTTCCCACATGTCGGCGGTAATGCGTCCGCGTACCGCGTGGGCATTGCCCCGCGCGGCACGCAGGCAGTTGTAGATGCTGGCGGGGTTTTCTTCATCGAGGGCGAAGAAGTGCAGCATGAGCGTCGCGTCCAGCTCTTTGTGACGCTCCAGGTAATTCTCCAGGGTGCCGCTGCTGAGCAACGCCATCGCCAGTTCGTCCAGCCCATCGCTGTGCCCGGCCTGGGGCATCAGCGACAGCGAGTAACTGACTTCAAGCATGCGCGCCAGGTTTTCGGCGCGTTCCAGGTAACGCGACATCCAGTACAGATCTGCGGCGGTTCTACTCAACATACTCAGCCCTCCACCACCCAGGTGTCCTTGGTTCCGCCGCCTTGCGACGAGTTGACGATCAGCGAGCCTTCCTTCAATGCCACGCGGGTCAGGCCGCCGGGCACCAGGCGGGTTTCCTTGCCCGAGAGCACGAACGGGCGCAGGTCGATATGCCGCGGCGCAATGCCGTTTTCGACGAAGGTGGGGCAGGTGGACAGGCTCAGGGTCGGTTGGGCGATGTAGGCGTGGGGACGTGCCTTGATGCGTTGGCGGAAGTCCTCGATTTCGGCGGCGGTGGAGGCCGGGCCGACCAGCATGCCGTAGCCGCCCGAGCCCTGGGTTTCCTTGACCACCAATTCCGGCAAGTGGGCGAGCACGTGGGACAGTTCATCCGGCTTGCGGCACTGAAAGGTCGGCACGTTTTGCAGAATCGGCTCTTCGTCCAGGTAGAAACGGATCATCTGCGGCACGTACGGGTAAATCGACTTGTCATCGGCCACGCCGGTGCCAATCGCATTGGCCAGCACCACATTGCCGGCGCAATAGGCGGCCACCAGCCCCGGCACGCCGAGCATCGAATCGGGATTGAAGGCCTTGGGGTCGAGGAAGGCGTCGTCGATTCGCCGGTAAATCACATCCACCGGCTTGGGCCCGTCGGTGGTGCGCATGAACACCTTGAGGTCGTGCACGAACAGGTCGGCGCCTTCGACCAATTCCACGCCCATTTCTCGGGCGAGGAAGGCGTGTTCGAAGAAGGCGCTGTTGAAGCGGCCCGGGGTCAGCACCACCACGTTGGGGTTGTCGAGGCGGCTGGAACTTTTCAGGGTCTTGAGCAGCAGGTTGGGGTAGTGGTCCACCGGTGCGATGCGCTGCTTGGCGAACACTTCCGGGAACAGGCGCATCATCATCTTGCGGTCTTCGAGCATGTAGCTCACGCCGCTGGGGGTGCGCAGGTTGTCTTCGAGCACGTAGTAGGTGCCGTCGCCGTCGCGCACCAGGTCAACCCCGGAAATGTGCGAATAAATGTCGCGGTGCAGGTCCAGCCCGACCATCGCTTTCTGATAACCCTCGTTGCCCAGCACCTGTTCGGCGGGAATGATCCCGGCCTTGATGATGCGTTGGTCGTGATAGATGTCGGCCAGGAACATGTTCAGCGCATTGACGCGCTGGATACAGCCGCGTTCGATCACGCTCCATTCAGTGGCGGGGATGCTGCGGGGAATGATGTCGAAGGGGATCAGGCGCTCGGTGTCCTGCTCGTCGCCGTAGAGGGTGAAGGTGATCCCGGCGCGGTGGAACAGCAAATCGGCTTCGCGGCGCCTTTGCGCCAGCAGTTCCGGCGGCGTGTTGGCCAGCCAGCGGGAGAAATCCTGATAATGCGCACGGCACACGCCATGTGCGTCATTCATTTCATCAAAGAAAGATCGAGCCATTCCAGTACCTTGTCAGTGCCCAGGGGTGCTTGGGTGGCACTGCCGCTTTAAAAAACGCATTTTTTTATGAGCCCGTGGCTGATCGTGCCAACAGGCCTGGTCCTTACTTTCTTATGGGGTCGGCTCTGGGTCGGGGGGTAACGAATGCTCCTGAATCCGGGCAGATGAATGGATAAAGCAATGCGTGTGCCGGAACCGGGGATTGTGTTGATTTAATCCTGCGGCGAGCGGGCTGATGGTGGCAGCGGGGCGTGCTGTGGCCAGCCACCTCGCCCCGCGTTGGGCTGCGCCGTGGCCCCCAGGGAAAGCAGGCGCGCTGCGCACGCCAACGCGGGGCAAGCCCGCTCACTACAAGGGTGCAGGGCCTGTTCCACAATGGTGCATGAACAAACTTGAACTTCACCGCTGCCTGATTCTTCTAATGAGACTCGCAATCTTGTGGAGCACCGTCGTGCCCAGAATCATCTCCCCGAACACCCCCGAAGCAGCGCTGGACGATCACAGTGAACACAACGCCAAGATTTTTGGTTCGCCCAAGGACCGACTTGACTTCTATCGCCGCGAAATCCAGTACGAAACCTCCATCCTGGCCAACCGCACCGACGCCTACCTGACGGCGCAGTCGTTCCTGGTCATCGCGTTTGTCTCCGGCATGGGCAACCTGAACCCGGAATGGGGCAAGTTTTTCACCCTCATCGTGCCGGTGTTCCTGGCCTCCCTGGGAGTGCTCAGTTCCCTGAATGCCTGGCCGGGGATCCGCGCCGCGTACGAAATCATCGACCACTGGCACTACAAACAAAGCGAATTGCTGCGCAGCGAGCCGGTCATGGGCATGGCCTATGACGATTCGCCGCTGTTTTGCGAGACCGAGTCGTCGCACAAGGGCTATCGCAAGTCGCTGCTGTTTTCCATGCGCGCGCCGTGGCTGTTCATGGTGTTTTGGCTGTTGCTGGGCGTCTACGCGTTCTACATCCAGATCGATAACCCCGTGTCTTGAGCACTGCTGCTGAAATCGTCGGAACTTCATCGTCCTGCGCGGGACCTTACCTTTACGCAGGATGTGTTTTCCGAAACTGCGAAGAGGTGACCCCCATGAACACAAGCAACGATCCGCAAGTCAGCAACCGCAACGACCCGGCCATCGATGGTGGAGAGCCGGCGCCCGGCACTGGCGCCGACGCGCCTAAAGACCCCAAGCCTGCCAGCGATCCAAAAGCCAAGGAAAACGACTACAGCCCCGACTTCAAGCCTGAGCCCGAAGTCAAGCCTGAGACGGATGCCGATATCGATACCCAAGGCGGTTAGAGGAGACGGTCATGTCAGAACAAGACGACGAAGAACTCAACGACCCGGGCAACGAAGACCCGGGATCATTGATGGATGATGCAGAAGTGCCGCTAAACGATCTGGATGACGCGGCCGATGTAGGTCATACCGAAAATCAGGACTGAGCTGCAATCTTTTGAGCTTTCACCTTGGCACGTCGTTCATACCAGACCAGCATCGGCTGGGTACTCAGGCCATGAACGACGATGCTCAAGGCGATCACCGACACCGTAAGGTTCACCGCCACCGCACTGCTGGTGCCGATCAACCCATGGTTGAGCGCGTAAAACAGGTAGTAGATGCTGCCGATCCCGCGAATGCCGAACCAGCCCATCAAGCCACGCTGCCGATAGTCGATCAGGCTGCCCCAAGGCACCGCCAGCACACTCGCCGGCCGAATCACGCAAAACAACAGCGCCGCCACCGGCAGCGCGCGCCAGTCCCAATGACTGACCAGAATGATCCCCAGCAGCGTCACCAGGAAAACCTCCATCGAGCGCTCCACCAGGCTGCCGAATGACAGCATGTCGCCCATCATCACACCGGCGGCGATCTGCGTGTCTTGCAGTTCACTGACATCACCTTGGAGCGCGCGCGCAGGTTCCACCTCCAGATGGCCCACCACCGGCAATGCCAAGTGCTCGGAGGGCGTCTGCGAATTGCCCGTGGACCTGAACTCTGCCTGGCGCAAGCCGAGCCCGGCGGCGAACACCGACAAAAAGCCGTAGCCGCCCACCGCCTCGGCCGCCACGTAGGCCAGGGCGATCAACGCCAGCGTCAGGTAATCGTTGGGTGACAAGGTGCTGTCTTCATTGGTGATGCGCATCCACAAGGTCACGCGGCCGATGCCCCGGCCCATCCAGTAGCCGATCAGCAACCCGGCCGGTACGGCCCACAGCAGGTTTTTCAGGGCCCAGCCGCCCAGCCAGTCACCGTCAAAGCCGCCATGCTGCATGAATAACAGCGCAAAGATCACAAACGGAAACGCCGTGCCATCGTTCAAGCCGGCCTCGCCTGACAGGCCAAAACGCAGCGCGTCATAGTCCTGCGCATTGTTGACCTGAACCAGGCCGGCCAGCACCGGGTCGGTCGGCGCAAGAATGGCACCGACCAGCAGCGAAACGCCCCAGGAAAGCCCGAACAGGTAATGCAGCGCGAGGCCACTGCCCAGGATAGTCAGCAACATCACCGGGCCTGCCATGCCAAACGCAATGCGCCAGGTGCGATGCCGCAATGGCAGGCGCAGCTTCAAGCCGCTGACGAACAGCGAAAACAGCACCGCCACTTCCGTCAAGTGCTCCATCCAGCGTGCGGAAGCCTTGATGTCCATCTGCAGCAGGTCCATGCCCAGCGGGCCGATGGCGATGCCCAGCAACAGGCAGACTGCCGAGGTCGTCACCGGCATCCAGCGCAGGTAGGAGGAGGTGAGGGCGAGGGTCAGCAATACCGCGCCGAGTACGGCCAACCAAAGAATAAAAGTCATCGAACGTGCACCGTGGCCGTGGTTTGTAGCCGTTGGAGGACCACGACCCGGTACTGGTTCAAAGTTGTTGGATCAGGTGTTGATCCACGAATGGTCGGCGCCGATCCTGATGTTGAACCGGTAGCGAAGCGGGTAGTAGTGGTGTTTGATTTTTTGTATCTGCTCACGCAGATGATCCGGTGGCGCAAGCCCTTTGCTGGCGTAGACGCCAAGCACGTCGTTTTCAATGTCGACGATAGGGCCGGACGAGACGAGGCTGCCGTCGACCAGCTTGGACTCTTTGGCTAATCCATCCAAACCCAGGTCGTACAGGTCGGGCCGTTTCGACTTGAGGATGTCATTGAACAGATTCGGGCCTGCGGTCTCGAATATCTTGCGTTCATAAGCGCTGAATTCGGGTGTGTAGTGCACCCGGCCATTGGCGGATTTCGTGGCAGTGGGGCGGTTGGCCGCGAAGTACGCCTTGTTGGCTTTAAAACGTTGGTTCATCTGCGTGATCATCGCCTCGATGACCGGGTTGCCAGGGCGTGTCGCGAAGTTACTGGTGTTATAGAACGGCGTGTAGTCGGTCAGGCTATGCACGACCGGCGCGCCGAGCAGAACATCGTCAGCGCCGGCGAGCAATGCGTCGGTGCCGATGTTTTTTTGAATGACGTCATCGGTGTCCAGGTACACACCGCCGTGCTTGTTCATGATGGGATAACGCGCAACGTCCGAGGCGGCCGCCAGGTTTTTGCCTTGCCCCTGCCGAAAGTAGTCGTACATTTCGCCGCGCCTGAGCTGCTTGAAGACTTCGTCCTCATGCAGGTTCACGATCTTCACGCCGGGCACCTTGCTCTCCAGCGTGTTTTTTATGCGTTGAAACACCGCCGGGCTGTCGGCATCGACGTGAAGAATGGAGGTATAACCGGGCGCCTGAGTGGCGTTCCTGGCGATGTTGTCGGCCAGGTGCGACGGTATTTCCTGGCCGGCCCAAAAGTAGTGCAGCGCCTTGGGCAGCGGTTTCACTTCGTTTGGCAGCTTCAGCACCGACGGCGGTGAGACATCAATAAAGGTGTACTGATGCGCGTCGGCCTTTTTAGCTTTGCTGAACTCATCAAGCGTTCCCCGTTGCCACTTGCCCTTGGCACTTCGCCAGAAATACTTCGCGGGCGTGTCATCGATACCGGTGGCGAGCGGGGTCAGTTTCCACGCGCCGGCCGAACTGTCGAAGATGACGCTGTGTTCGGCGCCTTTGTGATTGAGCCTGAACGGCGTGGCTGCATGTTCGACGACGTCGATGTCATCCATCGGGACCACGTAAGTGCTGTCGCCAAACTTCCAGGGCGTGGGTGTGTCATGAGCGCCACCCAGCAGCCGGGCGGACCTGGAGGTGGGTTCCCAGCCGGACACACCGAGGTCCCTGATGGCGATGTCTGGCCCCGTGCCATTGGGGTGCCGGATGACGCGCTGGCCATCCTTCAACCGTGACTCATAAAGTGTTCCGTCGACCTTTACATATTCTTTTTTACTGCGGCCTACATACACGTTGCCCTGCAAGCCCTTGGTCGACAGCGCGTGCGGGGCGATGTGTCTGGCTTCATAACCGCGCAGGTTGGCGTCCAGTGTCCGGGTCTCGCCACTGGCCGCCAGGCGCTTGGGCGTGAAGTCTTTGAGCGGGGGGCCAAAGGGGTATTTTTTTACCGCGTCGTATTGGTGCCAGTGACCCTGGAACAGTACGGCATGACCTTCAACAGTGTGTTGCCCGACCTTGAACGTGCCGTTCGCCGCCAGACCCTGTTGCCGATCGGCGATCTTTACCAGGTCATCGCCGCCGAGGGCGTGCAGGCTGCTGGCGTCGTTTGAGTTGGGGCTGTCGACGACAAAATTTTCCAGCGGTTTGCCGTACGCCTGTTGGGTGCGCGGATTAACGGCATACCACTGTTGCGTCGCCTCATCGAATGTGGCCAGCGCTGGGGTGCTCTGCGCGCGGTGGGAGGCCCTGAAGGTGCCTTGCGCGATATCGGGCTTTTTCGCCAACTCAAGCAAGTTGACACTGCGGTAAGACCCGCGCAGGTGCTTGAGGCCCTTATAGCTGGCGCCGGCTAAGCTGCGGACGCCGTTGGCGACTCCGCGCGCCAGGTCATCCACCCCACTCAGGGGGTTGAGCGAGCCGACCGCCGCACGCCCGACAATCTTGAACGTCTGGCCGAGCCTGGAGATGGCCGACGCGCCGGCAAATGCGCCTTTCGCGCCCTTGGCCGCAGCCCCCAGGCCCACCGCGAAACCAAAGATATCGAAGGCCAGATCGACGATACCGTCCTTCGCGTTGCCGTCGATGAAATGCTTGATGGCTGACCTGAACGGGATCAGATTCAGCGCTACGTCCTCAACCACCTTATAGGTCGGTACTTCAGTGTCGAACCTCGTCACGCCTCTGGCGCTGCGGTGCACTGCGGGCAGGTTGATGTCTTCAATCAGCGCATCGGCCATGTACCGGGTTCGGTCACTGGCGAAGCTATCAGGCACGGTGTGCGCACCTTTGCGCTCATCCAGCAGGGCCGATGAGTATTCACCCGCAGGCTTTACGGCATCGTAGCGTTTGCCGGGTGACGGATACCAACCGCCGGCGGGTGGGTACGCTTTGTAGGTCTGGCCCGGCCGCCGGGTCACCGTGCCCTTGAGGCGGTCGACTGCATAGGTCATGGCCTTGCCATTGCGCTGGGTCTCGACCAGTAGAACGCCTTCTGCAACGCGGCGATCGTCTCGGCTGTATTCAATTTCCTTGCGCACGCTTATTTTGCCGAATTCCAGGTTTTGCCGGTCTTCCAGCGGCAGCTTGGCGATCAAGTGCTTGAGTTGCGCAGTGGTGGTCTTTTTTACCCGGCTGGCGTAAGCCCCAAACGCTTCATCAAACGCATCCTGCGGACGCGGCAGGTCTTTAAGCGTCGCCAGAGCGGCGTTGATGTTGATCGCATGCGAGGACGCTACCCAAGCCCCCGGCGCGCCATCCGTGGGCAAAGTGACGTTGCCCAACGTCACCGCATTGGCAGCCGCGCGACCGGCCCGGCCCCAATCATCGGACGAGTCGGGCGCGCCGAGCAGGGCTCTGCCGTCGATAAACAGATCCAGCAGCGAGTAAGGCCCCGGGAAGTGCCTGCTGGCGGGCTGCGAGGTGATGCATTTTTCTTCGAACAGGTTCGGGTCCATCGCCGGCAAAGCGAGTTTCAGTTGTGCCAGCGCCAGCGCTTTTGTGGTCGGCATCTCGCCGATCTGCGTTTGGGCAGCCTCTCTCAACTCATTGACCTGGGCACTGAATCGCTGACGCACCAGGGCCATGGCTGCATCGGTGGTCGGGTAGTGCAGGCCATTGCCAACGGCCCAGTCCTTGATCGCTTCATGCTGGGCGGCGTATTCAATGCGGCGCTCGTCATCGGTCACGGGTGCAATGCTGCCCTCCAGCATGACGCGCGCATAGCTCATCGCTGCCGTTGCCCCTGGCGATTTTGCCTCGATGCGCGCGACTGCCGTGGCAAAGCTGACCCAGCTGTGGGTGCCCACGGCCACCTGATCGGGGATGTCCTTGACCAGAAGCGCCGGCGCCCGGCTGGCAAGCAAAAGGTGAGTCAGCATGCAAGCGGTGGCCGGGGAGGACGCTCGCCCGGTGGCCACCAGGTGGTCTTCCATCTCGCTGATGATCGTAGACGCGGACTTGCCAGCGTTTTCGGCGCAGAACAGCGTGTAACCTTCAATGCTCAGGGGCGTGTCTGGTCGCGCAGCGCCAAACGGATCGGTCAGGCTGACACGCTCCACGTTCAATGCCGCCAGTAGCCAATCGGTGGCACTGCCCTTGATTGACCGTGCCTCGAAGCTGGCCTGGATGGCCTCGCCCAGTGCCGTGCCTCTGGGTGTGTTGAGCAACTCGTCGAGTAAGCGTCGCGGCTGGCTCAGCGCTGAGGGCGTGAGGGGCCTGTTGTCGAGCAAGTACTCCAGGACATTGTTAAACGGGCGCACATCAATGTCGCCAAAGCCGCCTGCGTACAGGCCGCTGCTCAACAGTCGCTGGTTGCGCTGATCCAGGGGTTGCGGCCAGCTCAGCGCACCGCCAAGGTTCCCGTGGGTGGGGGTATTGGGCGGTGGCGTGGTGATTGCTTGGGCAAGGTTGTCCATGGCTTCGCGGCTGGTCGGCACATCCCAGCCGTTATCTTCCAGGAACCGCTTGAGGTTGACCTCGGCCCACGCCTGCGTGTGATCGCTGCGGTAAGTGCTGTGGGTGCCCAGTTGAATGGTGTTTTCCTGTAACTCATCGGCGATGTCGGCATTTGATCGCGTGCCGTCTTTCAACTGCGCTGACAAGTACCGTAACGACGCTGCGGCCTGGTGCTGCGCGTGCGTATCGTCGACGACGGATTTCTGGCTTTGCAGGGCACCTTCGCTGCGCGATTCCACCACGTCGGAAAAAACCACCGGGTCGAGCCTGGCGAAGCGGCGCTCGCGGCTGAGTACGTCGGCGCGCTGTGTCAGCGCTGAGCCCGAAAGGTGGGGCGGCTCTTTATAAAAGTTGCCCACCAGCGCCAACGGAGCGATGTGCTCGTTTGTAGCGCCCGGCAGGGTGACGGTCGCATCTGCCTGGCCGGCTGCGATGACGCGTGCCGCCTGGAGCACCGGGCCGCTGATGGCGCCCCAGTCTCTGTCGTCCAGCCCCAGCGTGTGCAGCGTCTGGGCGGGATCCAGGTAGCGCTTGAGCGTGAATTGAATCCGCCCCGACGCCGGGTTGAGGCTGATCGAGTGGCTGTCTATGCCCTTGTCATGGATCCACTGGGCCACGTCCGGTGATCGCAAGGCGTTTGCCAGCTGCGCCCACCACTGGCCGAAGGTTGAATGCGCGGGAATGGGCCAGATTTTCTGGTCAGCATCGCGGGCGGTCACGCCGGTTGCGCCGCGCAGTGCAGCGCCGTATTGAGCCGCCAGCTCGCGATCACCGTGGGCCCGGGTGCCTTCGATGTCTGGCTGAATGGGCGCGCCGGGCTCAGAGGTGAGCCTGGGCGGCGCAACGCTGCTGTCAGGAACCTGCGTTGGCTGCACGTGCGCAGCGTGAGGGTTGGAAATACGGGTCATAAAGTCTGTCACCTGGGCAGGGAATACGCCACGGCACAGTGGCGTGGCCTCCCCTTGTGGCAGTAGTGCGTGCAGCGATTCCGTCGCCTGGCGGCGATAATCTTTACCCCTGATGTCAGCCTTCATGCTCGGATGCCAGGGGTGTCCGTTCGGCTACATCAACGGCTGACATCCCTTACAGGCTCAAGGCCTTTGCATTAACTGCGAGCCGATGGTGTTCAGCCGAATCATGTCCATCAACTGGCGCAACCCTGGCTGCGATTGCCGGCGGCTGGCGTAGTACATGCACAACGGTTCGCCCAGGCAGGCCCAGTCGGGCATCACTTCCACCAGACGGCCGTCGGCCAGTTCCTGTTGCACACGGTTGGACAGGCAGTAGGCAATGCCCACACCTTGCAGCGCGGCATTGACGATGGTTTCAGTGTCGGCTGCGCTGAAATGGCCAGGCACGTCGATGCGCTGTTGACGCGGGCCGTTGCCCAGTTCCCATTTGTAAGTGGTCTTGTCTCCCAGGTACATGCGGATGCACGCGTGTTGCAGCAGGTCTTTGGGAACCTGTGGCGTCCCGTGACGTGCGAGGTAGGCAGGGGAGGCGACCACGATCCAGCGCAACGGGCCGGTCAGCGGCACCGCGACCATGTCTTGTGGCACGGTCGCGCCATACCGGATACCGGCGTCGTAGCCTTCGGCAATGATGTCGATCATCGCGTCCTGCACGATCAGGTCCAGGCGCAGTTGCGGGTAGGCGGTGGCGAAGTCGCCGAGGATCGGCGCCAACAGCAGCACCGCGGCATCCCTGGGCACATTGAGACGCAGGCGGCCAATCGGCGCTTCACGGTACAGCTCGAGGGTGTCGAGGCCGTCCTGGATCGTGGCAAAACCCAGGCTGAGCTTTTCGGCGAGCAGGGTGCCGGCGTCGGTGGGCTCCACGGCGCGGCTGGTACGGTACAGCAACTTGACCCCAAGGCGGGTTTCCAGGTTGCGCATGGTGTGGCTCAACGCCGACGTGGTTACCCCCAGTTCGTGGGCGGCATGGCGGAAACTGCGACGGCGGATGATCGCCATGAACACATTCAGGTCGGCCAGTTCGGAACGATTGAAAGCAGCCATTTCAAGCCTCTTTTATGGGAGTTCGGTTGCATGCGGCGTTGAGCCCTATTCAACCTCAGATGATCTAGAGTAATTGCTTTTCTAAGCAATGTTGTGGGCAGGGGTATTTTTTTATGCGCATCGAGACCATCCGGATTTCTGGCATAGACAAGCCGGTCTCGCGGATTGCCCTTGGCACCTGGTCCATGGGCGGACACTTGTGGGGCGGCGCGGATGACGAACAGTCGACCAGGACCCTGCGCCATGCCTTGAACTGCGGCATCAACCTGATCGACACCGCCCCGGTGTATGGCTTTGGGCTGTCCGAGGAGCTGATCGGCAAAGCCTTGCGCGGCGTACGTCACTCGGCAGTCATCGCTACCAAAGCCGGGCTGCAATGGGAAGACGGCACCCCGCGCCGCAATGCCACGGCCGAGCGCATTCGCAAAGAGGTCGAGGATTCATTGCGACGCCTGGAGACCGACTACATCGACCTGTATCAGGTGCACTGGCCCGACCCGCTGGTGGCCCAGCAGGAAACCGCCGAGGCGCTGGAGCGCCTGCGTCGTGAAGGCAAGATCCTGGCGGTGGGCGTGAGCAACTACTCGAGTGCGCAGTTGGACGAGTTCAGTCGTCACACGGCCCTGGCCACGGTGCAACCGCCGTACAACGTGTTCGAGCGCGCCATTGACAGCGACATCCTGCCGTATGCCAAGCGACACTCGCTGGTGGTGTTGGCTTATGGCCCGCTGTGCCGAGGGTTACTGGCCGGCAATATGCATTCGGCCACCCGCTTTGCGGGCGACGACGTACGCAATCTCGACCCCAAGTTCAGGGCGCCGCGTTTCGAGCAGTACCTGGCGGCGGTGGCGGCACTGGACGTGTATGCCCGCGAATGCCATGGCAAATCCGTACTGGCCCTGGCACTGCGTTGGGTATTGGACCAGGGCCCAACCATCGCGCTGTGGGGTGCCCGTCGGCCGGAGCAGTTGAAGGGCTTCGACGAGGCATTCGGCTGGCACCTGAGCGCCGACGACTTGACACATATCGACCGTATTCTCGCCAGCACGATAAAAGATCCGATTGGCCCGGAATTTATGGCCCCAGCTAAACGTTAGCCCTAGCGACAGGGAGGTCAGCGAGAAAAATAACTGACATCCCCGTACGTTGAGGTTTTTTGCATGAAGCGCGGTACCGTATTCAAGATCGCTGGTGGTTTGCTGTGTGTGCTTGCGCTGGTCGGCGCCTGGCAGTGGCGGGGCAACCCCGATGCTTTATGGCATATCGTCAGCCAGCAATGCGTGCCCCATCAGCAACAGCAGCAAAACCCCAGCCCGTGCCTGGCGGTGGACCTGGACCGTGGCTACACGCTGTTCAAAGACCGCAATGGCCCGCTGCATGATGTGTTGATTCCGGTCGATAAGGTCACCGGCATTGAAGACCCCGCGCTGGGTCGACAGTTGCTGCCGCATTACTTTGCCCAGGCCTGGCGGCATCGCAGTGTGTTGTCCGACGGCTTGCAACAGCCTATTCCGGACGCGTTCCTCTCGGTGGCGATCAACTCACGTTACGGCCGCTCGCAAAACCAGTTGCACGTGCACATCGCGTGCCTGCGCCCGGAGGTGTTTGCCGCGCTGAACCGGCACAGCAACGGCCTCACCGCGCAGTGGCAGGTGCTGCCGACGCGCCTGAAGGGGCACACCTACAGCGCCCGCACGCTCACGCCGGCGGACGCCGATACGCTGGACCCGCTGGCCCTGCTGCGTGAGTACGTCGAGGCGCAGGGCGACGCGATGAGCCAGTACAGTCTGCTGATGACACCGCGCGCCGATGGCAGCCTGGTATTGCTGACCACGCACCTGGCGTTGACCGAACTCAACCTGGGGTCGGCCGGTGAGCTGCAGGACTACCGCTGTGACTTGATGAACGCACATTGACCCCTTTCGGACCTGCCTGCCTGCGCTTGACGGTGTTGCCCTCGCTGTTCCTGCTCGTCGCTGTCGCAGCGGTGTGCGCCTGGGCAACGCCAGTACCCGCATGGGTTTGAACACGCGCTGAGCTGCATTTGAACCGGCCTAATACTGGGCGACCTACACCCGGTCACTTCATTCGCGACCTCTTTAACCGATAAACGACACCCGCCTGAACCTACCCATTGAACGACTGTTCAGTTTGCACTATGTTGACCGCATCCACCCGTTTGCACCTGCACGGGTTCGCGCTTTCTTCTTGAACGAGAGGCTCTGGCATGCGGTTTTCCCCCTTCGTTGAACGAATTGCAGGGCAGGGCGTAGCCGCCTGGGACATCCATCACGCCGCGTTCAACGCCGCAAGCCAGGGCGAAGACGTCATCATTCTCAGCGTCGGCGACCCTGACTTCGCCACCCCGTCATTCATCACCGACGCCGCCGTCAGCGCCTTGCGCGAGGGCGACACCCACTACACCGAAATCCCCGGCCGTACAGCGCTACGCGACGCGATTGCCGCGCGCTACAGCAAGACCTTGTCCCGCCCGTTGAGCGCCGAAAACGTCATCATCGTGCCCGGCGCGCAGAACGCGTTGTTCATCAGTTCGCTGTGCCTGCTGCAAGCCGGTGATGAAGTGCTGGTGCTCGACCCGATGTACGTCACCTACGAAGCCACGCTCAAGGCCAGCGGCGCCACGCTTACACGCGTGCCGTGTTCGCCGGAGTCCGGGTTTCGCCTGGATGCGCAACGGCTCGGCGCTGCGATCACGCCTCGGACCCGGGCGCTGTTTTTCTCCAACCCGAACAACCCCACGGGTGTGGTGCTGAACCCGCAAGAGCTGCAAGCCATTGCCGATCTGGCCATCGCCCACGACCTATGGGTGGTGGTCGATGAGGTCTACGAAAGCTTGGTGTTCGACGGCGAATACCACAGCCTTGCCGCGTTGCCGGGCATGGCCGAGCGCTGCATCGTGATCGGCAGTTTGTCCAAATCCCACGCCATGACCGGCTGGCGGATCGGTTGGATCATCGCCGCCCCGCAGATGATCGTGCACGCCGAAACCCTGGTGCTGAGCATGCTCTATGGCTTGCCGGGCTTTGTGATGGAAGCCGCCACGGCGGCGGTGTTGGCCCATGACGAGGTGACGGTGGGCATGCGCGAAATCTACCGTCGCCGCCGCGACCTGGTGGTGGCAGGCCTCAGTGCCTGCCCGGGCATCAAGGTGCAGGCACCGCAAGCCGGCATGTTTGTGCTGGTGGACGTGCGCGGCACGGGCTTGGGGTCATTGGATTTTGCCTGGCGGCTGTTCCGCGAGGCGGGCGTGTCGGTGCTCGATGCCGCCGCCTTTGGTGAGCCGGCCCAAGGGTTTGTGCGCTTGTCCTTCACCCTGGGTGAAGAACGCCTTGCCGAGGCCTGCCGACGCATCGCCGGGTTTGTCGCCAGGCGGGTCGCTGAACC
Organism: Pseudomonas sp. LBUM920; assembly: GCF_003852315.1. Classification (NCBI taxonomy): domain Bacteria; kingdom Pseudomonadati; phylum Pseudomonadota; class Gammaproteobacteria; order Pseudomonadales; family Pseudomonadaceae; genus Pseudomonas; species Pseudomonas edsoni (SeqCode). The sequence continues at coordinate 3,187,640 of NZ_CP027762.1, forward strand.
GCGTATCGCCGCCGCGCCCACCCCCGAAGTGGCGCAGCCGGCGCAAGCCAGAACGATGATCGAAGTCGTCGACCTGCATAAGCGCTTCGGCAATATCGAGGTGCTCAAAGGTATTTCCCTCACGGCCCACGAAGGCGAGGTGATCTCGCTGATCGGCGCCAGCGGCTCGGGCAAAAGCACCTTGCTGCGCTGCATCAACATGCTCGAGGTGCCCGACCAGGGCAGCATTCATGTCGATGGCGAAAGCATCAAATTGAATTACGGTCTTCCCGGTGCGCCACTGGTGGCCGATGCCAAGCAGCTGGTGCGCATCCGCTCGACCTTGGGCATGGTGTTCCAGAACTTCAACCTGTGGCCCCATCGCACAGTGCTGGAAAACCTCATCGAGGCGCCCATCCAGGTGCTGCGCGAAAGCCGCGCCGAGGCCATCGAGCGCGCCGAAGCCTTGCTCGACCGCGTCGGCCTTGCCGCCAAGCGCAACGAATACCCGGCGTTTCTCTCGGGTGGCCAGCAACAACGCGTGGCGATTGCCCGCGCGTTGGCCATGCGCCCCAAAGTCATGCTGTTTGACGAACCCACCTCGGCCCTCGACCCGGAACTGGTGGGCGAAGTGCTGCGCGTTATCCGCTCGCTGGCCGAAGAAGGCCGCACCATGATCCTGGTCACCCATGAAATGGCCTTCGCCCGGGATGTGTCCTCCAAAGTGGCTTTTCTGCACCAAGGCATGATCGAGGAAACCGGCTCGCCGGACTCGGTGTTTACCGACCCACGCAGTGAACGTTGCCGACAGTTCGTCAACGCGCATCAAACTCGCTAACGCCAAAAAAGACGGGGCAAATCATGAAATCCAGACGCATGGCAACGTGGTTGAGCAGTGCAGTGTTGATGGTGGCCGCCGGGTTTATCCAGGCCGCAGAGAAACCCATCGTGTTCGCGGTGGCGGCAGAACCCTATCCACCGTTTACCGTCAAAGGCGGCAACGGGGAGTGGTCCGGCTTTGAAGTGGACCTGATCCACAAACTCTGTGAAGGCATGAAAGCCGAGTGCCAGATCAAGGAAGTGGCCTGGGATGGCATCATCCCGTCGCTGCTGGCGAAGAAAATCGACGTGATTTTCTCCTCGATGTCGGTTACCGATGAGCGTGAAAAACAGATCGCCTTCAGCCGTGCCTACTACGATTCGCTGCTGGGCGTGGCAGGGCCCAAGGGCGCGACGGTGGATATCACGCCTGAAGGCCTCAAGGGCAAGCTGATCGGCGTGCAGATCTCCACCGTCAGCGCCAATTACCTGAAAAAGTACTACGAGAACATCGCCGACCTTAAGTACTACGACACTCAGGAATCGGCCAACGCCGACCTGATCGCCGGGCGCATCGATTACATGATGGCCGACGACACGGCCATCGCGATGATGGTCAAGACCCCCGAAGCCAGCGGCCTGGCGCATATCGCCAGCGTGCCCTACGACCCGATCATCGGCCGTGGCGTGGGTGCCGGCTTGCGCAAGGAAGACACCGCGCTCAAGGCCCGTCTCGACAAGGCGATCGGCGAGCTGCTGGTGAGCAAGGACTATGACGACCTGGCCCAGCATTACTTCGGCCTGTCGGTCAGCCCGTGCAAACGCGGCGAGACCCCGGCGTTTGTGAGCAAGACCTGCGACAGCCCGTACCCGCCCATCGCGCAGAAGACCGAATAAGATGCTCGACCTTCTCAGCTTTGGCGAACAAGGGTGGGGCAACGCGCTGCTCAAAGGGTTATGGATGACCCTGCAAATCTCCGCCGGCGCCTTCGCGGTGGGGTTGCTGATCGGCCTGGTGGTGGCCTGCGCCAAGCTCAGCGCGCCACGCCCGATTGCACAGCTGATGCGCGGTTACACCACCGTGTTTCGTGCGGTGCCGGAACTGCTGCTGATTCTGCTGCTGTACTACGCAGGTTCCATGGGCCTGAACGCGCTGATGCTGTGGCTGGGTTTCGAACAGGTAAACATCAGCGGCCCGCTGGTGGCGATCCTGGTGCTGGGGCTGGTGCAGGGCGCCTATGCCTCGGAGATATTCCGCGCGGCCATCCTGGCCATTCCCCACGGTCAGATCGAGGCGGCGCGGGCGTTTGGCCTGAGCGGGTTTGGCCTGTTCCGCCGGGTGACCTTGCCGATCATGGCGCCGTACGCCTTGGCCGGCATGTCCAACCTGTGGATCAACCTGATCAAGGACAGCGCCTTGATCAGCGTGGTCGGCACCAACGAGCTGCTGTACACGGCCAAGCAGGCGGCCGGTTCCACCCGTCAGTATTTGCTGTTCTACCTCACGGCCGCCGCCTTGTATTACCTGGTGACGCTGGCTTCCAACTACCTGTCCGGGCGCCTGGAGCGACGTATTCGTCGCTGGATGCCGGTTGTCGAGTGAGTCGCCATGCCTGAGTGGATAAGCTATTACGCGGGGCTGATCGCCAAGGGGTTGCAGACGACTTTGTCGCTGCTGGCGATTTCGGCAGTGCTCGGCTTCGCCCTGGCGGTGCTGGTGGCGTTGGCGCGCTTGTCCAAGCGCAAGTGGCTGGCCCGGGGTGCGCTGGCCTATACCAGCGTGCTGCGCGGCACACCGCTGTTGATCCAGATCTACATTTTTTACTACGGGCTGGGCAGCCTGTTTGCCCAGTTCCCGATGGTGCGCAGCAGTTTCCTGTGGCCGTTTCTGCGCGACGGCTATTGGTACATCGTGTTCGCCCTGGTGCTGTCGGTGGGCGCTTATGTGGGCGAAGTGATCCGCGGCGGCCTGTTGGCCGTGCCCAAGGGCGAGATGGAGGCCGCGTCTGCCTTTGGCATGACCACGCGCCAGGCGTTGCTGCGGGTGCGGTTGCCACGCGCGATGCGGCTGCTGCTGCCGACCCTGGCCGGGGAGACGGTGATGTTGCTCAAGTCCACTGCGCTTGCTTCGACGATTGCCGTGGTCGACCTGCTGGGCGCGGCCAACGTGGTACGCGCGCAGACCTTGCAGATTTATCAACCGCTGCTGCTGGTGGCCGGTGTCTACCTGTGCCTGACCTTCCTCATTGAAGGCGTCTACGCCATCGCCGAACGGCGCGGCACGCCGCTGCGCAGGTCGGCAGGATGAAGCAGAACCGCGCGCTGCAAGGCATTGCCTTGTGCTCATTGGCCTACGCGTTCCTGGCGTTGCAGGACGCCGTGATCAAATGGCTGGTGGCTGATTATTCGGTATTCAGCATTCTGTTCTGGCGCAGCCTGGTGGTGGTGGGGGCGTGTGTGATCGCCGGGCGCATGGGCCTGTTGCGCCGGGCGTGGACTTCGGCCAGTCGCCAGCTGCTGATCATTCGCGGCCTGTTGTCATTGCTGGCGTGGGTGCTGTATTACACCGCCGCCAAAGACCTGACCCTGGCGGAAATGACCACCCTGTATTTCTCCGCTCCTATCATGGTCACGCTGCTCGCAGCGCTGATCCTCAAGGAGCGCGCCAGCCGTGGCCAATGGGTTTCGCTGCTCATCGGCTTCGTCGGCGTGGTGATTGCCTGTCGTCCCAGCCACATGGTTGACCCGCTGCCCATCGCGCTGACCCTGGCGGCCGCCTTGTGCTGGGCGTTCACTTATATCCAGCTGCGCCAGGTCGACCCGACTACCTCGGTACTCGAGCAGATGCTGATCACCAATGCGGTGTTCGTGGTGTGCATGGGCGTGACCTTGCCGTGGACCCACACCCCGGCGCCGACACCCGCGTGGCTGGGCATGCTGGCGGCAGGGCTGGTCGGCGGCGTTGGCCAATTCCTGCTGTTTGCGAGTTTCCGCCGCGCCACCGCGACTTTGCTCGCGCCGTTCGAGTACACCGGGTTGATCTGGGCGTTTGTGTTGTCGAGCCTGATCTGGGGCACCTCGATGGATGTGTCGCTGATCATCGGTGCGGTGCTGATTGCGCTCAGCGGCACCTTGGCGATGCTCAGCGCGCGCCACCCTGAATCACAGGACGTGGTCGGCGCCGAATGCGCCGTGACGCAACCCCTGTACCCAACAGCGGCAGATGTGCAAGCCGTTGGCGGGGCTGAACGTGCCGGGGTTGAGGCACCCCTCGAGCCAGAGCCCGTCAAGCATCGCCGATAGGCCGATGGCAGCCAGGTGGCTGTCGTGGATCACCAGGTTTTCGCTGCGGGCCAGGTCGTCGAGCAGTTGCTGGATCAGCGCCAGGTAGGCGCGGTAGCTGTTTTCGTGGGACTGGTTCACATGGGGCGAGTGGCGGATCAGGCTCCAGAACACCACCCACACGCCGAGCAGGTCAGGGTCCATCACCCGTGGCGAAAAGGACGCGCTGAGAAACGCATCCAGCCGTGCGGCGGCGCCTTCGGCCTGCTCGACTTGCGCCCATAGGGCACTGGTCAGCTCACTGGCCAGCTTGTGGTAGGTCTCGGCGATCAGCGCATCGATGCTGCCGAAATGGTGGTTGAGCAGGCCCACGGATACCCCGGCCTGGGCCGCGATCCGGCGCACGGAAATGCCTGCGTGACCGTCGCGTGCGAGGCTGGTGAGTGTGGCGGCGATCAGCAAGTCCCGGCGTTCGTCGGGGTCGGCACGGCGCAGTTTGGGAGGGTCGACAGTCACGGGAGTGCCTTGGGTTGATGACCAGAGCGCTCAGGTTAGTTGAACACGTGTTCAATCTCTAGCGATTAAATGATGAGAGGAGGGCAAGGCATGGCAAATGACCTTTCGTGGCAGGTTCAGGGCGATGCAGGCAACCCGCTGCACATCGGCGCCTGGCGTTTCGAAGGCGACGGCAGCGGGCCCAGGGTGCACTTGCAGGCGGGCGTGCACGCCGATGAAATCGCCGGGATGCTGGTGCTGCACCAGTTGCTCCCGCGTTTGCAGGCCTGCCAGGCTCAAGGGCGGCTGCGCGGCACTGTTACTGTTGTGCCCCAGGCGAACCCGTTCGGCATCGGCCAATTTCGTCAGGGCCGGCTGCTGGGGCGCTTTCACGACGCCACCGGGCAGAACTTCAACCGCGCTTTCGACCACTCACTGGCCATGGAGCGCCCGGCGACCAACCTGGCGCAGTGGCAAAAGAGCCTGATGCAGTTAGCCGCCGACGCCGACCTGGTGCTGGACTTGCACACCGATGATGAGGCGCTGCCTTACCTCTACATCCATCGTCGTTTCTGGCCGGAGCAAGGCCTGGCGCTGGCGGCGGCGTTGCAGGTGGACGTGGTGATCGTCTGGGATGACGGCGGGGATGGCTCCTTTGAAGAAACCCTCATCAACCACGCGGCGCCAAAGTTGGCGGCGACTGTCGAATTGCGCGGCCAGGCTGATGTCAGCGATGCGCTGGCGCGGCAAGACGCCGATGGCTTATGGGCGTGGCTGTGCATCAATGGCGTGATCGATGAAGTGGCGGCCATCAACGAATGGCAGGGGGAAGTGGTGGACATGGGCTGCATGGAGACCCTGCTGGCGCCCTGTGCCGGTGTACTGGTGTTCGAAAAAGCACTCGGCGATGAGGTCGAGGAAGGCCAGCGTTTCGCTCGGATCATCGCAAGGCCCGGTGAGCCGACGTCGGAGGTGATACTGCACGCCGCGCAAGCCGGGCGCATGGTGACCCGCCACCGCGAGCGCCTGGTGGCGCAAGGTTCGGTCGTCGCCAAATTTACGGGCACGCGTTTATCCGACAGCTACAGCGGCGGGGTGCTGGACCCATAAAGTGCTGCCTGTACACGCCCCCAATGTCGCAGCAGGCTTGCTCGCGAAGAAGGCGTATCAGCCGACTGACACTGCGCCTTCGCGGGCAAGCCCGCTCCCACCGTTGGATCGTGGCGCGTCAGGTGATTTCGATAGGCCTCACCACCCCACGGACGTGAACAGCTCAGGCACGCGGTCAAGCGTCGGCAAAATCGCATCAGGCGTGTAGTCCGCCAGCAACTGACGGCCGGTGCCACGGTCGATCCATACACACCGAAAGCCGATATCCCGCGCGGCCGCGTGGTCCAGGTGCGGGCTGGCGCAGATATGCACGACCTGGTCGAGGTTCACGCCCAACTGCTCGTGGGCGTAGTCGAACAGACGGCGATCGGGCTTGTAGGCGCCTGCCTGCTGCGCAGTGATCACTCGATCAATCGCGCCGCCCAACTGCGCAACATTGCCGGCAATCACGTCATCGTCGGTATTGGAGACAATGCACAACTTGAACCCCATCGCTTTAAGCTGCTGGAGCGTCCCCACAACCTCAGGAAATGGCGGCATCGCGCTGATGCTGTCGGTGAGGAGGGTGCCGTCGTGCTCATTGGCCGGCAATCCCAGCGCGTTCAGCGCCAACTGCATGCTCAAGCCTGCCAGCGTGCGAAAGCTGCGATGCGGTGGCGTCTGTTCCAGGGTGTGTTCGTTATGGTCGTAGGCGCTGAGCAAGGTATCCCGGTCGACCTGATGATCACCTTTTTCGTCGAGGATTTTATCGATCGCGGCGCGCAGGCCTTCATCCCACTGGATCAGCGTGCCGTAGCAGTCAAAGGTCAACCAGAGCGGGCGAGGGGTATTCTCAAGGGGCATGGGGCACCTGTGCGGAAAGTGAGTGACCCTGGCAGCTTAGGAAACGTGGCGGTCAGTTGGAAATTAAATTAACCTCTGCCACACAGTTGAATATCCGATATGAAGGTCGCCGCCATGTTTGATCTCGAACTGCTGCACACCCTGGTCTGCGTGGTGGACGAAGGCAGTTTTACCCGCGCCGCGGAGCGCGTGCACCGCACTCAATCCACGGTCAGTCAGCAGATTCGCAAGCTTGAAGAAAGCGCCGGCCAGGTGTTGTTGGTGCGTGACCGTTCCGGCCAGCAGGTCAGCCCCACCGAGCATGGCGAGTTGCTGACCCACTACGCGCGCCGGCTGCTGAATTTGTCGCGCGAAGCCCGCGAGGCGCTGAGTACCGAGGCCAGCGTGGTGCCGGTGCGCCTGGGTGTACCCGAAGATTTTGACGCCACGCGCATGGCCTCGATGCTCTCGGGGTTTGTGCGCACTTACCCTGAGGCGCGGCTGGAAACGGTCAGCGGCATGAGCACCGACTTGCGTCGCCAGTTGGAAAACGGCGAGATCGACATCGCCCTGATCAAGCGCGAGCCCGGCAGCGGCGAGTGCCATGCCAGTTGGCCGGAGCCGCTGGTGTGGGTGTGCGGCGCGGGCCAGGACCTGCAGGCCGAGACCTTGCCGCTGGCATTATTCCCCCAAGGCTGTATCTACCGCCAACGCGCCATCCGCACCCTGGACAAGGCTCGACGCAGTTGGCGCGTGGCGTTCGGCAGCCATAGCCTGACTGGCATCCAGGCGGCGGTGACGTCCGGGCTGGGCGTCAGCATCCTGCCCAACAGCGCCGTGCTGGCCAGCCATCGAATTTGCACGCAACTGCCGCCGGTGGCGCCTTCGGAGCTGGCGCTGGTCAGTGGCGCGGGGCGATTGAGTGCGACACACCGCGGGCTGATCGAGTGTTTGCGCGAAGAGATTTCAGAGCCTCGGCAGTCGCTCCAGTAGCAGGCGTTCCAGCGTGATGGCGGGCAATGGCCGGCTGAACAAGTACCCTTGAATCTGATCACAGCCGGCGGCCTTCAAAAATGCCAGCTGATCCTGGGTTTCGACCCCTTCGGCGACCACTTGCAGGCTCAGGCTATGGGCCAGTTCAATGATCGTGCGGGTGATGGCCGCGTCTTGCGGGTTGGTGGTGACTTCGCGAATAAACGCGATGTCGATCTTCAACGTGTCGATGGGAAACCGGCGCAGATACGCCAGGCTTGAATAGCCGGTGCCGAAGTCATCGATGGAGATTTTCACGCCCATCGTGCGCAGCCGTTGCAGGCTGGCAATGGTGTGCTGGGTGTTTTCCATCAATGAGCCTTCGGTCAGTTCGACCTCCAGCCAGTGCGGCGCCACCCCGTTTTGCCTCAAGGTGCGCTCGATATCGGCAATCAGGTCGCCCTCGATCAACTGATGACCGGAGACGTTGACTGAAACCTCTACGGCGCCAATCAGGCCGCGTTGCCACACGGCGATTTGCTGGCAAACCGTGTCAATCACCCAGCGCCCCACCGGCACGATCAAGCCCAGGCTCTCAAGTATCGGCACAAATACCGCCGGTGAAACCGCGCCATAGCCTGGGCGCTCCCAGCGCAGCAGGGCTTCGAGTGCGCATATCTGGCCGCCGGCCAGCTCGACCTTGGGTTGGTAATGCACGCTGAACGCATTGGTTTCGACCGCCCGGCGCAGGGCGTTTTCCAGGTCCTGGCGCGCCAGGTCGTGCACGCTCATGCCCGCCGGCTCTCCCGTTTGCCGCTGCAGCTGCTGTTCGAGCATCAGGTTGTGGACTTTCAAATGATCGCCGCGCGCCTTGAGCCGCAGCAGGTTGCGCACCCGCAGCCACAACTCGACACGCTCCACCGGTTTGCTGATGAACTCCTCGGCGCCGGTTTGCAGCCCGCTGACGCGCGCGCTGGGCTCGCTGAGGGCCGACAGCATGATGATCGGGATACTCGCTGTGGCTTCGTCGCCCTTCAAGTGGCTGGCCACCTCGTAACCGTCCATGCCCGGCATCATGATGTCCAGCAGGATCAGGTCGGGCGGTTGCTGCGCCACCAACTGCAAGGCTTCCTCACCGCTGCTGGCACTCAGGGTCTGGTAGCCCTCGTGTTGCAGCAGGGTTTCCAGCAGCTTGCGAACCTGGGGTTCATCATCAACGATCAGTAGCGTTGCGGGTTGGCTGGCCATGGAGAGGACTCACAGGAGAGGGCTGATGTGTGGTTGCAGCAAAGTGTCGATGGTCTGGTACAGCTCTTTGTAGCGCAGCGGCTTGATGATGTAGGCGTCGCAGCCGGCCAGTCGGGTCTTTTCGCGGTCTTCCTTCATGGCCATGGCGGTCAGGGCGATCACCGGAATATGCGCGGTGCCGGGGTCTTGCTTGAGCAGTCGGGTGGCGGCGAGGCCGTCCATGCCCGGCAACTGGATATCCATCAGGATCAGCGCCGGCTGTTTTTCCCGCGCCAGCGTCAAGCCGGTTTCTGCATCCGCCGCCCACAACACGCTGTGACCGGCATTGACCAGCAACAACCGAGCCAGGCGCATGTTCGCCTCGTTGTCTTCGACGATCAGGATTTCGGCCATGCAGCCTCCGGGGCGCGATGCAGAGGCAGCCACACCACAAAGCGGGTGCCAAGGCCCACGCGGCTGGCGACGGCGACGCTGCCGCCATGCAGGTCGGTCAATTGCTTGACCATCGCCAGCCCCAAACCCGTGCCTTCAAATTTACGCGCCAGGCTGCTGTCGATCTGGCTGAACGCCTTGAAGAGCTTGCTCATGTCGTCCTTGGCAATGCCGATGCCGGTGTCGCTGACGCTCAGTTCGAGGAACTGCGCGTGAGGGCTGGGCTGCAGGGCGAAGCCATGGGTCGGCCAGTCGCCAGGGATCTGCCCGACCTGGGCGCGACTGACCTCGCGCACCGCCAGGGTCACGGAGGCGCCGTGTTCGCTGAACTTCACCGCATTGGCCAGCAGGTTGTAGATGATCTGCTTGGTCTTGCGCAGGTCCAGTTCCAGGGTGCCGAAATCGCCCTCGCTTTCCAGCTTCAACTGGATGCGTTGCAGGGCGGCTTTTTCGCGCACGATCAACAGACTGTTGGCCAGCAAGCCTGCGAGCTCCACGGCCTCAAGCTCCAGGTCCATCATCCCGGCCTCGACCTTGGACAGGTCGAGAATGTCGTTGATCAGCGACAGCAAGTGCTGGCCGCTGGTGAAGATATCGCCGATGTATTCGCGCTGCACCTCGCTCATGTCGCCGACCAGGCCGTCCTTGAGCGCCTCGGAGAAGCCGATCACCGCGTTCAGCGGCGTGCGCAATTCGTGGGACATGGTGGCGAGAAACTCGGACTTCATGTGGTTGGCGTGTTCCAGTTCCAGGTTCTTTTCTTCCAGGGCGCGCTCGAAACCTTTGCGCTCGGCTTCTTCCTGCTTGCGCGCGGTGTTGTCGGTGCCGATCAGCAAGTAGCCGATGATGGTGTCGTGGCGGTTGCGCAGGGCCGTCACCGAGACCATGGCCGACAGGCGACTGCCGTCCTTGCGGATGTAGGTCAGCTCGTAAATGTCTTCGATGCCGCGCGAGGCTTTGAACACCAGGGCTTCGAAGCCTGGCGTGATCGGTGTGTCGAGCTCCAGGCTGAGGGCGGCGGCGCGGGTGATGAGTTCGGCGGGGTCGGAAATGTCGGCGGGGGTAATGCGGTTCAGTACGTCGTCGGCGGCGTAACCGAGCATGCGTTCGGCGCCGACGTTGAAGATCTGGATCACGCCTTTTTCGTCGGTGGCGATGCTTGAAAAATACGCGCTGTTGAAGATCGCGTCTTGCAGGGCGCCGGTCTTGAGCAGGGTTTTCTGGCGTTTGAATTCGACGATTTTTTCGGCCCGCGATTGCGGTTCGAGGGGTCGTTCGGTCGGGTTTTTATCCATCGCGGTGGCGTTCCATGAACTTCAGGCCCGCCAACGTTGATAGCCGATGGCGCAGAGCATGCTCACTGAAGATCGCACGAGGGCGACGAGGAGGAGATGAGGTCTTTGGACGATAGCAGAGATTATGGCGTTTTGATGGTTGGCGGCTTTGGCGTGGTGGGTTTTGGCACTCAAATGGATTGATTAATGTTGGCTGTGCGCTGGATGCGCGGGTGAGCAGGTTGGGGTATCGGTACTGGAGGCTGGTTTTTGCGGGAGGATGGGGTAGATGGGTGGGGTTTTGCGGAAGTTCAGGGGGGAGGGCCTTTTCCACCGAAATGGGTGGGGGCAGGGGGCTTGGTTGTCCTCTTGAATAGCGTCGGTGGAGGTTCTGTATTTATGGGGAGCGGGTGGTTGATCGGGGGGGCATATCCGTTGCTGCGGTAGCGGCGGCTGGCGGTTCCGCTCTTACAGCGGGTCACTTTTGGCAAACGCCCCAAAAGTAACCAAAAGGTCTTTGCCCCACCACTCGGTGCCTCGCTTAGGCTCGGCATGCCCTCACTCCGGCTTGAATCCGTGGGCCGCCGTGACGGGCCATCCATGGCCCAACACGGCTAACCCGGCGTCCTGCCGGGTTACCCACGGATTCAAGCCTGCGTTCGGCCAGCGTGGTTGACGGGGCCTGTCAGATCAAGATCAACAGCAGAGCACGGCGGCCTGAAAGCCGACCTGAGTGGTAGAAGCAAAAGCAGAGCAACAGCACAGCAATACATCTTTATCTGATGCACTGCGATCCAAATGTGGGAGCGGGCTTGCTCGCGAAGGCGGTGTGTCAGCTACACATGAGCTGGCTGACCCACCCCTTCGCGAGCAAGCCCGCTCCCACAAGTCGACCGAGTTCAACTGCCAACACCGCAGTGCTTTTGCTTGTCTGTGGGAGCTGGCTTGCCTGCGATGGCATCAACCCGATGGGCCTGATGGACCCAGGTGCCTGCATCGCAGGCAAGCCAGCTCCCACAGACAAGCGGTCAGACACCGGCACCAGGTAACCTACCGAAGCCCGAACATGAACGAGCCTTTTTCCGGGCAGTTCTGGCTTTTAGCTTTGGTCGCCAGCCCTGCGTCGCGCAGTTCATTGCAGATTTGCGCGACGTTTTTCGGCGTCACGTAGAGGTTGTTGGAAAACCATGCGCGTTTGGCCCCCGACAGCTTGTTGAGCGCGCCACCGGCCTTGAGCACCCGCAGTACCACGGTGGAGCAGCTCTTGCGCAGCATCTGGTAATGCGCGTTGGGCTTGTAGCGGATGTTGAACCACTCGGCCTGCATGGCCTGCAGGTTCAGGCCGCAAACGGTATAGACCACATGCGGCCGGCAGCCTTCGGCGCTGATGTCGGACTCCAGGAACAGGTTGCGCTCCTGGCGCTGCTTGCCGGTCAAGGCGGCTCTGCCTTCGGGCCACCAGCTGACGTAGCTGGTGTTGAATTGCTCGATAAAGGCGCGGTCGCGATCACGTTCGCCGTCGTTGCGGTAACGGTCGTATCGCACTTCGATCATCTTGCCGATCACCGGGTCGCCGATGTACATCGCGGCATGGCCAACATCAGCCCCATGGGGATACCAGATGTAAACGACAACGCTTGCGTTGGAGGTCATGACGCATCCTGATTTCTTCCAATGACTGCTGGCAGAACGGACGGGCGCGGGGTTTTATTCCGCTGGCGTATAAATTTCATTTCATGCATCGCGCCGGCATGCGCAATTCGCGCTTGTGCACTTGGTGAAACGTTTAATCAATCGATAAACGGCGCACGCAAGCGCTTGCGTAAGGAAATGTAACTGGACTAGAGTCGGCAGCACTCGACTACAAAAATAATAATGCCAGGAGCTCATCCATGAGCCTTGAACCCTTGCTTGAGATGCAGGGCATCAGCAAAACCTTCAACGGTTTGCGCGTGCTCAAGAATGTCGGCCTGAAAGTCTACCCCGGTGAAATCCACGCGTTGATGGGGGAGAACGGGGCCGGCAAATCCACCCTGATGAAAATCCTCTCCGGCGCCTACCAGGCCGATCCCGGCGGTGAAATCCGCATCGACGGCCAGCCCGTCGCCACCTTTGACCCCGCCACCGCCAAGACCCTCGGCATCGCCGTGATCTACCAGGAACTGAGCCTGTGCCCCAACCTGAGCGTGGCCGAGAACATCTACCTGGGCCGCGAACTGCGGCGCGGCTGGACCATCGACCGCAAGGGCATGCAAGCCGGCTGCGTCGAGGTGCTGCAACGCCTGGGCGCCGAGTTCAAACCCACCACACCGGTGAGCAGCCTGTCGATTGCCGAGCGCCAACTGGTGGAAATCGCCCGCGCCCTGCATGCCCACGCCAGGATCCTGGTGATGGACGAGCCCACCACGCCGCTGTCATCGCGTGAGACCGACCGCCTGTTTGCCTTGATCAAACAGCTGCGCAGCCAGGGCCTGGCGATTATCTACATCAGCCACCGCATGGCCGAGATCTACGAGTTGTCGGACCGCGTTTCGGTGCTGCGCGACGGCCAGTACATCGGCGAGCTGACGCGCGAAGCGTTGTCGGCCGAGGTGCTGGTAAAAATGATGGTCGGCCGCGATCTTTCCGGGTTCTACAAGAAGGAACACGCCGCCTATAACCCCGGCAACGTGGTGATGCGCGTGCGTGACATGGCCGACGGCAAGCGCGTGCGCACCTGCAGTTTCGACCTGCATGCCGGTGAGGTATTGGGCATTGCCGGGCTGGTCGGGGCAGGGCGCACGGAGCTGGCGCGGCTGATCTTTGCTGCCGACCCGCGCACCAGCGGCACACTTGAAGTGGTGGGCAAGACCGTGACCCAACTGCGCAACCCGGCTGATGCGATCCGCGCCGGCGTGGTGTACCTCACCGAAGACCGCAAGGCCCAGGGCCTGTTCCTCGACATGAGCGTGGCCGACAACATCAACGTCTGCGCCTGTGTGCCGGACGCGCACACAGGCGGCGTGCTGGACCGTGGCCACGGCTGGCAGCGCGCCAATGATGCGATCAAATCGCTGTCGATCCGGGTGGCGTCGGGCAAGGTCAATGTCGGCGCCTTGAGCGGCGGCAACCAGCAGAAAGTGCTGTTGGCGCGGCTGCTGGAGGTCAAGCCGCATGTGCTGATCCTCGACGAACCAACGCGGGGCGTGGACATCGGCTCCAAGTCCGAGATCTACCGCATCATCAATCAACTGGCGCTGGCCGGCGTTGGCATTGTGGTGATCTCCAGTGAGTTGCCGGAAATCATCGGCACGTGCGACCGCGTGTTGATCATGCGCGAAGGCCAGTTGGTGGCCGAAGTCGGCGGGGCATCCGGCCACGTCATTTCCCAGGAACGTATTATTGACCTCGCCACCGGTGGCGATCAGGTGGCTGCCCATGGCTGATTCAAACAACAACACATTGACCCTCGCACCTATCGGCAAGGCCGAGCGCGTTCGCGAGCTGATGCGCACGGTCGGCATGCTGCCGGTGTTGATATTGCTGTTGGTGGGGTTTGCCCTGGCCAGTGAAAACTTCCTCACCGTGCAGAACCTGTCGATCATCACCCAGCAGGCTTCGGTAAATGTGGTGCTGGCGGCAGGCATGACCTTTGTGATTCTGACGGCGGGCATCGACTTGTCCGTCGGCGCGATTCTCGCGGCGTCCGCCGTGGTCGCGTTGCAGGCCTCGATGTCGCCACAGTTCGGCATGTTCGGGATCGCTGCCGGCATCGGTTTCGGTCTGTTGCTGGGGCTGGTCAATGGCGGGCTGATCGCCTTCATGCGCCTGCCGCCGTTTATCGTCACCCTGGGCGCACTGACCGCCATGCGCGGCCTGGCGCGGTTGCTGGCGGATGACAAAACCGTGTTCAACCCCGACCTGCCGTTTGCATTTATCGGCAATGACTCGGTGCTGGGCGTGCCGTGGCTGGTGATCATTGCCGTCGCGGTGGTGGCGCTGTCGTGGTTCATTCTGCGCCGCACCGTCATGGGCGTGCAGATCTACTCGGTGGGCGGCAACCCCGAGGCAGCGCGGCTGTCGGGGATCAAGGTGTGGAAAGTGTTGCTGTTCGTCTACGCCATGTCCGGCGCACTGGCCGGGCTGGGCGCCGTGATGAGCGCCTCGCGCCTGTTCGCCGCCAATGGCCTGCAACTGGGGCAATCCTATGAGTTGGACGCGATTGCTGCAGTGATTCTTGGCGGCACCAGTTTTACCGGCGGCGTCGGCACCATCGGCGGCACGCTGATCGGAGCGCTGATTATCGCGGTGCTCACCAACGGCCTGGTGCTGCTGGGTGTATCGGATATCTGGCAGTACATCATCAAGGGCATTGTGATCATCGGCGCGGTGGCGCTGGATCGCTATCGCCAGTCCGGTGCACGGACCTGATTTCACTCCAACAACAATCACAAGAGAGTCCCGCATGAACTTCAAACGCCTCTTTCCTGTTATGGCCTTGGCTGCCCTGATCTCCCACACCGTGCAAGCCCGCGAACTCAAGGCCCTCGGCATCAGCATGGGCTCGCTCGGCAACCCGTATTTTGTGACCCTGGCCGATGGCGCCACGGCGCGGGCCAAAGAGCTGAACCCCAATGTCAAAGTGACGTCGGTGTCGGCCGACTATGACCTGAGCAAGCAGTTCTCGCAGATCGACAACTTCATTTCGTCCAAGGTCGACCTGATCCTGCTCAACGCCGTCGACCCATCGGCCATGGCCTCGGCCATCAAGAAAGCCCGGGATGCCGGCATTGTCGTGGTGGCTGTGGATGTGGACGCCAAGGGCGTGAACGCCACCGTGCAAACCGACAACGTCGAAGCCGGCAAACTGGCGTGCCAGTTCCTGGTGGACAAGCTTGGGGGCAAGGGCAATGTGATCATCCAGAATGGCCCGCAAGTCACCGCCGTGACCGACCGCGTCAAAGGCTGCAAGGCCGCCTTCGCCGGTGCGCCAAACATCAAGGTGCTGTCCGATGACCAGGACGGCAAAGGCTCGCGCGAAGGTGGCCTGAACGTGATGCAGGGTTACCTCACGCGTTTCCCGAAAATCGACGGCCTGTTCGCAATCAACGACCCGCAAGCCATCGGCAGCGACCTGGCGGCCAAGCAGCTTAAACGCAGCGGCATCCTCATCACCTCGGTGGACGGCGCGCCAGACATCGAAAACGCGCTGAAGACCGACACGCAAATCCAGGCCTCGGCCAGCCAGGACCCTTGGGCCATGGCCCAGACCGCCGTGAACGTGGGCAACGACATTCTCAATGACAAGGCCCCGGCCGAAGCGGTTACCCTGCTCACGCCAAAACTGATCACCCGCGACAACGTGGCTACGTACAGCGGTTGGTCGAGTAAACATTGAGTCATT
The DNA here is from genome assembly GCF_003852315.1 of Pseudomonas sp. LBUM920. Lineage (NCBI taxonomy): Bacteria > Pseudomonadati > Pseudomonadota > Gammaproteobacteria > Pseudomonadales > Pseudomonadaceae > Pseudomonas > Pseudomonas edsoni (SeqCode). The sequence goes on from NZ_CP027762.1 coordinate 3,203,456, forward strand.
GAGCAAAGGGGAAAGCGTCGTGGTCACCATGGATGACGTGGCAAGCAGGGCGGGGGTGTCGACGTCGACCGTGTCCCACGTGTTGAACGGCACCCGCAAGGTCAGCGAGGCCACGGTGCAAGCGGTGCAGCGCGCGATTCAGGATTTGGGCTACATCCCCAATACCCTGGCGCGCTCGCTGGCCCGTTCCAGCACCAGCACGATTGGCGTGGCGATCTCGGCGCTGTCCAACCATTACTTCAGCGAAACCGTGCACGCGATTGAAACCGAGTGCGCCAAGCACGGCTACATGATGCTGTTTGTCGACCCCCACGACGACCCGGAGCAGGAGCTGCGAGTGGTCACGGCGTTGCATCATCGACGGGTCGATGGGATTTTGCTGGCTCCGTCCACCGACTCCAGAGCCCTGGAGTATTTGCAGGCGAATGAAATGCCCACGGTGCTGGTGGACCGCATGATGAGTACGCAGTTTGACCAGATCGGGGTGGAGAATACCCAGTCCACCCAGGCCCTGGTCGCGCACTTGATTGAACATGGGCACCGCCGGATCGGCTTTATTGCCGGGCGCGCGGGGCTGGGCACTACCGATGAGCGCGTGGCGGGTTACCGGGCTGCGTTGCAGGCGGCAGGCGTGGCGTTTGACCCGCAGTTACTGGTCAACGGTGGCTCGAACAGCCAGCCGGCGCGCGTCGCGACTGCGCAGTTGCTGGCCCTGAGTGCGCCGCCTACAGCGATCATGGCGGGCAATAACCTGATGACGCTGGGCGCCATGCACGCGCTGCGAGACGCGCGGGTCGATGTGCCGGGGCAGATCGCGCTGGTGGGTTTTGATGATTTTGACTGGGCGGATTTTTTCGTGCCGCGCCTGACCTTGATTGCCCAGCCGGTCCAGGAGCTGGGCGCGCGCGCGGTGCAGATGCTGCTGCAACGCATGGCCTCGCCGGCCGCGCCGGTGCAAAGTGTGCGCCTGGCGCCGAGCCTGCAATACCGTAATTCATGTGGCTGTATTGGATTGGAATGACCCACGTATGAGCAGTCCTGTTTCCCTCGGTATTGATTTGGGCACCTCTGAACTCAAGGCGATCCTGATGGACGTCGACGGCGCCGTGCTGGCCCACGCCGGTGTGCGCTTGAGTGTCTCGCGACGCCACAGCGGCTGGTCCGAACAGGCCCCGCAAGACTGGTGGCAGGCCTGTTTGCAGGCGCTTGAGCAGTTGCGTGCGCATACGGCGTTCAGTCGTGTGGTGTGCATCGGGTTGTCCGGGCAGATGCACGGCGCTGTATTGCTCGGGGATGACGACCGGGTGTTGTACCCGGCGATCCTGTGGGACGACTCGCGTGCTGTCGCCCAAGCTGAGCAGCTCGGGCCCGGCTTCGCCGAAGTCACCGGCAGCCTGCCCATGGCCGGGCTGACCGCGCCGAAACTGCTGTGGTTGCAGCAGCATGAACCCGAGGTGTTCAAGGCCATTGACTGCGTGCTCTCGCCCAAGGACTACCTGCGTTTACGCCTGAGTGGCGAGCGCATCAGCGAGATGTCCGATGCGGCCGGCACACTGTGGCTGGACGTGGCGCAGCGCGAATGGTTCGCGCCGATGCTGCGTGCCACGGGGCTTGCGCCTGCGCAGATGCCCAGGCTGGTGGAAGGCGGTGCGCCGGCGGGTTGCGTGACGGCGAGCGGGCTGGGTTTGTCGCCCGGCGTGGTGATTGCCGGTGGCGGCGGCGATAACCCGGTGGCGGCCGTCGGCATCGGCGCAATCAATGCCGGCGACGGTTTCATCACCCTGGGCACCAGCGCGGCCATCGTCGCTATTACCGATCATGCCGCCGGCAACCCGGCCAGCGCCGTGCACAGCTTCTGCCACGCGCTGCCTGATCGCTGGTACACCATGGGCGCCATGCTGGCCGGGGCCAGTTGCTTGCGCTGGGTGACACGCTTGACCGGTATGCCGGACGAACAAACGCTACTGGACCAGGTGCAGGCGCAGTTGCCGATGGGGCAGCCGATACCGTTGGACACACCCCTGTTTTTGCCCTATCTGGCCGGTGAACGCACGCCGCACAACGACCCATTGCTGCGCGGCGGTTTCATGAACCTGGGTCACGATTGCACCCCGGCGATGCTCGGTTACGCCGTGATGGAAGGCGTGGGGTTTGGCTTGCTCGATGCCTTGCACGCCGTGCAATCGGCCGGCGCCAGCGTCGGCGCCTGCGCTTTGGTGGGCGGCGGCGCACGCAGCGAGTACTGGGCGCAGTTGTTGGCGAACATCCTGCAGCGCGAGATATTTACCTTGCAGGGCAGCGAATTGAGCGCGTGTATTGGGGCGGCGAAGCTGGGGTTTGTAGCGATCGGGCAGGGCGCGTCGCTGTTGCACGCGGGCATGCCGGTCAAGGCGCGGTATTGGCCTGATGCGACGCAACAGCCGGTGTTGGAGGCGCGCTATCGCAAGTTCCAAGGGTTACTGATTGCGGCGAAGGCGCTGCACGACTGATCAGGCGTCTCGTGGTGAGCGAGCTTGCTGTGGCGAGCAGCCTGGCTGTGGCGAGCGGGCTTGCCCCGCGTTGGGCTGCGAAGCAGCCCCGGGACAGTCACCGCGTTTCTCCCGACGAATTGAGTCGTCAGGTTTCAGGGCCGCTTCGCGCCCCAACGCGGGGCAAGCCCGCTCGCCACAGGAAGCCCGTACATCACAGGAAGCCCGTCCACCACAGAAATCCCATCTACCCCAGGAGGCTCGCTTGCCACGTGAGTCTGCAGCGTTACAACCAGGCCGCGTCCCACAACGGATAATCACCAATGTGCTCGACCAGCCCGGCTCGTAGAGGGTTGGCGATCACGTAGCGAGCTATTTTCCTAGCGTCTTCCTCGGCCCGCACAGCACGGTCGTGATAGCCGCGCTGCCAGAATCTTTCCCGGCTGCCTCGGGCCCGATTGATACTCAGCGTACTGCGCGACTTGGTCTGGCGCATCACATCGGGCAGGGTCGAGTTATGCAGCTCGAACAACCAATGAAAGTGATCCGGCATGATCACCCACGCCAGTGAGTTGACTTGGCCCGCGTCGTGGGTTCGTTTGAATTCTGCTACCAATAATCGTCCCAGCTCAAAACTGTTGAACAAGGGTTGGCGCTGATGCACGACGACGGTAACCAAATAAGCACGCCCTGATTCTGAGTAACGACCGCGGCGTAATCGGTGAGCGTTGGGCTGACGAGACAATCCGTTGCTCCTTGCATGGATAAGAAGCTGTGACGCTAGCAGCGCAGCCGGAACACCCGCGTTGACTTCCGTGTCCCCATATTTCCACGGGCCTTTTGTGGCAAGCGGGCTTGTGTGAGCGGGCTTACTGTGGCGAGCGTGCGGGTTGTGGCGAGCGGGCTTGCCCCGCGTTGGGCTGCGAAGCAGCCCCAGGACAGTCACCGCGTTTCTCCCGATGAATTGAGTCGTCAGGTTTCAGGGCCGCTTCGCGCCCCAACGCGGGGCAAGCCCGCTCGCCACAACCCGCCCGCTCGCCGCAGGAGGCCCACTGACTACAGCTAGCCCACCAGCCACTCAATCGGCTTACAGCGCATC